>CAZUZO010000120.1:0-11093 GCA_964624765.1 uncultured Thiotrichales bacterium
TGCACGAGGCAGAAGCCATCGATGCCCTGGCGCGCGCGTCTCCCGAACCCCTCAGTGGAGAATTCCGCTTAGGCGTTATCGCCACCTTGGGGCCCTATCTGATACCACAACTGCTGGGTGCATTGCGCCGACGATACCCTTCCCTACGGCTGCATCTCACAGAGGGCTTGACCGAGAGCCTATTGGATGAATTGACCGCCGGAACGCTGGACGCCGTACTGGCCGCCCTCCCGATCCGACGTCCCGAGCTCAGAGCCAAGGCGGTATTCTTCGAACCATTCTGGCTCGCCGCACCGAGAGACCACCCGCTGGCGCGGAAGACCCCCGTGACATCACGGGATCTTCGCGGTGAACACATAATCCTGCTACAGGAAGGGCATTGCCTGAGCGGCCAAGCACTGGATCTGTGCCCTTCCAACCGGCGTCACAATGCAGCGCGATTGCAATCCACCGGTCTGGAAACACTGCGCCACATGGTGGCCAGCGGATCCCGCTATACCTTGCTCCCCTGGCTCGCTGTGGGCCACATGCCCCCACTGCAGGACTATATCCATTACCAGCCGTTAGCGGACCAACGAGCGGGTCGCTCCATCGCCCTGGTATGGCGTACAACGTTCGCAAGGCAACAGGACATCACCTCGTTCGCAGCTTTGGTTGCCGACCACCTGCCCGACGGCTTGCGTTCGCTGGCGGATCAACCCGCCCCAAGAACACCCTCGGCGGGTGGGACATGACCGATCGGGCGCGCGTCGCCGATGAGTGCAGGAGGCTGGCACCGCCTCACTGCCGAGGGCCGGCACTCGGCTGAGAGCTTGTGAAAAAATCTGCTACACCACCCGATAGCGACGTTGGGCGGTGTTCGCTCCTCGCCTATCTATCTGATATGTCTATCGGCTTGGCGCCGTCCGCCTGGCTCCTCGGGCCGCTCGCGACGGTTATTTCACAAGCTCTGAGGCCTTGAACGCGGTGCAGCTAATGCTTTCCTGAGCTCGGATTCGCAGAGCTGCAGTTCCTGTTCGGCCGCGGCCCGCCGGCGCTTGCCTTCGTCGGCAATTCGCAGGCTCTCCTCAATGGTGGCAATCAGCTGCTGATTGGCCTGCTTGACCGCCTCAATGTCGAAGATCCCTCGCTCGACCTGCTGCCGGATCTCAGCATTGGCAGCCTTCAGGTTCTCCGCATTGGCCATCAGCAGTTCGTTGGTGAGGTCAGCGGCCTCCTTGAGCGTCTTGCCGGCTTCCCGGGAACGTTGAATGGTCACCGCCTGGGCAAGCTGGTTGCGCCACAGCGGAATGGTGTTTGCCATCACAGAGTTGATCTTGCTGACCAACGCCTTGTCGTTTTCCTGCACGAGCCGAAGGCTCGGCAGGCTCTGCATGGTGACCTGCCGGGTCAGCTTCAGATCATGTAGGCGACGCTCCAGATCATCCCGAGCCGAACGTAGGTCCCGTAGCTGTTGCGCCTTGAGCACATCGCCACTGGCCTCCTCCTCTGTCTTGAGTGCCGGCAGAGCTTGCTCATCCAGTTCCCGCAGCTTTTCCTCCCCAGCCGCGATGTAATCCGCCAGAGTGTGGAAATACCGCAGATTCGCGTCGTAGAGCCGATCCAGGGAAGCGATGTCGGTCAGTAGCTTAGTCTGATGCCTGTCGAGCTGATCGCTGATGGCATCGATCTGGTCGCGGACGCTCTCATAGCGCTGGAGAAATTTGACGACGGGCTTCTTCGCACCGAACAGTCGGCCCAGAAATCCAGGCTTCTCAAGATCCTCGATTCCAAATCCCCGCAGCGTCGCCACCATTTCGCTCAGAGCTTGCCCTGCCGGGCCTACCTCTTTGTTGCGCACGCCTTCTAGCATTCGATCCGAAATGTCTGTCAGCTGCTGCTGGGCCTTGCTACCGAAGAAGAGAATGGAGTGACTATCCTTGAGATCGATTTCAGCCATGGCTTTTTCGATGCGCGCACGCCGCTCCGCATCGGCATCGCGGTAAGGAACCAAGTCGCTTCCCACGACCTGTTGGAGGGCCGCGACCGCGTCGGCAGCCGTGGACACGGGGACATCGACATCTCTCATCGCATCGCTCCTGGCTTCACGAGAATCCGACTTGACACCCTGAACCTTTTTACCCACGGTGCGCTCGCAACCGGGCATCGCGACAGTGAAGCCGATGCCGGTCTAGTCTATCCGTTTGTCAGACGCTTTGGGTGCCCGAGCATGGGGTGGACGTGGTCGATCCAAGCACCGTAGCAGCCTCCTCAAGGCACGCCTTCTCTCTTGAGGCGCTTTGACAACACTTCGATGTGCATATCCAGGTCGTCGGCATCCTGCTGTCCGAGCTTCTTCTGCTGCTCCCTACAGATGCTCTCCATGTCTACCAGGAGAGCACGATAGTTCTGCTCCAGCTGGTCAGACTGGGTCCGTGGATGGGCCCGCCCGTATTGCCGAGTGACATCCAGTAAGCCGTCGAGATAAACATTTAGGAACTTGCGAGCACGACGCAGATCCTGAGGGTCTTGCTCGATCGCTTTAAGGATGTCTTGCGAGCGCGCGACGATGGCGCTAAGGCGTTGCTGAAATTCCAGCGACCGAATATCCCGACGGGCTTCATCGATACTCTCAAGCTTGGCATAGGCATCCTGAAGCGCCGTCCGGAGTTCATCCGCACCGGCGCCACGGCCAGCAATCGCCAGCGACCGTGGTTCGGGATCGAACCCATAGTAAAGCATGACCCCACCGGCCGCGCCGACGCCGAACAGAACGGAGATGATGAGGCCATGCCCGACAGCGGCGAACGCCGCGAGAACCGTCGCCATACCGATAATAGCCGCCGCGATCGCCTTCAGAGGTAGCGGTCGGTACAACGCAAGTGGCTGTGCCGCATAGCGTTTTTCAGACGCCACGCCACGGCGCAACAACATACCTCCGAGCACGAATAGACCATAGGCGACAGCATTCGCGAGTAACCCGCCCACCTGACCGCCCCACAGGCTTACCAATGCCTTGAGAAGCAAAGGGAAAGACAAGACAAAAATCAGCATGCCCTTTAAGCCAAGCCAGGCAGACTGAGATCGGGCCTTGGGCATCGATCAGTCATCCCCACTGGCAAACGAAGTCAAAACGTCGGGCAACTCCGAGGAACTGGCAAAGAGTGCCTGACAGCTAGCCACCCCCACGGTGCCCACCAGTAAGAGCCAACCCAGAAATTTCATGAGCCATCGCGGCCTAGGCATGGTGATACTCCCCCTGGCCTAGAGTCTAGCTTACCGACTGTCGCACCGGGCTTGAAGACCGTCCCGTGTGAGCGGGTCGTCCCAGCGAGCCGAAGCCACTAACCTGCTGCGCCGTAGCCATCTTCTCCACACCTTGATATAGTTGCGGTCGGTCACCCAGAGCCGACCGCTGCCACGCCACAACTTCTGGGGATCCGGTTTGGGCTTGGTTCAATAGTGGGCCTGGGTCATCGTCTCGTCAGGCCGACCCTGCGCGGTACGACCCCGTATTCTGACAGGTTGTGAAAAAACCGTCGCGAGCGGCCCGAGAGCCAGGCGGACGGCGCCAAGCCGACAGACATATCAGATAGATAGGCGAGGAGCGAACACCGCCCAACGCCGCTATCGGGTTGTGTAGCAGGTTGTTTCACAAGCTCTCAGTTGACAAGCAGCTCGCACCCGGAGGATAAGCCCCTGGCGAAACGACGCACAGGCGTCGAAGGCCCGGGAGCGCTGGCGGGCGACAGCCAACTGCCCACGGCGGGGTTGCCAATGCGGTCTATTTCCTACCCTCAGCGCATCGTCTGTCTCACGGAGGAAACCACCGAAACCCTCTATTTGCTGGGGGAAGAAGAGCGTATCGTCGGCATCTCCGGCTTTACCGTGCGCCCGCTGCGAGCACGCAAGGAAAAACCACGGGTCGCTGCGTTCACGACGGCCAAGCTCGACAGCATTCTCGACCTCGAACCCGATCTCGTTCTAGGCTTCTCCGACCTGCAGGCCAACGTTGCCCGAGACCTGATCGCCCAGGGACTGACGGTAATGGTATTCAATCAGCGCTCGGTCCAGGACATTTTGAATATGATCACCCTCCTGAGCGCGCTCGTAGGGGCCTCGCAGCGGGGCGAGGAGTTGGTGCGCAAGCTGACAGCGCACCTGGAGCACATCCGAACGCGCGCGAGTAGCCTGCCCCAAAGACCCGTGGTCTATTTCGAAGAGTGGGACCAACCTCAAATAAGCGCGATTCGGTGGGTGTCTGAACTCATCGAAATCGCCGGAGGTAAAGACTGCTTTGCCGAGCTCGCAAGGCAACCCCGGGCCAAGGATCGAATCATCGCTGATCCCATGGAGGTGGTATGCCGCGCGCCGGACGTGATCATCGGGTCGTGGTGCGGAAAAAAGTTCCGAGCCGACAAGGTTCGCGAGCGCCCCGGCTGGCAAGACATCCCGGCTGTGCGTCACGGTCGGCTGTTCGAGATCAAGTCGGCCCATATTCTCCAACCCGGCCCCGCCGCCTTGACCGATGGTGTCGATCAGCTGCACCGCATCATTGCATCTTGGCCGGGTAACAGCGTCGCGACACGGCTTGTTTGACGAGACCTTGTCAACGTCATCCCTCACGCTTAGGATCTGCGCAAAAATAATTTGGTCATTTTTGTGATTATTGAAAACGGCACCTGCGCGAACCTCGCATTTGGGTAACCAAGTTATTGTTGCCCGCTTCCTTAGGTTGGAAAAGCGATCGCCTGCACCTCCGGATACCGGCGCACGAAGTGAACGTTGAGTCCTTTCCGAAGGTACTCCGGCAACTCGTCGAAATCCCGCCGATTCGCCTCCGGCAAGATCAGCTCCATCAATTTGCTGCGCCGCGCGGCGATGACTTTCTCGCGAATCCCGCCGACCGGCAACACCCGACCCGTCAATGTGAGCTCGCCGGTCATCGCCATGGGCCGCTTGATCCGTTCTCCGCGGGCAAGGGATAGCAGCGCAGTGGCCATCGTGATACCTGCGCTAGGGCCATCTTTTGGCGTTGCACCCTCCGGCACATGCAAGTGCACGGAAGCGTCGTCGAAGAAAGCCGGTTGACCATGGAATGTCTCGACGTTCGATGCGATGTAGCTGTAGGCGATCTCCGCCGATTCGCGCATCACTTCTCCCAGCTTACCTGTCAATTTGAGTTCACGATGTTTCTCATGGACCCGTGAAGCCTCGATATCCAGTGTCGCACCACCCAAAGGGGTCCAAGCCAGCCCCGTGACGATCCCTACCCCGGTCAAGGGCCGATCCTGGCGAAACATCGGTTTGCCGAGATGCGCCTCAACCTCCTTGATGCCGGTGCGCAAAGGAGGCGGGGTACCCTCTAGCAGCTCGACCACGGCCTTACGAACGATGCGCCCCAGCTGCTTCTCCAGGTTACGCACCCCGGCCTCGCGCGCATAGCCTTCGATAATGTGGCGCAGCGCCGCATCGGTGATTCGCACCTGCGAGCGCTTGACCCCAGCCCGTGCCAACTGCTTCGGCCACAAGTGGTGGCGCGCAATCTCGACCTTTTCGTTGGTGACATAGCCAGCCAAACGAATCGTCTCCATTCGGTCTAGCAGAGGCCCAGGAATGGTATCGAGCTGATTGGCTGTGCAGATAAAAAGCACTCTGGAGAGATCGAAACGCATGTCCAGATAGTGATCAAGAAAGTCCGTATTCTGCTCCGGATCCAAGACCTCCAACAACGCCGATGCCGGATCGCCATGATAGGAGGCTCCGATTTTGTCGATTTCATCGAGCATCAGCACTGGGTTGGCGACCCCCAGGCTCTTCATGGCTTGAATAAACTTGCCGGGCATGGCTCCGATGTAGGTGCGCCGATGCCCCTTGATCTCGGCTTCATCGCGCATGCCGCCGAGGCTAAAACGGTAGAACTTGCGTCCCAACGCATCGGCAATGGAACGACCGATAGAGGTTTTACCCACACCTGGGGGACCCACTAACAACAGGATGGAACCTGTAACCTCGCCTTTCAGCACCCCTACAGCCAAAAACTCGATGATGCGGTCTTTGACGTCGCCGAGACCATCGTGATCGCGGTCAAGAACGGCCCGGGCGATCTTGAGATCGAGCTTTTCCTCGGAATAAATACCCCAAGGCAGCGATGTCACCCAATCGAGGTAATTGCGTGTCACGGCATATTCCGGCGAGCCGACTTCCAGAACCGACAGCTTTTCCATCTCGTCGTCGATCTGTTTCTTGGCCCCCTCAGGCACGTGCAGGGTTTGCAGTCGCTCGCGAAATCGATCCAGCTGGGCCGTGCGATCATCCTTCGAAATGCCGAGCTCACGCTGAATTTCTTTGAGCTGCTCCTTCAGAAAGAACTTGCGTTGCTGATCCGATATGCGGTCCTGCACACCTTTGCGGATTTCTGCCTGGATCCGAGCCACCTGAAGTTCTTTCTTGATCAGCACCAGCACTTTCTCCATGCGCGGCAAGACCGGCACCGTCTCCAACACATCCTGCAGTTCCTCTTTGCCCGCAGTGGTCAAGTTGGCCGCGAAATCCGCAAAGGGAGAGGGCTCATTGGGGCTAAAACGGGACAGGAACACTTTTAATTCTTCCGCGTACAGCGGATTTAACGGCAGCAGCTCTTTGATCGTATTGATGATGGCGACGCCATAGGCCTTTAGGGTGTTGTCGTCTTCCTTGAGGGTCGGGGGGTATTCCACTTGCGCTACAAACGGTGCTTCCTGGGTGACCCACTCATGGATACGAAAGCGCTCGACACCCTCAGCCATGAACTGGATCTGACCGTGCTGGCGACCTGGGTTGTGCATCCGCACAACGGTACCGATAGAGTAGAAGTTCGCCGGTCTCGCCTCCTTCGCATCACCCTGTAGCAACACCAAGCCGGCCATATGATGCGGCATCTCACCCACGCGCTTAACCGTTTCCAACCACTGCTCCTCGCTCACCAGAATGGGCATCACTTGGCCTGGGAAAAACGGCCGTTCAGAAAGTGGCAAAAGGTGCAGTGTCGTCGGTAACGCATCACCGGGAAGGACCAGCTGGGTGTGGCTTTCGCGGGTGTCTTCGCCCGTCGCGTGCGGTCCTCGGCTAGAACCCCGGTCTTGCTCTGAGAGCGACTTGTCTTCCTCTTTCATCTTAGCTTCCAAGCGGCCACAATGGCCTAATAGAGGCCTCAGAGGTTGTGAAGAAACCTGCTACACAACCCGATAGCGGCGTCGGACGGTGCTCGCTCCTCGCCTATCTATCTGATATGTCTGTCGGCTTGGCACCGTCCGCCTCGCTTTCGAGCCGCTCGCGACGGTTTTTTCACAACCTCTCAGACGGGCCTACGGATCTGCACAGCCAGCGTCTACCAAAGCCGCCCGGCTGCACGTACCGCCTCGCTTTCAGGTTGCTCCATTGACCTCGGGCTAAAGAGGTCCGAAATCCGCGCCGGAAGGGGTTGCACGATGAGCGCTGTCAAAGGCGGTAACGGCAGAGAGAGGGAGAATCGGTAACCGTGCCAGGGTCGGTCCTCGGCCAGGGCCCGCTGATCGGGCAACCCGCCCCCCTGGCCGCCGTAAATTTCGGCATCAGTATTCAGCAGTTCCCGGTACCAGGTTGGAAAAGGAACGCCTATCCGATAGCTCGCGTAAAACACAGCCGAGAAATTGGCCACGAACAGCAACGTATCACGTGGATCGCGGCCCTTCCTGAGAAAGGCAACGACATTTTCATGGGGGCTATCGAGATCGATACCCTCGAAGCCCTCCCGCGCGGCATCCACCTCATGCAGGGCCGGCGCCGCTCGGTACACCGCGTTAAGATCCGCCACGAATCGCCACAGACTCCGGTGCGGCTTCTCATCCAGGAGCTGCCAATCGAGACTGGTGGCATGGTCCCACTCCCGCCGTTGTCCAAACTCTCCCCCCATAAACAGGAGCTTCTTTCCGGGATGGGCGTACATAAAGGCGTATAAGAGCCGCAAGTTTGCGAAGGCCTGCCATTCGTCCCCCGGCATTTTTCCTAGTAGCGATCGTTTCAGGTGCACCACTTCATCGTGGGAAAGGGACAGCACAAAATTCTCATCAAACGCATAGTGAAAGCTGAAAGTGAGCCTTCGATAGTGCTGGTGGCGGTGCTCCGGCCGCTCTTGCATGTAGGCCAGGACGTCGTGCATCCAACCCATGTTCCACTTGAATCCAAAGCCAAGTCCTCCGCTATCGACCGATCGGGACACCCGAGGCCAAGCAGTTGACTCCTCGGCCATCAGCAGGACGCCTGGAAACCGCTCGTGGACGATGGAATTGGTATGCTTCAGGAACTCTATCGCCTCCAGATTTTCCTTGCCACCAAACCTATTGGGGATCCACTCTCCCGCCGGTCTGGAATAGTCCAGATACAACATGGACGCCACGGCATCGACTCGCAGTCCATCGAAATGATACGTCTCGAGCCAAAAAAACGCATTGGCGATGAGAAAGTTCTCGACCTCATGCCGGCCATAATTAAAGATCAGCGTCCCCCAGTCTCGATGCTCGCCTTTGCGTGGATCCGCATGCTCGTAGAGGCTCGTCCCATCGAAGCGTCCCAGCGCGTGGGCGTCTTTGGGGAAATGCGCGGGCACCCAATCCAGGATGACGCCGATCGCCTCTTGGTGACACCGGTCGATGAATGCCATAAGCTCCTCTGGCCGCCCAAAGCGCGAAGTCGGTGCATAGAAGCTGGAAATCTGGTACCCCCAAGAAGGTTCATAGGGATGCTCGGCGATGGGCAAGAGTTCAATATGGGTAAATCCCAGGCGCTTGACATAAGGTACCAAGCGCTCCGCCAGAGCCGTATAGGAGAGGCTCTGGCCGTTGACAGTCCGCATCCAGGAACCCACATGCACTTCATAGATGGCCACCGGACTCTGCCAAGGGTCACCCGCACTGCGCTGCTCCATCCAGGCCTGATCCTGCCATCGATATCGCGCCCCGACATCGTAGACGATGCTAGCCGTTTTCGGCGGAACCTCGCAGTAGAAGGCGTACGGATCGGCCTTCAAGCAGAGGCCACCTTGGGACGTTCGAAGCTCGTACTGGTAGATTTCGCCCTCCGTAAGCCCCGGCACAAACAGCTCCCACACACCCGCCTCTTCGTGCAACTTCATTGGGTGCTGGCTACCCACCCAGTGGTTGAAGTGACCCACGACACTGACACCTTCTGCGTTAGGTGCCCAGAGTGCAAAACTGACACCGAGTTGACCTTCACGGGTGTCCGGATGGGCGCCTAATTTGCGAAACACATGATAATGGTTGCCCGCATTGAAGAGATGACGATCATAAGGCGTGAACGACCACGACCGGTAAGCATAGGGATCGCGATAGGTGTGGTGGGAACCACCCTCCTCCAGCACTTGCAAGCGATACTTGAGTTCCGAGTCAAGGGGGATGATAGTCGCTTGCAACAGCCCTCGTGCATCCAGCTTGGCCATCTGATGGAGCAGCCATGGATAGCCATCCATGATCACATAGGCCTGTTCAGCCCGTGGCAGGAAGGCGCGAACTACTGGAGCGCTCCCGTTGCTACCCCCATGGGGACCGAGAAGGGCGAACGGATCGCGATGACGGCCATCAATGAGGCGCCGGATCTCGTGCTCTGGCAAACGCTCGACGGGCAGCTCGGCGCGGACGATGAGAGGGATCCCAGCGGAACATCCGGGGCCTTCCCGGCAGCAGTCGGCATGGAGAGCCGCCGTCAGAGGGTCCACCAGCACAGCGTCGACATGATAGTGGGTGGACCAAAATTCCACATTGGACAACACCGCACTCCTGACTTCGCCGCGCGCAAAATCGAATCTCACCCGTGATCCAGAACGGTGTGTATCGTCCTCGTACAATCGCGTCCCATCAAACCAGTTCAGCTCCACACCGTCGACCGGGAGAGACGACCCCGTTCCCGGTACCACGACAGCTAGACCGTTTTGATGACACAAGTCGATGAGTGCCATCAGATCGGCCGGCGTGCCGCAAGCACGGCTGGGGGCGTAACCCAACCCCTCATGGGTCGAAGGATCCGGCGCGAGCGGGATCAATACATGGGTGAAACCCTTTCCCTTCACCTCGGCGGCGAACTGCGGTGTCGTCAGCGATCGATAATATTCCCCCTGTGCGTCCTCCTCGGCGACGGTAGGCCAGACACTTGAGTCGATCTTGTAAAGGTAGACGATGCTTTCAGCTTCATCGGGCCGACCGCGTTCACTGCGTGACGCTCGCCAGGAATGATCCTGCCAAGGATGGGCCTGCTCTAGATGGCACACGATGGAAGCAGCGTTGGGGCACGCCTCCAACGACCCGGCGTAAGGGTCGGTTTTCAAGAAAACATTCCCAGCCTCGGTCTTGATCTCGTACTTGTACAAGGCGCCCTCGGCCACCCCAGGCACAAACAGCTCCCACACCCCCGAATTCCCCAGCAGCTGCATCTGATGCAAGCGACCGTCCCATCCGTTGAACGTTCCAACGACGCTGACTCGCGCCGCATGGGGAGCCCACACCGCGAATGCCACCCCCCCCACGCCTGCCTCGCATCGCGGATGGGCGCCCAACAGGCGAAACGCCTGCAGGTGTTCACCCCCCGCGAACTTTACCCGATCCTCCTCAGAGAACGCCGATACCTTGATGGCATAGGGATCGTATAACGTGTGCTCCACATCCTGCTCATCGGTGACGATCAGACGGTAACCGCTACCGTTGAGAAGCCCCGGCAAGCTGCCCTCGAACAACCCCAAAGGATGTATTCTCACCAACTCATGTCTGACCGTCTTCTTACCTCCACCCCCCCTGGCCACCGACACCTCCTTGGCCTGAGGCAGAAAGGCACGAATGATCGTCCGGCGATCGGGTTTCGAATAGTGCGGCCCTAGGACGGCGTGTGGTGCCGGATGCCGTGATTCGACGATCCGTTGAATCTCTTCTTCAGCGATGCTCATCCGTATGCTGTGCTCCTGCCGTCTGAAGTGATGACCTTTAGAAGCTGTTTTAAAAATTACTGCGCTTGCCTGAGCTGCGTTGCACGGTGACTCGCAATCCTCATGTACTCCCTTGTACACTCCGGTTGTTACTTGCCCCATCCTT
>CAZUZO010000121.1:0-10906 GCA_964624765.1 uncultured Thiotrichales bacterium
TGCTATGGACGAAGAATTTCTCTTATGATGCCAAGATTGAATGGTTGTGCAAGAGCATGGGTGGTCGCCATTCACGCTGTCCGCGAAAGGAGATGTGATGTTAGGTGATCTCGGGCACGGTGCCGGTCTCAGCAATGGTGTCAAGATGCCCTGGATCGGCTTGGGGGTGTTTCGCATTGCGGACGGCCCGCAAGTCGAGCAAGTGGTCCAGTGGGCCCTTGAGACGGGCTACCGCAGTGTCGATACCGCCGCTGTGTATGGTAATGAAGGCGGTCTCGGTCGAGCGATTCGCGCCAGCGGTGTGCCCCGCGAAGAGATCTTCGTGACCACCAAGGTGTGGAATGCCGATCAAGGTTATGAGCAGACCCTGCACGCATTTGACAAGAGCCTTAAGCGTCTTGGCATGGATTACATTGATCTTTATCTCATACACTGGCCCCTTCGGGACAGTACCCGGGACACGTGGCGGGCGCTTGAGAAGCTCTACCGCGACGGTCGTGTTCGTGCCATCGGGGTGAGCAATTTCATGGTTCATCATCTGCGTGCCCTCATGGAAGACACGGAAATCGTGCCGATGGTGAACCAAGTGGAGTTCCATCCCTACTTATGCCAGCCTAGCCTGTTGGAGTTCTGTGGCCGACACGCGATTCAGGTTCAGGGCTGGGGTATTTTGATGCAGGGCAAAATGCTCGCAGTGCCGGAAGTGATCGCGTTAGCCGAGAACTACCGTAAGAGCCCGGCACAATTGCTGCTTCGCTGGACGGTGCAGCACGGGGTAGTCGGGATCGCCAAATCGAGTCATCAGGCACGCATCGAGGCTAATGCCCGTATCTTCGATTTCGAGATCGCCAGTGCCGACATGGATCGGCTAGATGCCTTAGACCGCGATCTTCGTATCGGGCCCGATCCCGATAGCTTCGCGTGAGAGGTTGTGAAAAAAACCGTCGCGAGCGGGCCGAGAGCCAGGCGGACGGCGCCAAGCCGAGAGACATATCAGATAGATAGGCGAGGAGCGAGCACCACCCAACGCCGCTATCGGGTTGCGTAGCAGGTTTTTTCACAACCTCTGAGCCTGGGCGGGGAGAGCGAACCTAGCTCAGAGCTGACCGACAATTGGCTAGCTGACGGCTGCGTTGATACAATCCGAGTCATCTCAAGGCCCGACTGGGCGCCCACTCGGGCGCTCTTGGAGCCCGTAGTATTCGAATCGAGCTAAGGCATGTTTGACAATCTCACCGAACGTTTAACTCAGAGCTTAAACCGACTTCGCGGTAAGGGTCGGCTGACCGAAGACAATATTAAGGACACGCTGCGCGATGTTCGCATGGCCCTATTGGAAGCCGACGTCGCGTTGCCGGTGGCGCGGCAATTCATCGAGAATATACGGGAGCGCGCCGTCGGCCAATCGGTCATGAAGAGCCTCACGCCGGGTCAGGAGCTCATCCGCATCGTCCGCGATCAGCTCATCCTGCTATTGGGTGAGGCCAACGAGGGGCTGGATCTGAACGTGCCGCCGCCGGCGGTGCTACTGGTCGCCGGGCTGCAAGGATCAGGTAAGACCACAACTGTCGCCAAACTAGCCCGGTGGCTCAAAGAACGAGCTAAGAAGTCGGTACTGGTAGCGAGCTGTGATATCTATCGGCCAGCGGCCATTGCCCAGCTCGAGATGCTGGCCAAGGACGTGGAGGTGCGCTTCTTGCCTAGCGATGTCTCGCAGGAACCGGTTGCCATCGCTAGGGCGGCCGTTGAGCAGGCGCGCAGGCAGTTTTTGGATGTCGTCATTCTGGATACCGCGGGGCGGCTACACATCGATGAGGCGATGATGGATGAAGTGCGCCGCGTTCATGATGCCATCAAGCCGGTGGAAACGCTGTTTGTGGTCGATAGCATGACTGGCCAAGACGCCGCCAACGTTTCCCGCGCCTTCGATCAAGCGCTGCCACTGACGGGTGTCGTGTTGACCAAGGCGGATGGAGATGCGCGCGGCGGAGCGGCGCTTTCCATCCGCAGCATTACCGGTAAGCCCATCAAGTTCATCGGCGTCGGTGAGAAAACCACGGCCTTGGAGCCTTTTTACCCAGATCGGATCGCTTCGCGCATTCTGGGGATGGGAGATGTGCTGAGCCTCATCGAAGAGGCAGAACAAAAGATCGACCGTGATCAGGCGCAACGGCTTGCCTCTAAGCTCAAAAAAGGTAAGGGCTTCGATTTGGAGGATTTTCGTGAACAGCTGAAGCAGATGAAGCAGCTCGGTGGCGTGGCAGCCCTATTGGATAAGCTACCGGGTGTGCAGGGGATTCCGCGAGAGATGGTCGATCGAGTCAATGATCGGGAGTTGCTACGCCTCGAGGCCATTATTAACTCGATGACACCCCAGGAGCGCCGATTCCCTGCCGTTGTCAATGGATCGCGCAAGCGGCGTATCGCCCACGGGTCCGGGACGACGGTGCAGGACGTGAATCGACTGCTCAAGCAGTTTGGTCAAATGCAAAAGATGATGAAACGGCTAAACAAGAGAGGCGGGCTCTCTGGGCTCATGCAGGGGATCACCGGGAGGGGGGGAGTACCACCCCGGATGCCGATCTAGGAGAAAGGGTGCTTTGGCCCATTCATTGACGGATGAGGCCAGGCCGGTATGTCAATTGACCGAAGAGGTGGCGTGAGAGGTAGCGATGGTTAGAATTCGACTGGCACGGGCGGGGGCTAAGAAGCGCCCTTTTTACCATGTGGTGGTGGCTGATGTGCGCAGCAGCCGGGATGGGCGATTTATCGAACGCGTGGGATTCTACGATCCCCTCGCTGCTGCCGATAGGGAATCCCTGCGCATCGACATGGCACGGGTTAAGTACTGGCTGTCTACGGGTGCTCAGCCCTCTGAGCGGGTCGTTAACCTGGTCAAGCGCCAGCGCGCGAAAGCAGAGGGCTTGGCTGTCATGCCGGATTGAGGCTTGCTTGAGAAAGCGGATGAGCCTTGCCGGATGGCGTTCGTCCCGCAACAGAGCATGAACCGGCCAGCACAGCGTATCGTGATGGGCCGTGTGGGCAGTACCCATGGGGTTCACGGTTGGGTGAGGGTGTGGTCTTACACCGACCCTGAAAGGAACCTATTGGACTATTCACCCTGGCAGCTGAAGCGCGCAGGGGAGTGCAGTTTGGTCCAGGTGGTGCACAGTCGGATGCATGGTAGGCGGATGGTGGTCAAGCTCGCCGGCTACGATGATCGGGATGCCGCCGAATCATTGCTGGGGGCCGAGATCCTGGTGGAACGCCAGAAGCTGCCGGCGCTCGCTACCATGGAGTACTATTGGGCCGATTTGCTTGGGGCACGGGTAGTGAATGGTTCGGGCGTCGAGCTCGGCCGGGTCGTTGGATTGTTGTCAACGGGGGCCAATGATGTGTTGCGTATCCAAGGCGATCGAGACAGGCTGATTCCGTTTTTGTTAAACGACGTGATCAGGGAGGTGGACCTCGAGCAGCACACTATCCGCGTAGACTGGGAGCCGGATTTTTAGCCGATGCATGTCGGGATCATCTCGCTTTTCCCTCAGATGTTCGACGTGTTGTCGGACTACGGGGTGACCGGGCGGGCGGTCCGGCGCGGGCTGGTGCACTTGCAGCGCTGGAATCCTCGCGATTTTGCTGCCGATCGTCACCGCCTGGTGGACGATAGGCCCTTTGGTGGCGGTCCCGGAATGGTGATGGCGGTTGAGCCGCTGCGGTCGGCCATACGAGCCGCCAAAGTCAGTCTAGGCGCTGGGACTCCGGTGATCTATCTGACGCCACAGGGGCATACTCTCGATCATCGTGCAGTGGAGAGGTTTGTCTCCAAGGGGCGGTTGATCCTGGTCTGCGCGCGCTATGAGGGTGTCGATGAACGGCTGGTGCTGGCCGAGATCGATGAGGAATGCTCAATCGGTGACTACGTGCTCACCGGTGGGGAGCTGCCCGCCATGGTTGTCATCGATGCCGTTGCCCGGCAGCTGCCGGGGGCTCTTGGGCACCAGGATTCGGCCCTGGAGGAGTCGTTTGCGAACGGGCTTTTAGATCATCCTCACTATACGCGCCCGGCGGAGGTCGACGGTCTACGAGTGCCGAGCGTGCTGCTGAGCGGCAACCATGACGCTATCCGGCGTTGGCGACTGAAACAAGCCCTCGGTCGCACCTGGTTGCGGCGCCCAGACCTGCTGCATCTGGTGGAGCTCAGCGCTGAGCAACGGGCACTGTTGGCGGAGTTTGCCCGTGAACATGCGCAGGCAATGGCTGCCCACGGTGAAGGAATGGAGCAAGGTCCGATTGACGGACCCTGAGATATCGAAGAAGGTAAGGCAATGAGCAACATCATTGAGCAACTCGAAGCGGAGCAGATGACTCGGTCGTTTCCGCAGTTTGGGCCTGGTGATACGATCGTAGTGAAAGTGAAAGTGACAGAGGGCACTCGGGAGCGGCTGCAAGCCTTTCAAGGGGTCGTGATCGCAAAGCGTAACCGAGGCTTGAACTCCTCCTTTACCGTGCGCAAGCTTTCCTACGGCGAAGGAGTAGAACGGGTCTTTCAAACCTACAGCCCGGCCATCAGCGAGATCGAGGTCAAGCGACGGGGGCGAATTCGGCGGGCAAAGCTGTATTATTTGCGTGGCCGCACCGGCCATGCGGCGCGCATCAAGGAAAAGATCGTCAGCCGTTGACAGAGCCCGGCGGTACGCTGGGGGCGGCTCGAGAGCCGCAGGCTGTCATCCAAAGCCCGCTCGGCCGGCTCGGTATACGCATGGCGCCTCATGGCGTTGCCGGCATCGACATCTTGCCGTCAGGTGTTGCGGTCGGACACGGTCCGGCGGCCGGGCCTGTGGTGGAAGTGGTGGCTGCCCTAAAGCGCTACTTTCGCGATCCGCGTACTCCTTTCGACGTACCCCTGTCGCTTTCGGGGACCGCCTTTCAACAGCAGGTCTGGGCCTTACTGCGGCTTATCCCGGTTGGGCGGACCATCACCTATGCCAGCTTGGCGCAGCAGCTCACGACAAGTGCGAGGGCAGTGGGACAGGCCTGCCGGGCCAATCCGATCCTGATCATCGTGCCCTGTCACCGTGTTGTGGCGACTCGAGGGCTCGGTGGCTATCTAGGAGGCTGCCAGGACTGGCTCGGCGCGAAACGCTGGCTTCTGCAACATGAAGCTTGCACCGTGGAACCTGGCGAGGACGGCTGTCGTTGACGGACCAAGAGTCGATCGAACAATTTCTTGATGCGATGTGGCTCGAGGAAGGTTTAAGCCTTCACACCTTAGCGGCCTATCGTTCCGACCTCGAAAAGTTCTCCGACACGCTGCGATGCCAGCACAAGACCCTGCTTGAGACCACCCGAGAGGATGTGCAGATCTTTATGACCGCCCTTGCCGATACACCGCCGAGCAGCATGGCCCGGCGATTGTCCAGCCTGCGCCGGTTTTTTCGCTACCAGGTGCGCCAAGGACAGATCGAACACAACCCGTGTGCCCTCATCGAGGGTCCGCGACTCGGTCGCAGCCTCCCCGATGTGCTCAGCGAGGCCGAAGTAGAACGTTTGCTGCAGGCACCTGTTATAGATGAGTCCAGGGGTTTGCGCGATCGAGCTATGATCGAGGTGCTCTATGCGACGGGCCTGCGAGTGTCGGAGCTTGTGGGGTTGACGATCCCGCAGTTCAATGGGCGTCAGGGCCTGCTACGGGTGGTGGGGAAAGGTAACCGTGAGCGGCTGGTTCCGCTCGGTGAGGAAGCCCTGTACTGGCTCGACCGGTATCTCCAGCAAGCGCGTCCTGTGCTCGTGGGCCGCCACATGGATAGCGACGTTCTTTTCGTCACCGGGCGGGCCAAGCCGATGACGCGGCAGGCGTTTTGGTATCGAATCAAGGGATATGCGTTGAGCAGTGGGATTGAACGCGGGTTATCGCCCCATTCGCTGCGACATGCCTTCGCGACCCATCTCTTGAATCACGGTGCCGATCTGCGGGTCGTTCAATTACTGCTTGGGCACCAGAGCATCTCAACCACCCAGATCTATACCCATGTGGCGCGTTACCGCCTGCAAGCGCTCCATGCCGCCCATCACCCTAGGGGATAGGCCGGGCGGGTTCGCGACGGTTTTGTTACCACCTCTCAGGGCACGCTCTGCGGCGCATACCCGTAGCACTGACGAAACGCTGACACCAGGGCCTTCCTCGCAACCCGAAAAATGCCTGTACTCACAAGCCCTGGGCGGTGCAGCTTGAACGGTTCCCGGAACGAGAGGGATGCTCCGGAAGGAGTGCATCAACCAGGGTGAGCAGTCGCTCTAGGGCGCCGCGGTTTTGCTGGACGAATCGTTTGCCTCGTTGGCCCATGGATTGGCACCGTTCGCGGTTCTGCAGCAGCTCGATGACGACCTCCGCCAGCTCCTTGGCGTTGTGAACGATCTGGGCTGCTCCGGCGGCACACAAGCGTGTGCTGATCTCGGCAAAATTGAAGACATGGGGGCCCATCACGATGGGAACTCCGAGCGCCGCGGGTTCCAATGGGTTGTGTCCTCCCACGGGAACCAGACTGCCACCGACGAATGCCACGTCGGCTGTCCCATAGAAGAGCAGCAGCTCACCCATCGAGTCACCGATGAACACATCCAGGGCGTCCGCGTCTCGCCGCTGGCTGCGCAGCGCGGTGGTATAACCGTGTCGGCGGCAAAGCGCGGCTACTCTTGCGAAGCGTTCCGGGTGACGGGGTACGAGGACGAGTAGGGTATCGCTCTTTGCTCGCAACACCTGTGCGAACGCGTCGAGGATCTGCTCATCCTCGTTTTCATGGGTGCTGGCCGCAATCCACACGGGTCGCTGAACGCCCCATTGGCCACGCATCGCTTGCGCGTCGCTCAACAACCCGAGGGGAAGGTCGATGTCGAATTTGATGCTTCCGGTAATGGTTACTTTACTAGGCGGGGTGCCAAGGGCGACGAAGCGCTCAGCATCGGCGACGGTCTGTGCGGCGATGGCGCTGACGCTGCTAAGCATGGTTCGGGCCAAGCGGGAGATTTTTTGGTAGCGGTGCAGGGACCGTTCGGACAGGCGAGCGTTGGCGACGAGCACGGGGATAGAGCGGCGCTTGCACGAGGTGAAGAGATTGGGCCAAAGCTCGGTCTCCATGATGATGGCAAGGTCGGGATGGGCGCGGTCCAGGAAACGATGCGCGGCGCTGGGTACATCGTAGGGCACGTAACTGTGGGACACGTTGTGGTCAAGAGCGTGCCTAACCCGGGCGGCACCGGTTGGCGTGGTGGTGGTGACCAGCAACTGCGCATCGGGATAGCGCAAGCGCAGCTTCCTTACCAACGGCAAGGCTGCCTGCACCTCCCCGACCGAGACCGCGTGGATCCAGACCGAGCGCTGTCCGCGGGGAAGCCGTGGCGTAAATCCGAAACGCTGGTTCCAATGCCGGTAGTACGCGGCATTCCTGAACCCGCGCCAGCATAGGTACAAAAGTAGCCACGGCAGCATCAGATACTGGGCGACGGTATAGAGCCGCAAGGACATTTAGCTCGCCGTATTCGCATCCAGCCACTCAAGGTAGCTCGCGATCCCGTCCTCCAGAGATCTAAAACTGGCATCGTATCCCGCTTCCCGCAGTGCGGTGAGATCGGCCTCTGTGAAGCTTTGGTAGCAGCCCTGCAGTGCCTCGGGAAAGGGGATATAGTCTATGTTGCCGCGGCGATAGTAGTTGATCACGGACCGCGCGACATCGTTAAAACCCGCGCTTTGCCCCGTGCCACAGTTAAAGATGCCCGACACATCGCCGTGGTCGAGTAACCACAAGTTGACGGCAACCGTATCGTCGACATGGACAAAGTCGCGTCGCTGTTCCCCATCATCGTAGCCATGGCTTGCGCAGAATAGCTTCATGTGGCCGGTCGCGAGCAGCTGGTTGCGAAGATGCCAGACCATGCTCGCCATCCTGTCCTTGTGGGCTTCCCGCGGTCCGTACACGTTAAAGTAGCGCAAGCCAACCACTTGGCTCCGGGCGGTCGGCAGGATTCGCCGCACGTACTGGTCAAACAAGAATTTTGAGTACCCATAGACGTTGAGCGGCGCCTCGAATTGGCGTTCCTCGCGGAAGATGGAGCCCGTTCCGTAGACGGCGGCGCTGGATGCATAGAGAAACGGGATCTGATGGTCCAGACAAAAATGCAATAAGGCCTTGGAGTACTCGAAGTTGGTTTTCATCATGTAGGTGCCGTCCCACTCCGTGGTGACGGTGCACGCACCTTGATGGAAGATGGCCTCGGGCACTTCCGGGAAGTTCTGACACGACGCGATGTGTTCGAGCAACTGACTGCGGTCCCAGTAATCGGCTATTTCACAGCCGACGAGATTCCTAAATTTTTGCCCCTGTTTGAGATGATCGACCACCAATATGTCGGCTCGACCGCGGGCATTGAGTCCTCTTACCAAGTTACTGCCAATAAAGCCGGCACCGCCCGTGACGATGATCACTCTTGTGTCCTCCTATCCGCTGCGTTCCCCGGCAGCGCGTTGAATCGCCTCAATGGTCGCGGTGGTGGAGCATCCCTGCTCGAACTCCAAAATGGCTACCCGGCCTCCCTGCCGGCGCACAAAATCCCCGCCGATGATGTCTTCGGGTCGATAATCGCCACCCTTGACGAGGACGTCGGGGGCCACGAGCTGGATCAATCGTTCCGGCGTATCCTCGGTGAAGGGCACCACCCAATCGACCGCCTCCAGGGCTGCCAGCACCGCCATGCGCCGCTGCAATGGGTTCACCGGGCGTCCCTGGCCTTTTAGGCGGCGCACCGAAGGGTCGTCATTCACGGCGACGACTAGACGGTGACCCAGTGTCTTGGCTTTGGCCAGGTATCGCACGTGACCGGCATGCAAAATATCGAAGCAGCCATTGGTCATGACGATGAGTTCCCTGCGGCTGCGAGCGGCAGTGATGAGGCTGCGCAGTGCCGACTCCGTCACGACGCCGCTGCCGGCAGCGGCGTCCTGTTGAATCAATCCTCGAATTTCGTCCACGGTGGCGGCTGCGGTACCGAATTTGGCGACCACCACAGCGGCGGCGAGGTTAGCCAACACCATGGCTTGTTCGATCGGTTGGCCAGTCGCTACAGCGGCGGCGAGGACACCGATGACAGTGTCTCCGGCCCCCGTGACATCGTACACATCGCGTGCATGGGCCGGCACATGAAATCCAGGTTGCCCTTCCCGCAGCAGCGACATCCCATGCTCACCTCGGGTGATCAGCAAGGCCTCGAGGTCCAGTGTGCGCCGTAGCCGCTCGCCCTTCGCGGTCAGTTGCTCGAGATCCTGGCATGCCCCCACCACGGCCTCGAACTCAGCGACGTTAGGGGTGATGACGGTGGCGTCTCGGTAGCGATCGAAGTCGGTGCCTTTGGGATCGACGAACACCGGTAGGCCGGCGTGACGTGCGTACTCGATAAAGGGCTGTATGCGACCGAGGGCGCCTTTGCCGTAGTCTGAGAGCACGACGGCAGCGACATTTCCCAGCGCCTGTTGGTAGCGGCTGAGTAGCTCGGTACAGTTGGCGCCTTGAGTGCGCTGCTCGAAGTCGAGGCGAATCAGTTGTTGGTGACGGCTGACGACTCGCAGTTTGGTGACGGTGGGGAAGCCTTGGACACGCGTCAGGCGTGATTCGACCCCCCGACGGGTCAGCAATCGAGTGAGGATGTCGGCCGCCTCATCGTCGCCGGTAATACCCATGAGCACGGGTGTCGCACCGAGCGCGGCGATGTTGGTGGCGACATTGGCAGCCCCTCCGGGACGTTCCTCGACGTCCTCGACGTGAACGACGGGCACGGGGGCTTCTGGTGAGATGCGCGAGGTCGCTCCGTACCAATAGCGATCAAGAATTACATCACCTACCACCAGCACACGGGTGGACTCGAAGTCAGGTATGGGGGGCATGGTGCAATCAGCAGCTGTTATCGGTGGGAGGTTGCGAACGCGGCCTGTGCGAGGAGTTTATCACAAAGCCTGCGTGTCGCAGGGCGTTGCCTTGGCTCTCGTTGCCCAGGGGCGGTACGCAAGAGCCGGCAACGATGCTTTAGCATAACTTGTGCTATCTTGTTGCCTTCCACCTGAGAAACTGTTGTAAAAACTACTGCGCTTGTCTGAGCGCGTTGCGCAACGGCTCGCCATTCTCATGTACTTCCTTGTACACGACGGTGATTACTCGCCCCATCCGTGGGGCTCGCCCCTTCGGGGCCAGCTTCTAGCTGTTCAAAATCGTTCCGGACGATTTTGTCGCTGTTGCGCGCCTTGCTCTGCCGGCGCTCGTGACATTTTTTACATAGCTTTTGATGGGTATCTTGACAAGACAAGCAAGAGAAGGACGAGAGGAGCGCTCGATGGCTGTTTTGATGATCACGTTTAATCTAAGAACCCCGGGGCAGGATTACGCACCGATTTTTGACTTCATCAAGAATATGAATGTTTGGGCAAAGCTCACCGACTGCTGCTACTGCGTCCGCACCGATCTTCAGCCGCAAGAGCTGTTGTTGGAGTTGCGGCCTTACCTTGCCAGGAATGACACGCTTTACATTGCCACCTTGGATAAGCCCTGGATCGGTTTTGGCCCGGATGACGTCAATGAATGGTTGCGGGAACGTTTGGGCTAATGATCTGACTTAGGAACGTTCAATGTTGAGTAACTGATAGCGAAGATGCCGCGACTCAAACGTGCTTGAGTTTGTACAATTGGATCGCATCGCGAGGCGAGAGCGGCCATTGGCAACGCCGATACTGGCAACACCGGATTCGCGACGACCAGGATTTCGAACGGACATCGATGACATTCACTGGGATCCGGTCAAGCATGGCGGGGTAAGGCGAACGCGATCGATGCGGTTCGTAAACTCACCGCATCCTACGAGAACT
>CAZUZO010000122.1:0-10787 GCA_964624765.1 uncultured Thiotrichales bacterium
ACTCGCCCCATCCCTGGGGTTCGCCCCTTCGGGGCCAGCTTAACGCTGTTCAAAATGGTTCCGGACGATTTTGTCGCCGCGGCGCGCCTTGCTCTGCCGGCGCTCATAACGTTTTTAAAATCAGCTTCTCAGAGCTTGTAAAAAAACCGGCTGCGCGATCCGGCAGCGCCTTTTTTTGGTGCTTGGCTGCTCGCCTATCTATACCGATAGGTCGCGCTCTCTCGGCTTCGCGCCGTCCGCCGAGCTGTGCGCGCCGGTTGCTTCACAACCTCCCCGATGGCCATTGTCGCATGATTACCCATCGCGGTCAGCCGCCAACCCGGTCAGCACTCCCGTGGATGATGACTGCCCGCCTGGGTCATCGTTGCATCAAGTTGACGATGCGTGTGACAACCAAGGGTCTCCTCTAGAATGGTCTCCTCGACTAGAAGCGCGGTGTGCGTCGGGTTTTAGCCCGTACCCGGTGGAAAGGCGGACGGCCTCACCATCGGGCAGAGGGGTCGAGGGTGTTAGAATCAGAAGCCATGAAAGCCGGGTTGGCCACGTCGGATGTGTCTGCTTGGGCCTGGCGCTCGGTTGGCACTGAAGTGACATGAGGGTGTGTCTTATGGGTCGGTCGCAGGTTCTGTTCGTTTTGGCGCAGCAGCGTATTCCCGGAGGGGTCAATTCGCCAGTGCGTGCGTTTAAGGCCGTGGGAGGGGAACCCATCTTCTTCGAACGCGGCGAGGGCCCCTATCTCATCGATGTGGATGGGCGGCGATACGTCGACTATGTTGGCGGCTGGGGGCCGTTCATCGCCGGGCATGCCCACCCTCGGGTGATTCAGGCGGTCAAGGGCGCCGCAGACAAAGGTTTGGGGTTCGGAGCCCCGAGCGCCCTCGAGACGGAGATGGCAGAGAAGATCTGCACGCTGATGCCGTCCATTCAGAAAGTGAGAATGGTCAATTCGGGCACTGAAGCGACGATGTCGGCCATTCGCCTGGCCCGCGGATTCACCGGCCGCGAGAAAATAGTCAAGTTCGAAGGCTGTTACCATGGCCATGTCGACTCGCTGTTGGTGAAGGCAGGCTCCGGCGCGTTAACCATGGGGGTACCCACTTCGCCGGGCGTGCCCAAGGCCGTGGCTGCCGAGACGCTCACGTTGACGTATAACGAGCCCCAACAGGTGCGGGACGTCTTTGCTCGGTTGGGTGCGGATATCGCAGCGGTCATCGTTGAACCAGTGGCTGGTAACATGAACTGCGTACCCCCCTTGCCCGGTTTCCTGGAGAGATTGCGCGAGGTCTGTGATGAGTATGGAAGCCTGCTGATTTTCGACGAAGTGATGACCGGTTTTCGGGTTGCACTCGGTGGCGCGCAGGACCTCTATCAGGTCAGACCTGATTTGACGGCGCTGGGAAAAATAATCGGCGGTGGACTGCCGGTAGGCGCTTTCGGAGGTCGGGCGGATATCCTTGACTGGCTGGCACCAGAGGGGCCTGTCTATCAGGCGGGCACGCTGTCGGGCAATCCGGTTGCCATGGCGGCCGGGTTGGCGACCCTGACCCTCGTCGAGCAGCCCGGTTTCCATCAGGCGCTCTCGGCGACGACTCAGCAGTTGGTGGAGGGGATCCTGCAGCGTGCCGAGGCGGCTGGTGTCGCCATGAGCGCCAATCAGGTCGGTGGTATGTTTGGTCTTTTTCTTGGACAGAGCTCGCCGGTTCACACCTACACTCAGGTGCTTGCCTGTGACCAGACCTTGTTCCGGCGGTTCTTCCAAGGCATGCTCCGTGAGGGGATCTACCTGGCACCATCTGCCTTTGAGGCAGGCTTCGTATCCAGTGCGCACACCGCAGCCCAGCTGCAGCAGACGTGGGATGCTGCCGAGCGAGTGTTGCGCGAGTTGTCCTCGGCTCGTTAGGTTTGCCAGTCGGCATCCGGCGCCGGGGACAGGTCAGAGCTTGTGACAAAACCGTCCAAAGCGACCCGAGAGCCAGGCGGACGGCGCGAAGCCGAGAGACATATCAGATAGATAGGCGAGGAGCGAGCACCGCCCAACGCCGCTATCGGGTCGTGTAACAGGTTTTTTCACAAGCTCTCAGTGCTACGCTCCGTGTCTCCTAGCTGCGGTGCTTCGCCTCGGGGCTAGTCTTTGGCGAGCACCTCCCCGGCTTCGTTGGCAACCTCGACGGTAACGGGGATCCCTGCTCGCACTGAGGCGGTGACCACGGAGAAGTCTTCGAACAAGTCCAAACATCGTTGCATGCGAGGTGCGCTCGCGAGCCGATCGCTTACGGTTATGTGAACCTCGATGTGGCCGATCCGCAGGCGCTTGTCTGCATTGCGGATCAGCTGACAGGTCACCGCCGTCTTCATGCCTTCCGCAGGAATGTCCTCTCGAGCGATACAGTGCAGCAAGCTGGCGCTGAGGCAGTTGCCGAGGGCGGCGGCGAGGAGCCGGGAAGCATTCGGGCTCTCTTTGCTGCCGAGCGGGGGGGGTTCGTCTAGCAACAGTTCCGGCACGTTTTCCCAGTCGAAACGGACCTGGTATTGGTAATCCTTTAGGTGGTCAAGGTGAATAGTGAAGCGTGCGTGTTTAGACATCGTCGGACTTCTCCAAGGAAAGGGTGGCGTTCAATGATAAACATTAGAAGCTGTTTTCAAAATGTTAGGCCATGGACAATGGACAAATGTTACGAACGCAGTGGTCGCAACGCGTACGATGCTACGCAATGAAGTGGTGTGCCCGGTACCGAGCCGGCTTGATGGCCATCTTGGCGACGGGTTGCCTAGGGATATCTATCACTCTTAGGATAGCGAAGAGCCTTCCAACGTTGCCGCGGGATCGCTCTAAAGGGAGATTATACAGTGGGCAGTTGGCATCCAATGATGGTTGCGGTCGGAATGACCGCTGCCACTATCGCCTTGTCTTTTCACACGGAGGCCGATTCAGACTTGGAAACGATCGGTCATCATCGGGCCTGGCATGCAGCGACCTTTATGAAGGACCGAGAACGCACCTGTTATGCGGTCAGCACACCGACGGCGACGGCTCCAGCGAATGTACGCCGAGGTGAGATTCATGTCATGGTATCGCGCCGCTCCCGCGACCAGACGGACGAGTTGATGCTGACGGCGGGATATCCGTATAAGGAGGGATCCACGGTTCGAATAAGCATTGGAGCCTCAACGTTCACGTTGCCGACTGGCAGCGAATTTGCCTGGGCAGCCGACGGCAGCGAGATTGAGTCATTGGTCAAGGCCATGATGGGAGGGCAGCAGATGATCGTAATAGGGACTTCTGCGCGGGGGACCGAGACGACCGATACCTACTCGTTGTCAGGCTTCACAGCGGCCTACAAGGCCCTGGTGAAAGCGTGCAGTGGTTCGTAAACGCCTGCGCAGAAGTTGTAAAGAGGTCATGAGGGAAGGAGGTTGCCCCGGTGCCGGCTGGCCTCTCCTGTAAGATCGGTTATGATGTTGGGCGGGTGTGGGTGCGGGCATTTGTTGGCCAGGCCATTCAGCTTTGTTCGATGCGCAAGAAAGTGGACATGATCTCATTGAATAGCAGAATCTGTTTGGGAGGGTTGTTGTTGGCGGTGGCTGTTGTTGCCGATGACGTGACCACCCCAAGCGAAGACGAGAGTGAGCGGCAAACGGTTCGGGTTTCTGTCCAGGCTCCCAATCCCTGCTGGACGATCAAGATCAAGTCCGTATACAGCACCGATCAGGCGTTGCTGGTGGTTTCGCAGTTGGTGCCCCCGCCAGGAGGGCAGAACTGCGTCCAGATGGTGGGTCAAGTAGAGGACGAAGTCTCTCTGATGGCCCCTCCGTACCGCGTGAAACACCTTATTCTCGGAAGAACTTGGGATACCCTTCGGGATGCCTCCGGATGGGGGCCCGAGGCCGATTATGTGTACCTTAAGGGGGGCCAGGAGCTATCCCGGCTGCTTGAGGATGCCCGACCCATGGCCGCCGAGACGACGGGTGAAGATACAGCAAAGGAGGGCTCTTGGGAGCCGTCACTGGAGACGATGCTTTCTCAGTGAGAGTCTCGCAGGTCCGAAACCAAGAGGGTAGGCCGTTGAGTTGCGCTGTGGATAGGCTCGTCAGCAGCACCGTGCACTGACAATCTCTATCCCTTGGACACTGCAGTTGCCATCGTGCCGGTTGCGGCGCCGGTGCTCGCGACGATACAGTCCACTTCCGCGAATTAGGCGTAGACGGCCATCTGTAGACGGCTATCTAGAGGGTGACAGGTTTGTTCCCACTGTTGTTGGAACCCGAGACGCTTTACCCTCTCCTGCATGAGGCTTCGCTACTCGTCGTTGATCTGTCAGGGCCCCAGGGCCAACGCATCGGGCACATTCCTGGCGCCACACATTTAGAATACGGTGCGTTGTTGGCGACCCAGTGGCCCATTGGTGGATTACTCCCGAATGAGCAACACCTCGGTCGGGTTTTATCGGCTACGGGCTTGACCCCCGAAAGCCACGTCGTAGCTTATGATGATGAAGGAGGGGGCAAAGCCGGGCGGCTCCTGTGGACGCTCGATGTGCTCGGCCATAGGCGTTTTTCCCTGCTGAACGGTGGCCTCTACGCTTGGGCGAACGAAGGTTATCCTCTCGAGCGCGGTGCGAACCGCCGTTCGCCTTCGCGCTACCAAGCGGCTGTCACCGAACACGCTCATGCCGACAAGGACTATATCCTGGGCAAGCTCGGCAATCCCGATGTCACCCTATTGGATGTGCGCACGCCAGAGGAATTCCACGGCCTAGTGCGTTATGCAGCCCGGGCAGGGCACATCCCGGGAGCGGTGAACATGGATTGGACGCTGACCATCGACACGAGTCGCAATTTGCGGCTCAAACCTGAAAACAAGCTTCGCGAATTGCTGGAGCGCCGCGGCGTGACGCCCGATCGAGAGGTGATCGTCTATTGCCAGACGCACCACCGATCGTCCCACACCTATGCGGTACTGAAAGTGCTCGGTTACCCGCGCATCCGTGGCTACCCGGGTTCCTGGTCTGAATGGGGCAATCTAGCGACTACGCCCGTCGAATAGCTTGGAAGCTATTATAAAAAACGACTGCGCTGGCCTGGGCTGCGTTACGCAGCGGCTCACCATTCTCGCACACTCCGGTGGTGTACTCTCGCCCATCAGACCTTCAATCAGTTTTCGCAGGAGCATCGACCGGCCCCGCCCGATGCTCATGCTCGGCGAGAACATCAACGACATCCAGGACATGCTCCAAGCCGCCGGCGTCGCTGCCAGAGGTGCGGTACTTGCCGTTGACCACCACCGCCGGGACACCCATGACGCCATAGCGTGCTTGCATCACTTGGGCACGTTTGACCAGCGTATCGACCGTGAACGAGTCGTAAGTGCTGCTGAAGGCCGTCTCATCCACCCCATGCTCGGCAAAAAACGCCATCAATTCGTCTTTGGTGAGCAGATTACGCCGGTGGGTGTGAATCGCTTCGAACAAAGGGAGGTGGACTTGATCAACCACGCCTAATATCTCAGCGGTATAATAGGCGCGCGCATGGGGCTCCCAGCTTTGCTGAAATATGGCCGGCATTCGCCGAAACTCGACATACTCGGGTTTGCTCTTCTGCCAATGCATGACGAAGGGCTCGAAGTCGAGGCAATGGGGGCACCCGTACCAAAACAACTCCACCACCTCAACCTTGTCGGCCGCTTCTGTGGCTGCTGGTGGCTCGATGAGCGCATAGAGACCCGTTACCTCAAACAGGTCTTTTTGCCCTGCGCCAACAGGTGCAGCGAGCCATGCCAGTACCCCGATAATCATCGGAGCATAGAGGACGCGTGTTCTCATGATCTGTGCTCTGCCACTACTTGATGTCTATCCGGTTGCATGCTCATGTCATGTGTTGTGTCTGATGTCCGAGTTGTCTGGACCGAAACCATGAACTGCCTATGCATTAATGGAGACCGGCTATGTACTCCGAGACGGCCCGGATCTCCTTATCGGTCATGCGCTTTGCCACGTCTCGCATGATGCCGTAGGGATCGTTGGAGCGCTCTCCCGATCGAAAGGCCTTGAGCTGTAGGGCTGTGTATTCGGCATGTTGGCCGGAAACGATGGGGATCCCGCCCAGCGGATTGCCGTGTCCACTAGGACCGTGGCAACTCATGCAGGCGGCAAAGCCAGCCGCGAAGCTACCGCCTCGGTAGAGCTTTTCGCCCAGCTGGACGTGCTTTTCGTCGGCATAACCGCCCTGTAACTTCTGGACCGCAAAATAGGCCGCCAGGTCTTTCATATCCTGCTCGCTGAGCGGCGCGACGACCGGTGTCATCAGGGCGTGACTCCGGTTCGTTCCGGCCTTGAAATCGATGAGTTCTTTTTCTAGGTATCGAGCGTGCTGCCCAGCGATCTTAGGCCATGCCGGATTGCTGCTATTACCGCTCGGACCATGGCAGGCAGCGCAGGCCATGGCTTTAGCCTCTCCGGCTGCCGGATCGCCGTCCACGAGCGCAGTGGTGCCCGCTGTGGCGACGGTCGCTGTGGCTGCGAGGCAAAGGGCTAGTGAGGCACTGGTGAGCAGGTTGTTTAAGTTCATTTTGCCCGGTCCTAAGCTATGCATGGTTAAAGGAGCCGATCGCAGTCGAGGGAAGTGCCGAGGTTTCCGTTTTTCGGGCGGACGAGGGGAGTATTGGCACCCCTGAACAGCATACTAGGCTACGAAATTAGCGATGGCCGAAGTTTTTTGTAGTCTATATTATCAGACGTTAATATTCTAGGTCGTCGTGGTTGCCCAGCGGGTCATTGGGGAATGCTCGGTTGGCAGACCAGATGGTGGACATTGCGGGGTGGCTTAGCTCGTTCACGTCCGGCCATGACCATGGCGATCGTGGCGCATCAGCGGCACAAACAAAAAGAGCCCCGGCTTCTCAATCGGGGGGAAGGGTGAAAGCCGGGGCTAGTGACTACCCGGCTGGGGAAGCCGGGAGGGTTCCCGCTCAGGGAGGAGGAGCGGGGAGCGCTGCGCAAAAGCGCTCACAAACTGAGACCACTGTTGCGGATAAATGTTCCCCGGTCGATAGCATTTCGCGGGCGCGCAAGCACCCCTTGGCCCGGGTAGTCGCTCAGCCGTACCGTGTCCGGTGACGGGTTTCTCGCTTAGAAGCTGTTTTAAAATGTCGCGAGCGCCGGAGTCGCAAGGCGCGCAACGGCGACAAAATCTTCCGGAACGATTTTGAACAGCGTTAAGCTGGCCCCGAAGGGGCGAGCCCGTGGGATGGGGCGAGTAACCACCGGAGTGTACAAGGGAGTACATGAGGATGGCGAGTCGCTGGGCAACGCGCTCAGGCAAGCGCAGCAGTCTTTAAAACAGCTTCTTAGGGTCACGGTTGGTTTTGGGCGTGGCGAGCAGACAGGTCAAATAGCGCTCTGATGGGCCGATAGAGGTCCGCTCCAGGCAGCGAACCGATCGGCATGACCTCCGGAGAGAAATCGAAAACACGTAACGCCGCGGGGTGGTGGATCGTCATACCCAAGCCGTAGCGCTTCGGCATCAGCCAGCCGCGGGCCAGCACGCGTTGTCCCTTGAGTTCTTTGGGGGCGTATTGTGTGAAATACCGGAGGCGGCTACGGGGGATCTGCAATGCGACGCGCTCGGTGAGGTACAACCGAATCGTGTAGCGACCTTCCGTGACGCGCCGTACCCGTCCCGTGACCAAACGAAAGCCTTTCGTGCGATCGGTGGTCAATTGCTCGGCCGCCACCGGTTGGTACTCAGGCAGCGACCACAGGCCGCGGCCCGTTGCCTGTGCTCTAGCTTCCGCCCATCGATAACAGTCGAGGTGCCATAGATTGGGCGGCACAGTGATGACGGTGGCGAGGCCGCTCAAGAGCATCTGTTCTTGGACGTTGGTCCCGTCCTGCAAGAACAGATGCGCCAGGGTGCGGCCATAGCGATCGCGGCGTACCTCGTCGTAGCGCAGCTGAACCGTGCCGGAGGGTGGGGTGAGCTGGGCAAGCCTTGTCCGCGCGTGTTTGGCCAGCGGTTCATCAGGCTCATCTTGGCGCCCGAGCTCGGGGCTGTTGATGCCGATCAGGCGCACCGTGCGCCCGTTGCCGAGCCGAATCGTATCGCCATCGTAGAGGTACTCCACAATACCCCTTTCATGGGCACGGTCGAGCTCGCAGGAAACGTCTGTCGCAGGCAGGGGTTGCGATAGGGTTGCCCAGAGAAGTCCCGCTGCCAGCAGAGCGACCCATGGCCTCTGGCGCTCGCTTTCACTCTTGGCTAAGGTCTTGTTTTGAACTCTCAGCCTGACCACCTCGCCGGTCATTTGAGATTGTATTTGCGGCGGAACTTATCGACCCGCCCGGCAGTGTCCAAGATCTTCTGTTTTCCAGTATAGAACGGGTGGCACGCTGAGCAGACATCGAGATGCAAAGGACGTCCGAGCGTGGAGCGGGTGGTGAAGGAATTGCCGCAGCTGCAGGTGACGGTGATCTCCTCATACTGGGGGTGAATGTCAGCTTTCATATTCCATTGCCTCGACATGCTATGACTTAAATCTATCTATGACCGATCTAGCTATAACCTAACAGCGACACAGCAGCCGTACTGCGTTCGCAACCGCTCATTAAAGCGTATCGAGGACCTGCGCGCCAGTTTGCGGTCTTTGGCTGCGGGTTCTCCATCGCTGCTATCACCCTTGGCAGGGCGGCAGAGGACCGAGGGCTTGTGCAAAGACTGGCTACACGGGGATATCGAGCGCCGCCCACAGCGCATCGATGCGGGTTTTGACCTCTTCGCTCATGCGCACCGCGCGCCCCCACAGGCGCTGCGTTTCGCCGGGCCACTTGCTGGTGGCATCCAGCCCCATCTTTGACCCGAGGCCAGCGACCGGTGAGGCGAAATCCAAGTAATCGATAGGTGTGTTTTCGATGATCACCGTATCCCGGACCGGGTCCATGCGCGTCGTGATGGCCCAGATGAGGTCGGTCCAGTTGCGCACATCGATATCGTCGTCGGTCACGATGACCCACTTGGTATACATGAATTGGCGCAGGAACGACCAGATCCCCAGCATGATGCGTTTGGCATGCCCTGGGTATTGCTTGCGAATGCTCACCGCTGCCAGCCGGTAAGAGCAACCCTCTGGTGGAAGGTAGAAGTCGACGATCTCGGGGAACTGCTTCTGCAGCAACGGCACAAAGACTTCATTCAAAGCGACGCCTAGCATGGCGGGTTCATCCGGTGGGCGCCCGGTGTAGGTACTGTGATACAGGGGTTGGGCGCGGTGGGTGAGGCACTCGATGGTGAACACCGGGAACGTTTCCACCTCATTGTAGTATCCGGTGTGATCGCCAAACGGGCCCTCAGCGGCCACGTCACCGGGATGGATATGGCCTTCCAGCACGAACTCCGCACTGGCCGGCACTTGCAGCTCATTGGTCAGACAGGTGCTGAGCTCCGTCCGAGCGCCACGCAGCAGGCCGGCGAAAGCATACTCGGAGAGGGTGTCCGGCACCGGCGTTACCGCAGCCAGCAAGGTGGCAGGGTCGGCACCCAGAGCCACCGCCACTGGAAAAGGCTTCTCGGGATGCATGGCCTTCCAATCTGCGTAATCCAGCGCCCCGCCTCGATGTGCCAGCCAGCGCATGATGACACGATTGCGTCCGATCACTTGTTGACGATAGATGCCGATGTTGAGCCGCTGCTTGCGCGGTCCTTTGGTGACCACCAGTGCCCAGGTGATCAGGGGGCCGGCATCCTCGGGCCAGCAGGTCTGCACCGGAAGCCTGGCCAGATCGACCCGATCCGCCTCGGTCACGAACGCTTGACAGGGTGGGCGCTTCACGGTCTTGGGCGCCATGTCCAACACCTTCTTGAAAATGGGCAGGCTCTTCCACGCCTCCCGCAGGCCACGGGGGGGATCCGGCTCCTTCAGAAATGCCAGCAGTCGTCCCACTTCGCGCAGTGCCTCGACACTGTCCTCGCCCATTCCCATGGCCACCCGCTCGGGGGTCCCGAATAAGTTCCCGAGCACGGGTACGTCGTGGCCCTTAGGGTTTTCGAACAGCAAGGCCGGACCGCCGCCTCGAAGGGTGCGGTCACAGATCTCGGTCATCTCGAGGTGCGGATCCACTTCGAGCGCGATACGCTTCAGCAGTCCGCGCTGCTCGAGCTGGTGGAGGAAATCTCGCAGGTCGTGATACTTCATGGTCGTCCTTGCGCACGGTAGGTACACCGAGTTGGATCGTCGGCATTTTACCGCCATCATGGGGGTTTGGCCCGGAGTGCGCCGTGTCACGGTTACCGTTGGGCCTTAGTTAGCGTTTGGTCGCCGATCGAGGTACCGTGTGGTATACGAGCCGGCAGGCTGAACGGTATGATCCATCTGGTCCAATAAGGGACGCGCTATGCAACGCGATGATCTACGTAAAGCGGGCCTGAAGGCCACGTTACCCAGGATAAGAATCCTAGAGGTGCTCGAGCGCAGTGGGCAACGTCACATGAGCGCGGAAGACGTCTATCGCGCGTTGCTCGACGTCGGTGAGGATATCGGGCTGGCCACTGTTTATCGCGTTTTGACCCAGTTCGAGTCCGCGCGCATCGTGTTGCGCCATCACTTCGAAGGTACCCATTCGGTCTTCGAGCTCAATAAAGGGCACCATCACGACCATATCGTATGCGTGAAGTGCGGCCGAATAGAGGAATTTTTCGATGCCGTCATCGAGCAGCGCCAGAGGGAGGTCGCTGCCCAGGCGGGTTTCACCATCACCGACCACAGCCTTTATCTCTATGGTATCTGCCCGAATTGCCAA
>CAZUZO010000123.1:0-10580 GCA_964624765.1 uncultured Thiotrichales bacterium
CAGCGGCTCGCCACCGGAGTGTACAAGGGAGTACATGAGGATGGCGAGCCGCTGCGAACGCAGCTATGGCAAGCGCAGTGGTTTTCAAAACAGCTTCTAAGGCTTCCACAGCGTAACCGTCACTCAGTGTCATCAAGAGGGCGCTTCTGATGAGACTCGGACTGTGCATCATGGTCAAAGACGAGGAGCGCCGCATCGGCGGATGCCTCGGCGATATCATCGATCTGTTTGATGAGGTCGTCGTTCTCGACACGGGTTCTACCGATCGCACCAAGGAAATCGTGCGTGAGCAGTTCAATATTCAACCGGTAGAAACCCGTTTAAATGAAAAACGATGTCATTGCCACAGCGATGTGCGTAACCATGGCTTCCAGCTGCTCACGACGCCTTGGATTATGAATTTGGATGCGGACGAGCGGATCTCACGGCACGATCTAAAGCGGGTGTTGGCACAGCCAGATGATCCGAATATTGCCGGGTATTTTTTGTCATGGATGACCTACAAAGAGGACCAGTCAGTCATCGAAGACTATAAGCTCAGCGTGTTTAGAAAGGGGATCAATAAATGCGGTTTGGTGCATGGCAACATGCAATACTGCATCCGAAAGCTTGGGCTTAAGGCGGCCTGGCTAGAAGGCGTGGCCTTGAATCATTACCCTGAGGCGCGCAAAGATGTCTTTAAGTCACATTTTTACCTGGATCGCCTTTATTGCGCTCTGGAAGCCGAGCCTCATTGGTATCGATATTATTGGTTTCTGGGTTACACCTTCTTCCGTCGCGGCGACTATGGTCTGGCGGAGAAATACTTGAAGGCGGCCGCGTACTCACATTCCGAGGACTTTCCTGTGGAATGTTTAAATAGCAAGATGGTTTTGGCTGAGATTTATGCACGATTGGCCAAAAAGGAAGAGCTGCACAAGCTGTTACAGGACGGCATGACTTTCTATTCACGGGTGGCGAGTGATTTTGAAGTCCGCGTTAATTTTCGGATGCGATCCTGGCTTGAACACGCCAGTCGGGCGTGCCAGCAGAATACGTTGGCCTCGATCCGAGCCTATGGCTTCGCCTATTAGCCCCAGCGTTGCCCCCATTGCTCTGGTGATCTGTACCCGCGATCGCGCGGCGCAGCTGAAGCGTTGCCTAGAGCACCTGCCACAGCCAGATATCCGAACGCTCAAGGCCGAGGTAATCGTGGTGGACAATGGATCCCGAGACGAGACGCCATCGGTGCTGGAGCGGTTTCAACGGTCGGCAGACTTTGCTTTGAAGGTCGTTAAGGAGATGCGACCAGGGCTCGGGCGTGCCCGCAACACCGGTCTAGGCCATTGCCAGGCACCGCTCATCGCCTTCACGGATGACGATTGCTACCTCGGACCGGGCTATCTGGGTACTGCTATCTCGGAGTTCTCCAACAATGCGTTCCAGTACGGTGGTGGGCGCATCCTGCGTTACGATTTGACGGATGCTGCGGTGGCATGCAATAGCGACCCTCATCGACGCATCCTGCCCCCTCGATCGTTCATGACCAGCGGCACCGTTCAAGGTGCCAACATGGTGGTGCAGCGGCGTGTGTTCGCACGCATCGGTGGTTTCGATCCGGAATTCGGTGCCGGGACCCGTTTTCGCTGCGAAGACATCGATTTGGTGGCACGGGCATCGATGGCGGGGTTTACCGGTGCGCATATTCCTGAGCTGGTGGTCTATCACCACCATGGGCGCAAGTTAGGCCTAGAGACGCGACGCTTGGCGCGCGAGAATGATTACGCGTGCGGTGCTTATTACGCCAAGTGCATCATGAACGGCCATTACCGTTTTATTCTGGGTTGGCTCAAGCTAGCGACCCGCCCGTGGCGGGTGCACGGCCTGTATTGGGAAGTGCGGGGGGCCATGGATTACCTTCGATGGCGGCGCGCGAAGCGAGCGCGGGGAATTCATGTGACCGATCATGGCTAAGTCGTCTCGGCAGGTGTTGATCGTTGAAAATGGTCGTGACCGGGGCGCAGCCATCGCCAGGATGGTCGAGGCCGTCGGACTTGAAGTGCGGCTGTCCAGGCCCTATCAGGGAGAGGCGCTCGAGCATCCGGGCTCGGCCCGTAGCACGATTATCCTAACGGGAGGGCCGGGTAGCGTGTGTGACCGGCAACACCCGGACAGCGCCTTTTTGTCCCGGGTGGTGGGGTTTGCCCAGACGGCGATCGATCGATGGAGGCCGATAATCGGTATCTGTTTAGGCCACCAAATCATTGCTCGGGCGCTTAGCGGTCAAGTCGCCCGTCGAGCCAGCATGGAGGTCGGCATTCGCCGCATTCATCCGGTTACCTCGTCCGTTGCGGTAAAATCCACAAAGGATGGCGAATTACAAGCATTTGTGTTCCACCAGGATCATGTTCCAGAAGCGCCACCCGGTTGTGTCGTGACCTTCCGCTCTAAGAGTTGTGCCGTGGCGGGTTTTAGCCACAGTGAACGCCCCGTCCACGGTCTGCAGTTCCATCCGGAAATCGACGATCAAGAGGCAAAATCTATCATCAAATGGTGGTACAGCGACTCGACAATACCGGACAATACATTGGCGGAAGTTAATGCTTTTGATGCGAAACCAGCCCGACGATTATTGCTCAGTCTTATTCAACAATACGCGGCGAAGGCCGAAGTCTAATGATAGTCGCTTCTGAGCGCGATGGGCGGCTTCAGCGAGATCCCTTGATGTTGGCAAGGGGTTTGCCGGACTGGCACACTGGGTAATATTTCACTTTACTTCGCTTTTCGTTTCTGCAAACAATAGCGTGGCACTGAGGTGCAGTTTGACAGAACGGTAATTAATTGTAGGAGATGATGTGATGGCAGCCAATTTCAAGGGAGGTGGCGATGCCGCGGCGGCCGCCACCGGTTTCCAGGCCAACGTCGATCTCACCCATATAACCAATGCGGGGTTCGACATCGGTGTGGCCAACCCTACCGTCCAGAGCGATGCGGACAGGACGGCTCAAGGCCAAAATGTCGGCGCAGTCGCCGAAGGGGGTAGCGGTGGTGTCGATAACGTGATGCAAAACCTCAACGTCTAGCCGTTGTGCAGGTTGTCTGCACGGCGACACGAAGTCGTTCCAAGAAGGTCGCGGTTGGGTTTCTGATATGTAAGATGCCTGACCAATAAGCATCGAGGAGGATTGATCATGAGTAATGGTGGTATTGATTTCAAGGCCGGTGGCGACGCCAGCGCGGCCGCTGCGGGTACCCAAGCGAACTTCGACTCCAGTGCCTTCGTGAATGCGGGGGAGGGTCTCGGCGTGGCTAATCCGAACATTCAATCGGATTCAGACATCACTCGCCAGGCTCAGAACGTGGGAGCCGGTGCCTTGGGTGGTGGCGGTGGGGCGGATAACGTGTTCCAGAACATTACCGTCTAAATCGCCGGTAGGCGCATTGGAGCCCTGGGAGGCGGCGCCTCCCAGGGTGGGGGCGGTTTGGGTGCCGCGGGCGCCCAAAAAGCGCTCCGTCTGAGAGATTGTGAAAAAACCGTCGCCAGCGGCCCGAGAGCAAGGCGGCCGGCGCAAAGCCGAGAGACATAGATAGGCGAGGAGCGAGCACCGCCCAACGCCGCTATCGGGTTGCGTAGCAGGTTTTTTCACAACCTCTGAGGGGAAAGTGATAACGCGACGCCACAGGCAAAGCAATGCAGGCTGGCGATCAAGCGCGGCTGGTCGATCTGCTCGATAGGCTAGTGCGGGACGGTGGCGTGCTGCCGCGATTGCCCGCAGCGGTGTTCGAGATCATCGGGCACGTGGTGCCACTTGTCGCGGTCGAGATCGGGATCACCCGTGCTGGCGGAGAGATTCTCTTGACCCACCGGCGGGACCGGCAGTGGAACGGCTGGCACCTCCCAGGAGGCTTCTTAGGGGTGCGGGAGACGCTACCGGCAGCGTGTAATCGTATCGCCGGACGCGAGCTCGGGGTCGATGTCACCCTGCATCGGGTGGTCGATATTTTTTGCTGGCCCGATCATCCCCTCGGGTCGGTGCTGAGCGTGGTGTGTCACTGCGAAGCGGGTGGAGTGCCCCGTACCGGCGAATGGTGCAAGGGGCTCCGTGAGTCTATGATTCGGTATCATGCCGAATTTGCCGCGCGTTGTTTGGCGAACGCTTCAAAATAGCCTAACCGTCCTAGCCGGCCCCTTATTTGGGTCGCTGTGTCGCCTGCCTCGAACCGACAGCGGCCGGTGGCATCGGCTTTTCGCCAGCTATTCGATTTTCTGCACGCTCCAAGGGGGCCGGACACAAGCCCTATCCTACCGCAGGCGACGCCGTGCTCGGAACCCGATACAATGGGGCCATGGCCGGCAACACGATCGGTAGACTCTTTACACTGACGACCTTCGGCGAGAGCCACGGGCTTGCCATCGGCGGGATCGTGGATGGTTGCCCCCCGGGGATGCTCCTGTCGGAGGCCGATCTACAACGCGATCTGGAACGTCGCCGGCCGGGCAAGAGCCGCCACACCACGCAGCGCCGCGAACCCGACGCTGTGCGCTTGCTCTCGGGGGTGTTTGAAGGTAAGACCACGGGGACCCCCATCGGGCTGCTCATCGACAATGTGGATCAGCGCTCGAAGGACTACTCCAAGATCAGCGATCGCTTTCGGCCCGGCCACGCTGACTACACTTACCAACAGAAATACGGCATCCGCGATTATCGCGGGGGCGGGCGTTCATCGGCGCGGGAGACGGCCGTTCGCGTAGCGGCCGGGGCCATTGCCAAGAAGTATCTGCGAGAGCGCTACGGGATTTTGGTGCGTGGCTACCTCGCTCAGCTGGGTCCCCTGCGGGCGAATGGCTTCGATTGGGATGAAGTAGAACGCAACTCGTTCTTTTGTCCCGATGCGACCCTGGTGCCGGAGCTTGAGGCTTACATGGATCGCCTGCGCAAGGAGGGTAACTCCATCGGGGCGCGCATCAACGTGACCGCCACCGGCGTACCTCCCGGGTTGGGTGAACCGGTGTTCGATCGACTCGATGCGGACATTGCCCATGCGCTGATGGGGATCAACGCCGTGAAAGGCGTCGAGATCGGGGCTGGCTTTGCCGCCGTGGAGCAGAAGGGCACCGAACACCGGGACCTCATGACGCCGCAGGGATTTCTCAGTAACCATAGCGGCGGGATTCTGGGTGGCATCTCGTCGGGCCAGGAGATCCTGGCCTCCATCGCCTTAAAGCCGACCTCCAGCATCCGCCTGCCGGGACAGACCGTAAACCTTCGCGGCGAGGCCGTTGAAGTGGCGACCCATGGACGTCACGATCCGTGTGTGGGTATTCGGGCCACTCCGATCGCCGAAGCGATGCTCGCCATAGTGCTGATGGATCACATTTTGCGACAGCGCGCGCAAAACGTCGATGTCGTCAGCCAAACCCCCATCATTCCACCCCACCCTTGACGTGCATGCCGTCGGCCACGGCCTGCCTTACTGGCGGCTCTCTAGTTTCTATTTCTTCTATTTCGCGACTCTCGGCGCGTTGCTGCCCTACTGGGGTTTGTATCTGCAATCCCTCGGTTTTGGGCCTGGCGCCATCGGCATGCTGATGGCGGTGTTGATGGTGACCAAGATCGTGGCTCCGAACGTCTGGAGTATCCTCGCTGACCGCCGGCGCGATCGCCTGGCGGTGGTTCGCTGGGCTAGCGCACTGGCGGCGCTCGGCTTTCTCGGTGTATACAACGCGACGGGTTTCTGGCCCCTGGTGCTGACCCTGGCGCTGTTTAGTTTTTTTTGGAATGCGGCGTTGCCTCAGTTCGAAGCGGTTACCCTGAACCACCTCGGGCGCGACGCCGACCGCTACGCGCGTATCAGGGTGTGGGGATCGGTTGGTTTTATCCTCACCGCCTGGTTACTGGGCTGGGCGCTGGCCTTTACCTCTTGGCAGGTGATTCCAGTGGTGGTGCTTGGCCTCATGGTCGGCATCTGGTACGCCAGCCTTGTCGTTCCTCACGATGGCAGAGTGACAGGGGAAGCGAGCCATGAGCCTTTGTTCTCGGTGCTGCGCCGCCCCGAGGTGGCGGCGCTTCTGAGCGCCTGCTTCCTGATGCAGCTCAGCCACGGTCCTTTTTACACGTTTTACTCCATCTATTTGGAGGGATACGGTTACAGTTCAATGGCTATCGGCGGCCTTTGGGGCTTCGGCGTCCTAGCAGAGGTCGTGGTGTTCCTGTTCATGCCGCAGTTGCTTCGAACGTTCGGTGCAACTCGGTTGTTTGCGTGTTGCTTCGTATTGACCACCCTGCGCTGGCTGATGGTTGCTCTGTTCCCTGAGAGCTTGGTCCTGCAGGGGATCGCGCAGTCCCTACACGCGGCGAGCTTTGGGGTTTACCATGCGGTCGCGATTCAGCTCATTCACGTTTTCTTCGTGGGCAGATTGCAAGGCCGCGGCCAGGCGCTTTACAGTAGCCTGAGCTTTGGGGCAGGGGGCGCGCTTGGGAGCCTGCTCAGCGGCGAGCTGTGGCAACGGGTAGGGCCGACCAACACCTATCTGATAGTGGCTGGCGTGAGCAGTCTTGGCTTTATTATCGCATGGCGGTGGATTCGCGACGGCGAGGCGCTGGGACCGGCGCATCGCTCGGCGAAATCCGCCGAGGGAGTCCCTCGGGACGACTGATCGAGCGATCACACGATGGCCGATCGGGGATGGCTTCTCAGCCTCCTGACCGGGTCGTTTTTGAGGTCCTTCTCCAGTCAACAAAACCGAACTTAAACCTAGGGGGTAACGATGAAGTGTGCCAAGGTCAAGGAGTCTCCGAGGCTCGAAGGACGCCGCCGAGTGCTGAAGATGGGAGCTTTGCTCGCCGCGGCGTCCTGCTCGCCGCAGGTGCTGGCAGTGGAGGGAACGGAGAAGCGAACGCTTGCCTTCGTAAATTTGCACACGGGCGAGAGCCTGGAAACGACTTATTGGTTACAAGGCAAATACCGATCCGAGCCACTGCATGCCATCAGCCATATCTTACGCGACCACCGTGCCGATGCGTTGCGCCCCATGGATCTTGACCTACTCGATCTGCTGTACCGGATCAAGCTTCGGCTTCGAACCGACGAGCCTTTCGAGGTATTCTCTGGCTATCGAACTCCGGCGACCAACTCGTTGCTGCGCCAGCGGCGCAGTGGCGTAGCGACCCGCAGTTTACATATGTTGGGTCAGGCGGTGGACGTGGGGCTTCCTGGACGGACTCTGGGAGAGTTGCAGCAGACGGCTCTGGCACTTCAGGCGGGGGGCGTCGGTTACTATCCGGCGACGGGCTTTGTGCACCTGGACGTGGGACCCGTCCGTCACTGGCGCGGCTAGGTTTGTAAGAAGCGATGTCCAGCAGGGGCGTGAGAGTCTTTGCGCGACAGAGGAGGCGCACATGAGGGGCAGGACCCTTTACGATAAGCTCTGGGACGCGCATGTCGTGCGTATCAACGAAGACGGCACGACGTTGCTCTACATCGATCGACACCTGGTCCACGAGGTGACCTCGCCGCAAGCGTTCGAGGGACTGAGGCTGGCCGGTCGTCGCCCCTGGCGGGCGGCAGCGAATCTTGCTGTGGCCGACCACAATGTGCCCACCACCGACCGAGATCAAGGTATTCGCGACCCACTCTCACGGTTGCAGGTGGACACCTTGGTGCGCAATTGTCAGCATTGGGGCATCACCCACTATGGCATGGACGATCCACGCCAGGGCATCGTGCACGTGATCGGCCCTGAGCAAGGAGCGACTCTGCCTGGGATGACGGTGGTGTGCGGGGATTCGCACACTTCGACCCACGGAGCGTTCGGGGCGCTCGCCTTCGGGATCGGTACCTCGGAGGTGGAGCAGGTACTGGCCACCCAGTGCCTGCGGCAAAAAAAGTCTCGCAATATGCGAGTGAGCGTGATCGGGGCGGCGGGTCCCGGCATCACGGCAAAGGACGTCATACTGGCGATTATCGGCAAAATCGGTGCAGCGGGTGCCACGGGCTATGCTCTTGAGTTTTCCGGTGCTGCCGTCACTGCGCTCTCGATGGAGGGCCGGATGACCGTCTGTAACATGGCTATCGAGGCCGGTGCCCGGGCTGGGCTGATAGCGGTCGACGAAAAGACCATCGAGTACCTGCGCGGTCGTCCGTACGCGCCCTCCGGCGCACTGTGGCATCGGGCGGTGGACTCCTGGGCCGATCTAGTCAGTGACCCGGATGCAGGGTTCGACCGAGAGGTGTCCCTCGATGCGTCGACGGTTCTTCCTCAAGTCACTTGGGGAACCTCGCCGGAGATGGTGGCGCCGGTGACGGGTCGGGTGCCGGATCCGAGCCAAGAGCCGGATGTGGGGCGAAGCAAGGGGCTAGCGCGGGCCCTAGACTATATGGGGCTGTCCCCGGGGACCTCGATCGTTGATATACATCTCGACAAAGTGTTTATCGGCTCCTGCACGAATTCCCGTCTGGAGGACCTTCGTGCCGCCGCGGAAGTGGTCAAGGGACGCAGAATCGCTCCCAACATCCGCCTGGCCATGGTGGTGCCGGGTTCTGGGCTGGTCAAAGCCCAGGCCGAGCGTGAGGGCCTGCACCGGATCTTCATGAACGCGGGGTTCGAATGGCGCGATGCCGGTTGTTCCATGTGCCTGGCCATGAATGCCGATCGTTTGTTGCCGGGTGAACGATGCGCTTCGACCTCCAACCGAAATTTCGAGGGCCGCCAAGGTCGCGGAGGACGAACCCATCTGGTGAGCCCGGTGATGGCCGCTGCGGCGGCCATCACCGGGCATTTCGTCGATATCCGGGCGTTGCCGTAAGGTCGGCGGTTTGATGACCTTTGCCCCGGGGGCAGCCGACCCCGTGACGCAAGGGACGCCGTGAAGACGTCCCTGTCGGCTTGGGTCCGGCCGCCTCCGCACACACCCTTGCGTGCCCGGGGTTCGGCTGCCGAAGGATTGGTGACCGACGGTGTGCTCCAGGGCAACTCTGACGAAACGATGACCATGGCCGAACTTCTTGCCAGGGAGTGCAAGTTCGCCAGAGGCGCCGCGGCAGGGCTTGGCGCCGGGCACCTTGCTCTGCCGGCGCTCGTGACATTTTTAAAGCAGCTTCTAAGACATCGAGGGGAATGGGGCGATGAAACGAGCAAGAACGATGGAAGAGTACCAGGGGATGGTGAAGGAGGCTTTGGCCGAAATTCAGGATCTGAGGGATGCCATCGAGTTTGATGAAGACGAGATGTCGGTGGCGATCGGATTCGTGGACCGCCTGGATGCGGAAGTTCGCAAACTCTACGATCTCATGGTCGAGGGGCGCTACCGATTCGAGAATGAAGATCTGCCCTTCATGCCGATCATCGCCGACGAGTCGACCCACTTTCTGCCTTTCAAGGAGCTGATCGAGACCCTCAACCGCACCCACCGTGAGGGTTTGGAAACCGACCCCTAAGGGCGTTATTCCGGCGGGGCAACTCGGAACCTAGCCGGCGGCCGAAGGAAGTCGCAAGATTCAGTGGTTCGAGAACATTTGGGTTTTCGGTTTCAGGTGGTCGACGGCGGCGATCGCAGTTAGAACAAATCGGTCCTGCGCATAATTAGCCCTAGGGCTATAGCGCACCTACTTGATTTGTGGACTAACAAGACTGGCCGACTTGAACATTAGCTGGGATCGTTACGATAAATGTCTTAGGAGCGCTATATACCGATTATCACAAAGGAGTTAGTATGGTCGCTGCGTTGCGCCTAGCCGCACGCAAGGGCCGGAGATATCGTTTTGACTTCGAGGAGGTACTGTCATGAGCGATGCCTTTAAATCCGGTGGCGATGCCACGGCCACTGCCGAGGGCTATCAAGCGAACCTTGACGCGACCACGATGTTCAATGCGGGCGTGGATGTGGGGGTTGCCAACCCTGATATCATGAGCGACAAGGATTTCACGCAGCAGGGCCAGCAAGTGGGAGCGGGTGCGTTCGGTGGAGCCGGTGGGCGTGACAACGTTAGCCAGAACATTGTCGTCTGAGTAAGGCGGTTTTAATTCTGTCGTGACTGACCCGGCGGCCGCCGGCCGCCGGCGTCCAAGGGTTCTCCCTACACCTTCCCCGTCATCGCTCTAGCTTTCTGGTTCGCCTTCGCACCCTGTGCAGGCGTCACAAAAACATTCCAACTATTCCCCTTACACCGGCCTCGCTTATCCGTAGCATAGGCTCCGTCGCCGTCGCGGCGTAAGTTGGACTCAGTTAATCCATGCAGGAGACAAACCATGAGCTACGGTTATCGCAATGTCGATTTCAAACCCGGTGGCGATGCCACGGCGAGCGCCGAGGGGCAGCAAGCCAACATCGATCCGACCACGATGATCAACGCCGGAACGGATGTGGGCGTCGCCAATCCTGATATCTTTAGCGACAAGGACTTCACGCAGCAGGGCCAGCAAGTGGGGGCGGGTGCGCTTGGTGGGACCGGCGGGAGCGACAACGTTTACCAGAACATTGTGGTCTGAGGTGCTTTGGGCATGATCGGTCGGGGGCACAGGTCGCGGCATCGCTTTTGCCGGGAGACGGTGGGTGCGAAGGCTTTAAGCCTCGAATGGGAGCCGATGCTCGGCGGGTGCT
>CAZUZO010000124.1:0-10511 GCA_964624765.1 uncultured Thiotrichales bacterium
AGACATATCAGATAGATAGGCGAGGAGCGAGCACCGCCCAACGCCGCTATCGGGCGGCGTAGCCGGTTAGTCGCAACCTCTGAGCCCGAGTAAAGCTCCGCTGCTCGCCTCTGGTCAACCCCTTGGCGGCGATCATGGCATCGGGGAGAATAGGGCGATGCTCTCCAGCTTGCCTTCGGTGGATGTCCTTGGTAGTTAACGTAGCCCTCTTCATCGCAGGTATTGTGCTGGTGTTGATGTCCATCGGCACTCTGCAGAGACTGCTGAAAACCGTTCGGCCGTTTGTGGAGGGTTCGGAGGAAAACCGACGCCCAGGGAATGCCCGGAAAGCTCGCCGCGCTTGGGTCGCGGGGATGACCGCAGCCATCGGCCTATTGGCCGGGTTTGTATTGCTGTTCATTGCCATGGCAAGTTTACTCGCCGGCTTCCCCGGCCTATTCTCTTCTTGAGTGTCACCCGCTGCAGCCATAGGCGAGTTTGTGCGGGGGCGAGGCCGTCCGAGAGGGACCGGACGGACAAGGTGTCACGCCAGATTTAACGATGTCAACCTAGGGTATCGCGATGCAAAAAAGACTTTTTTACCACGGCATGGCCGTGATCGTGTCATTGTCTTTATCAGGGATGGCCTTGCTGGCACCCACGGCACAGGCTGCTGAGTACGAGATCGATCCGGCGCACTCGTTTGTGCAGTTTCGCATCCAACATCTTGGGTTCAGCTGGTTATATGGACGTTTCAATCGGGTCGTGGGCACCTTCAGCTATGACTCGGAGCAGCCTCAGGCTAGCCAAATCAGCGTTGAGATCGATACCACCAGCGTCGACACCAATCACGCCGAGAGAGACAAGCATCTGCGAGAAAAAGACTTCCTCGATGTCAAACAGTATCCTCGCGCCGTCTTCGAGAGCACCCAATATACCGGCACAGCCGAGCAGGGTACCCTGGAGGGTGTTTTGACGCTGCATGGCGTCAGCAAGCCCATCACCCTCAACATCGAGAAAATCGGTGAGGGACCCGATCCATGGGGTGGTTATCGGGTCGGATTTCTCGGTTCGGTCACGTTAACGCGCCGAGATTTCGGTATCGATTACGATCTCGGGCCTGCAACCGAAAAAGTGGAGATGGAACTCGGGATCGAGGGGATACGGAAGTAACCTTTGTGTCGCGCTCGAGGATACAGAGTTAGATAAGGCACCTTGATCAACCCACGACAAGGCCGATAGCAGCATGCCCAATAGCCCGAACACGCAATACGGCGTGTTTGCCAGGGTGTTGCACTGGGCTAACGCGGCCTTCATCATCGGGTTGCTGGGACTCGGCTGGTACATGGTCGATCTGAGCTATTTTGATCGCTGGTACAACGCCGCCCTGTCCACCCATAAATCGTTGGGAGTGATGGCTCTCGGGGCGGTCTGTTTCAGCCTGCTATGGAGGATTTACTCCCCGACGCCGCCGTTGGTGGCCACCATTAAGCCTTGGGAGCGTTTTGCCGCCAAGACCGTGCACCGGTTGTTGTATGTGATGATGGTCGCCATACCCGTCAGCGGCTACTTGATTTCGACGTCAACCGGCGAGGGGGTGTCGGTGTTTGGATGGTTCGTGGTCCCAGCGCTCGTACCCTTAGACGAAAGGTCGCGCGACATGGCTATCGCCTTCCACTATTACCTTGCCTACGGGACAGCGTGCGTGGTGCTGCTCCATGCGGCGGCGGCATTCAAACACCAGTTTATCGATAAGGACGGCACGCTCAGGCGCATGCTGTGGTGAGAAACCCAGGGGCCTTTTGGTCATCGAGGCTCCTTAGGACCGGGTTCCGCGGTGGAGGCTGGCGGTCACCGCTAGGCGCAACAACTTAAGGATCAGCAGAACGGGAGCGGCCGCATGCAGAAGCAGGTCAAAGATATCGATGGGGCGGGTTAGATTGCCCTGCGCCAGCATCTTGAGTTTTTCCCACAGATGCGGTTCAGGATAGAAGGGCGCTAGACCCAGCGTCAAGGACAGTACGACGAGCAACCAGAGGGGAATTTTGTCGAGCCAAGCCAAGGGAACTACTCGAGGAAATGGGGGGGTTACCAACTACCGGTATTGTCGAGGCTGCGCAGTATACGGCCAATTCCTTGGTCTCGATCAGCCAGCATGACATCGATCGGCGTGCGATTGCCGAAATTGGCGTGCGGGGTCGTCACCCATAGGCTTGCCGAGGGCGCACTATGGGGGAACACCGTCAGCAATGCTCGGCCGATGGCGACGAGATCGGCAGCTCTGCGCAGGACGCGCTCGTCGTCCGGCAAGGGGGTTCCTTGGCGATAGCGTGCCAGGGTGCGCCCCCGAGTTTGGGAATCTAACCCCAGAAGTATCAGCTGTTCCGTCGGCCGCACCCGCCAGGCATCCAAGAACTCCATCACCGTTTGCGCAAGCTCCAGCCGTTGCTGTTCATTCTGTATCATGGATCGGGATCTCAGAGCTTGTGAAAAAAGCCGTTGCTTTGTAAGGCGACACGTTCGCATGTCTTACACAAGAAGGCAAGCGCTTCTGAGCACGGTCAATTGGTCCTCACCGTCATGTCGCTCATCATGCCCGCGATAGAGAGTCATCGAGCTGTCGACGTATGGATCGCTCCACCACAGCCATCCCTGGCGACTGGATTCCGGCTTCCTGGCCGGAGTGACGGGCGCATTCATTTGGACTGAACGGGTAGCCAGCAGAACGCATTTGTCCTGCTTCTGACCCGACTGCCTCTTGAACACCGGCGGTGCAAGTGTTCCTTTGTCCCATTTCGATACGGTGTAAACATCCATCGAGGTTTTCTTCACTGAGGCGTGCATGGTGCTTGCGGTTGGATGCCGGAGACAAACAGCTGCTCCACGTCGACGGTATCGAATCGATAGACACGGTTGCAGTACTCACACGTCACATTGACCTGCCCTTCTTGCCGCAAGATAGCACTGAGGTCGCTGCGACCGAGACTATACAGCACGCGCCCGATACGCTCCCGCGAGCATGTGCAACGAAAGGTGACAACCTCTGACTCGAATACGCGTAGGTTCTCCTCATGAAACAATCGGTAAAAGAGCTGATGGCTGGGTAGCTCCAGCAGTTCCTGGCGGCTGATGGTCGAGGCAAGTTGTTGTACTCGACTCCAGGCGTCGGGATCGGCTGGGGTCTTCGGTACCCTTTGCAAGAAAAGACCGGCTGCACTGGTGTGATCAGCCGCGAGCCACAGTCGCGTGCGCAGTTGTTCGGACTGCGCAAAGTAGGCTTCGATAGCCTGGGCAAGGGAGCTGCCGAGCAGCTGCACCATGCCTTGATAACGCTCCTGCCCGCCACCGGGATCGATGGTGATCACCAATAAACCGTTGCTGCAGGCGACCGTTAACGCTTCATCGTCGACGTTGGCGGTCCATCTCACCAACCCTCGCAAACTGCGGTTGCCGGTGCATTGAGCGACGATGAGACGTACCGGGCCGTCTGCTTGGATCTGCAAGATGAGTGATTCATGATATTTGATGGACGCGCTCAGCAAGGCTGATGCCGCCAGCGCCTGCCCAAGAAAATGGGCCATCGCCGGGGGGTAGGCATGCCCATCACGGGCGGCGCGGAAGGTGGAATCGAGATGTACGAGACTGCCACGGATGGCGTGATCCTCGAACAGAAAGCGTTGTAAGGTGTCCTGGGTTCGCATTTCGACAGTTTTCGGTTTGTTTACAACCTCTCACTCGTGCGCGCCGCAACGGCGCCCCTGGCGAAACGACGACCCTGGTTCTTCAACCTATCGTCTCCGGGACATCGTCTGCGGGACTTTTCCACACGACATCCTCAAGAGTCATGAATTCACCGTGGATTGAACGTTCCTGCTGGTCGGTTGTCTAGTAGGGGGTTTGCTTCGAAGCACCTACAATCTGACCTAACCCGGGGCACACAGTCAAGTCGCCAGCGAGTGTTGGGAAAAGACTTAGAGACTTGAAGCCATGGATCCCTATCAGCGGTTAATCGAGATAGCCAGGCACCTGGAGACGTTCGAAAGCCGAGAGGCCATCACCAGAGTCATCGATGAACTCGAGTTCATTCAGGAATTGCTCCCACCCGAACAGCAGGACCTCGCGAATCAGTTGATGGAGCGTTGGAGTGCAGGACGACAGATTGCCAGCGATACCCAATACGACGATGCGTGAAGCCGACTGCTACAGCATTCGGCGGCTCTCCCCTTTCCACGGCGTGTTGCAGGTCGTGAAAACTCCCGAAGCGCGAGCGTTGAGCGTGGATGGGCGCAGCTGGCACATTCAGGTGCGCTGCGAGATTCGCCGCCCCAGGTGGGGGGGGGATCCGAGCAATGTGACGGTTTATCGGCGCTTCGTTGCCTTTGCCCTCTGGTCAAGACGCGACGGCGTCACACCCCTGCCCATCGATCCGACGCTGGACCGGTCGCACTTGGAGGAGATGAGCCAGAGCCTGATGGCGGCACTTCAGGCTGCCGCCGAGAAACTGCCCCTGTCGCGCCGCGATTCGGTGGAACTGTGGTTACTGGATGGACGGGATCGGCTACCTCTGGCTCTCCTGGGGAGCACGATAGAGGGACGCCCCTTGGCAAGATTTCGACACTTGGAGTGGATTCCCTCCCCTCAAGGGGACCGGAGCTTCGTTGCCTCTAGTTTGCAGCAACAAGGCCCGCCGACAGGAGGTACCCCGCTCGTGAATCATCGAGATCGAGTGGCGACTCTCGTTCACAAGGAGGCGGGTCGCCCGCGCCGTGCCCAGTGGTTTGTTCGGCAGGCAGATGGAACCGGTATCGGTTTGGCCGCAGCAGAACCAGCGGTCGAGGAAGGACCCTGGTGTGGCCAATGCTTGCCCAAAAAGGCCTTCCCGGAACTACCCCTACGGGAGCGATGGGCGGACTCTGCTGAGCACCAGTTGGTGGCGCAATACCACCATTGGCAGGCGCCATTCCTGCTGACGTTATCGGAACTGAGCGATAGCACCAGAGCGCGGCTGGAGTGTGCGGCGCGCGATCGACCCTTGACGGTGCATGCATTGCACCGGCTCTATCCCGCGATTGCCAATCGAGAAGTGATCAATGCGGCACTGGTGGAAGCGAGCTTACGCCAATCGGCCGGAGGCTGAATATGGCGTCGCAACATTGTATTTTTTGTCCAGGACGGGGCCCGGTGGATGAGGGTGGTGACTTCCGGCAGCCAGACCCAAGCGGTTGAAGGGGAGCCCACAAGGCCCTCGGCCTCAAGCGGTCTGTCTGCCTCAAACACGCGGTTGCTTGCCGAGCTCTCGGCGTAATGCCTCCAAACTATCGAGCCAGGTGGCGCCGATACTGGTGAGCATATCCTGGTAGCTGCGGGTCGCTGAGCCGCCAACCCATATTTGCACATCTTCGGGCAAATAGCGACGCAGCTTGCGTAATTCCGCCGTGAGTTTTCGCTCATCGGTCAGACAAGCGATACTGATAGCAACCATAGCGGCTTCGTTTTGCCTGGCTGCGAAGGCGATCTCTTCGGCCGGCATGTTGGGACCGAGGTAGATCGTTCGCCACCCGGCAGCCGAGGCGGTGACCGCGACCATCAACGCACCGAGCTCGTGCCATTGCCCGGCAGGTGTGGTGACGATCATCCCTGGTCCTGTGTCCGTCATGTTGGCGCTCATGACCAGCGGTCCGAGAAAGGTGCGGATGGCAGCGCTTGCCAGATGTTCGTTGGAGATACGGATGGTTCCCTTACGGCACTGCTCTCCGATGTGTTCGAGTAAGGGTGCTATGACTTCATCGATCACGACCTGAGTGCTGAGCGCTACGGCGGCGGCTGCCAATGCCGATTCCAAGGCATTGGCATCGAAGTCTTCTACCGCTTTCAGGCACGCTTCGAAATGCTCGCTAGCCGTGTTGAGTACCGGCCGCGGCAGGCTGGGGGGGGGTGCCTCCGCCACCGCTGATTCATCGGCACCCACCAGCTCTGCGAGCTCTTTGGCCGAGAGGCTTGCCACGTCGCCGATACGTCTGCCCGCACGGGTGGCTCTTCGCAGTAGGCGCAGCTTCTCCACGTCGGCATCGGTATACAAGCGTCGCTTGGTATTGGATCGCTGTGGTTCGATGGCGTCGTAGCGTCTTTCCCAGGCTCTGATCAAATCCGGGCTCAGTCCGGTGCGACGAGCGACCACCTTGATGGGATGCCGAGCCATCGTTGGTTCGGCATCGGAGGAGTTCGGGTTTTCCTTGGCCATGGTGTCGTTGTCCCGATCGGTTGTTGCGCTTAGTATAAGTTCTCGGAGTGTTTAGGACAATTTTTCGACATACGGCGACGTTTGTCGGCGGAGTGGCCACGATCGTAGGCTGTTGAAACCATGCCCAAGACTCACCCGCTCACGAATTCCTCTCTTGCTACGGCGCTTAGCATACGTTACCGCTCTTGGATGGCCTTACACGAGCAAGTCACTTGGGTGGCAGAGGGCTCCCACAGCCCGTCACTGCGACTGCCAGTCTACCACTCCCAAGCCTTGCATCGCCTTGCCGATGCGGTATTCAACCAGCGACTTGTGCCTCTCAAGTGCGGTCGCTTCTATCCAGCCCGGTTGTGAAGGGTAGTGCCCCCGTCAGCTTCACCTTTGTGGAGCGGGGTTTAGCGCGTGCGCCCGATGATCGGTATGCCGAGCAATTGCCCAGCATGGATCCTTTGCTGTCAGCCTGGGGCTATGCACCTTCGGCCTCTAACGACCTTCCTGGTTAGTCTTTGCGCCTCTATTGCGCTTGTATCAATAAATACATGCACTGTTTACATATAAATTGGAACAAAAGATTGACATACTAATGACGGTCGATTAGACTTATCCGGCGTCCTAACCAAAGAGGCCTCCGCCACACCAATGGGAGAGCCTCGTAATTCAACACAGCTTGAGGAGTGGTTGCCGTGAGAAGTCCTTTCAAGAAACCGTTGCTCGGGGTCGTTTGTTCCACGCTTGCGATCATCGGCGCCCAGCATGTATTGGCGAGTAACGCCAGCGCTGCCGACGTTTACGTGGTGCACGGCATCAACGGATCGGATTTAGGGGCCGATGCCAGTTTGCCGGTGGACGTTAAGGTCAATGACCTGTGTGTGCTGAGTGGGGTGACCTTTAAAGATACAGCGGGGCCATTCGACCTGCCGACGGGCCCGAATCAGATCGATGTGCTACTTTCCGATTCAGTGGGAAATTGCGAGGGCACGCTTGCCATCAGCAAGAGCTTCAGTTTTGCCCTAACCGAGAATGCCACCCTCATCGCTCACCTTGACGGCAATGGCACTCCGGCCTTAAGTAAATTCACCAACCAGGTGCAGCCACTTGGAGCGCATGACGCGCGCGTTACCGTGGTGCATACGGCCTTTGCGCCGCCCGTTACCGTTACCGTGTCGCCCAGCGAGGCGGACGGTCAGGGGGTAACACTGGAAGCCCTACGAAATGGTGACCAGAGCTTCGCCCGCGACGTCCCCGTCGGCACCTATAATGTCGAGGTTTTCCCGGCAGGCGAAATGCAGGCGAGTCGACCGGTGTTAGCCATATCCGATTTGTCGCTCGAAGAACAAACGGCGTACACGGCGTTCGCGGTCGGTTCAGTGCAGAACCAACTCGACGTTGTGCTGCTTGGTCAAGACCTGAAGTGAAGTGACAATGGTGGACTCGAGAATTCCTAGCATACCTTGAGTTGATTCGACGCCGCGTTCCTGTAAGCTTTGGCCGCGAAACATCGCGGCCATTTCGTTGTCAGCCTGTGCCTAGCACCTGGAACGTTGATAAGGCTGGACCGAGAAGCCAAACCGAATGCGGGAGACGTCGCCGGGGGAGGGGGAGTTTCAGCTTGTCAGGCTCACGGTCAGGTGAGTTGGCATGGGATCAGGGAGTTTTGCCTACCCTGATGGAGAAGATTAGGTAAGGTGCTGAAACGATGACAACAGCCGAGTGTCGATATGGTGTGTCGGTCGTGATGCTCGCACTCCTCTACTTTTTGCCTGGTGACTTGGAAGCGATGACCAGCCCCTTAACCTCATGCCCTGAAACACCGAACTGCGTGTCCAGCGCAAGCCAAGATAGACGCCACAGAGTGGAACCTCTGCGTTATGAGGGTCCGGTAGCAGAGGGGCAGAGTCGTCTCAAGCACATCGTGCTGGCGCTGCCGCGCACACGTCTGGTCGAGGAACGTGCAGACTATCTGCGCTTCGAATTCAGCAGCCTCATCTTCGGTTTTGTCGATGACGTGGAGTTCTATTGGGAAGACGAACCGGGCACCATCCAGGTGCGCTCTGCATCGCGCGCCGGATATTGGGATCTCGGCACGAATCGGCGTAGGATTGAACAGATACGAAAAGCCTTTGATGAAGCCAACCGAGCATCCTAGGCAACTTGGGGCGCTCGCTACGGTTTTTTCACAACCTCTCTGCTCACGTCGCTACCCCGCGGGCTGTAGGACGCCTTATCGAAATAGCGTTCGATCAGGTTCGGATCATCGAAATACCGCCTCCCTACGAATGCGGTCGCATGCCGTCCCCATTGGCGCATGGCGCCGGGACTCTGTACCCCCGTGGGCCAAAGCAAGCAACGTTCGCGACGCTCGGTATGCGGCACGAGACCGTCGGGGCCGAACAGGCTACGGTAGCCAGCGCCGACTGGCAGCGCCCGAAGCTCGTCGTAATCACGAAATCGATAAGCCATCTCAGTCACTCGGTCGAAGCCTGTGTCACCGGGGGTTGAGTAGACCCGTTGCACAGAGTGAGTCCTGGAAGCCACCCGTATGACTTTGCGCGACGGCACCGAGTTTACCTGCTGAGGAACCAGAATAGGCTCCTCGAAGCCCACAGAACGGCGCGTCAGGCGCAGGCTCGGGGTGGGGAAAAAGCGGTGGTAGCAACCGCAGTTATGCACTGAGTCATAGAGCAGCGGTCGCCCGTCAGCTGTCAGGGTGACGCGCCAAATAATCCCGTCGAGCCGCCCACCCAACAGATCGAAGGTCCCGGTGCGTGGCCGAGCGGGGAACCAGACGACGTAGTTTAGCTGCAGCAAAATGTCTCCATCCAGGCGAGCATAGGAGAGGTGCGTGAACACTACCGGTTTCCCCGTGTCTACCTCAGGCCTTCGGTCCCAATAGGGCATCCCGATACGATCCGTCTCTGCCGCCACATCCACCTCCCAAACCGGAGCGAAGGCCGCGAACAGCGCGCGCCGATCGGGATCATCGGGATCGGGGATGCCCAGCGGATTGTCTGCTGAGCGCTGCAGGATCCTCTCGACGTCGGTGCGGCTCAGCGGTGTGGCAGGTACCGGTGGGGTAAACCGCACGAGTTGCCCTTGCACTGGCAGATCGGCAAGCGGTGTGGCATAGATCGCCTCGACCTCGCGGTGATAACGTAAGACGCCTTGAAGCACGCCGAGCGAGGTCAGCGGATAGATCCCTAGGATCTGTTGCCAGAGAATGTAGTCGGACGGCACGCGGGCGGTTTTCAGGAGCCGTGAGCGAGCGGAGGCTCGGTCGGCGGTGTGCTGCTGTAACCGTATCCCGCACACCCGCGCTCGCTGTGATAGCGCCTCGACGGCCGGCGGACCGGGCATCAGGTGGGCCCGCGCCGCCGGGTCGAGGGCACGAAACTCTTTCTCCCTGGCGTCGAGATCGAGTGCTCGCAGGCGTGTCATCCAGGCTTCGAGGCGGGCATCTTGCAGATCATCTTCGGCAAACGAGGCGAGAAACCGGTTCACGCGTAGATAGGGAAATCCGGGGACGCGAGCGGCCTGGGCGTCACCCACCCCCGCCTGTCGCACCACTTCATCGCTCGCCTGCAGAAACTCAAGGCAAGCGGAAACCTCGGGTTCCACGGGAGGGCGCGGTGGTGCGGTGCCACAGCCGGCCAGCATGAGAACCAGAGGGAGAGCAGCACCTCGCCAATAGGAGCCGCTTTTCCGCCAGATGGGCCGAGCCCATGGCGCAGCGAGGCGCCTCGCGAAAGTCAGCGCTTTGTTGGCCCTCATCATCGTTTCGTCAGGATGGTTCTTGGCCGCGCATGATCGGTGCCCAAGCCTACGGTCAGGACAAAGCTCATCAAACTGACGAAACGCTGCCCAGCGCCGGTTTGCGGAGCTTACTGCTCTAAGTCGTGCTTTTTCTGTTCAAACTCATCGCGGTCGATTTCGCCCCGAGCATAGCGTTCCCGGAGAATGTCCAATGCTTTCTGCGCATCGGCGTCATTTCCCAGTTGCGTCCCCTCGAACATCTTTTTGACCAAATAAATCAATGAAAAGATGATTACTGTCCAGAAAAAAATGGTGGCTACCCAGCCGGCAATGTCGGTTTCTCCAGCTTGTGCGACGATCTGCTCCCACATAGGTCATTCCGTAAGTCGGTGATGTTGAGTCGGAAGGTGTTGTCTAGGCTTGAGCTAGCCTATCGGTTTAAGAAACCGTTTTAAAAACTGCTGCGCTTGCCATAGCTACGTTGCGCAGCGGCTCGCAATCCTCATGTACTCCCTTGTACACTCCGGTTGTTACTCGCCCC
>CAZUZO010000125.1:0-10496 GCA_964624765.1 uncultured Thiotrichales bacterium
GCACCCTCCCCCGGGGACTTCCCTTGCACTATGCCGGGCGGCCCGCTGCGGCGGCGCCGGCTGGCGGTAACCTGCACGTCCATCTCGAGGAGCAGCGGGCACTGGTGGCCGACGCCCTGATGCTGAAATCCGTATTGGCAACACGAAAACAAACCGCTTAGACTTCTGTCTCGAGCCCGCAGCATACAATGGTACGCTGCCAGCCGACCCGGAGGTTTCGGCTTGGCGGAAACAGGGCCCCCATTCCTCCGAAGACCGTCCCGCAGCTGTATGCATTGAAAGGGATGTAGGGTGATCGTTGACGTCAAAGTACCCGTGTTCTCTGAATCGATTCACGAGGGCACACTCCTCGATTGGAAGAAGAAAGCCGGCGAGCAAGTGGCGCGAGACGACGTGCTCGTGGAGGTCGAAACGGATAAAGTCGTGCTGGAAGTGCCGTCGCCGGAGTCCGGAATACTGAAGAGTGTTCTGAAGCAGACGGGTGACACCGTAACCAGCGAAGAACTCATCGCGCAAGTGGACACCACCGCGACCGCCTCCGTCGCACCTAAAGAACCACTGGAGGTGACCCAGAAAGCCGATCCAACCAAGACGGCGCAGGCAGCGACACAACCGAGCCCATCCGTGAGCATCCAACCTGAGGACCAGCTCAGCCCGGCAGTTCGCAAACTCATCGCGGACTACGGACTCGAACCCGAGTCCATTATCGGCACTGGAAGGGGGGAGCGCATCACCAAGCAAGACGTACTAGCGCACCTTGAGGCACGCCAGCCCGTTGCTCCCCAACCGCCTCCTGCTGAGCACTTGCCCGACGAGACAACGGTCCCAGAGCCTACAGTGAAGCCGGCCGGTGAGCGTAACGAGCGTCGGGAGCCGATGAGTCGGATTCGGGCACGCATCGCTGAACGGCTGGTGGAGGCGCAGCGCACGGCGGCGATCCTGACCACGTTCAACGAGATCAATATGCGACCGGTCATGGAGCTGCGCCACCGCCACCAAGATTGGTTCGAAAAAAAGCACGGCGTGCGTTTGGGGTTGATGTCTTTCTTTGCTAAGGCTGCAGTGCTCGGACTCAAGCGATATCCGATCGTGAATGCCTCGATCGATGGTGAGGATGTGGTCTATCACGATTATTACGATCTCGGAATCGCCGTCGGTTCCTCCCGGGGTTTGGTGGTCCCAGTTCTTAGGCAGGTGGAACGGTGTTCCTTCGCCGACATCGAGATACGGATTGCGGAGTTCGCGGAGAAAGCGGCGAATGGCCAACTCAGTATCGAGGACCTCTCTGGGGGCACTTTCACCATTACCAACGGCGGCGTGTTTGGTTCTCTGTTGTCAACCCCGATCCTCAATCCTCCGCAAAGCGCCATCCTCGGCATGCACAAGTTCCAAGAGCGCCCAGTAGTCGAAAACGGTGAAATCGTTGTGCGACCCATGATGTATGTGGCGCTGTCCTATGACCACCGCCTCATCGACGGACGTGAAGCGGTGCAGTTTTTGGTCGCCATCAAAGAGTCCCTAGAAAATCCGGAGCACATGCTGCTCGAGGTATAGGGCGCGGGAAACGCAAAACCAATCCATGAAGACCTATGACGTGGTGGTTATCGGTGGCGGCCCTGGCGGTTATATCGCGGCCATTCGCTCTGCTCAACTGGGGCTCCGGACTGCTTGCATCGACGCCTGGCGCGCGCCCCAGGACAAGCCCGCACTCGGTGGGACCTGCCTCAACGTCGGTTGCATCCCATCGAAAGCGCTGCTCGATAGCTCGTATCGCTACGTCAGTCTGCAGCAGCTGCCGCGACATGGAATCACAGTCCGTGATGCGAAGATCGATATTCCGGCCATGCAGGCACGCAAGGATCAGGTGGTCGAACGCCTGACCACCGGGATAGCGACCCTATTTCGCAAGAATAAGGTTACCTGGCTGCCAGGCCACGGCGCACTCATGGGCGAGCAGCGGATCGCTTTCACCCACCATGGCGACACCGCCAAGGAGACCCTCGCCGCCAAGCATATCGTCATCGCCACGGGATCGACGCCAGTGGCGTTGCCAGGTATCGCGTTCGATCAGACATCCATCGTCGATTCCTCAGGCGCGCTCACCTTTCAGTCGGCTCCTCAGCGCCTCGGCATCATCGGTGCTGGGGTTGTCGGGCTTGAACTAGGCAGCGTCTGGGCTCGTTTGGGATCAGAAGTAGTGCTCCTCGAGGCCCTTACGGAATTTCTTCCGGCCGTGGATCGACAAGTTGCGAAGGAAGCCTACAACAGCCTGAAAGACCAGGGACTCGATATTCGGTTCGGGGTGCGCGTAACGGGCGCCCGCGTCCAGCACGGCGAGGTGACGGTGGAATACGTCCACCAAAGCGAAACCGATACGATCAAGGTCGACAAATTAATCGTCGCGGTGGGCCGCCGTGCTTTTACCCAGGGGCTCAACTTGGAGGCTGCGGGACTTAAGCTTGACGATCGCGGTCGTATCCCAGTGGATGATCGCTGCCGAACCGATGTCGCCGGTATCTATGCCATCGGGGATGTGGTGCGGGGACCAATGCTAGCGCACAAAGCATCCGAGGAGGGCATCGCGGTAGCGGAGCAGATCGCGGGACAGGCCGGCCACGTCGACTATGGCATCATTCCCTGGGTCATCTACACCCATCCCGAGATCGCTTGGGTAGGGAAAACTGAAGCCGAGTTGGAGAGTTCCGGGCGTTCCTATCGTACCGGCAGTTTTCGCCTTCGTGGCCTTGGCCGAGCCCACGCCGCGGGCGAAACGGAGGGTTTGGTCAAGATCATCGCCGATGCCCGCACCGACACCATCGAAGGTGTGCACATTTGTGCCGTGCAGGCTTCCGAACTGATCGCAGAGGCTGTTACAGCGATGGCTTTCCATGCCAGCTCGGAAGATCTTGCCCGCACGGTGCACGCGCATCCAACCCTTGCTGAGGCGCTTCACGAAGCGGCCCTCGACGTCGACGGGCGTGCTCTTCATCGCTGAGAGGTTGTGAAGAAACCGTCGCGAGCGGGCCGAAAGCACGGCGCCAAGCCGAGAGACCTATCGGGCCGATAGGCGAGGAGCAAACACCCTCCAACGCCGCTATCGGGTAGCGTAGCAGGTTTTTCTACAAGCTCTGAGCCGGCCGGTCATCGGCAGGATAGACGTTCGCCCGTTGGCGTAGAGAATAGATGAACGCTGCGGGTATCGAGCCAGAAAGTGCAGCGATGGCCCGGCGCAACTTGAGTCATCGGATCCAGACGTGCCACGCAACGCACAGCGTCACCCTGCAGCATCCCATCGATCTCACCATCGGACAGGATCGGGTGGGCACCGGTTTCGGCGCAAACGTCGAAATACGCATAAACATCCGAGCCCATCCATTCGATCGCATCGACCGCTGCACGAAACGTTACCCCCGTCCTCGCGTTCCTTGGCATATAGGTGGACTCTTGAATATGCTCCGGACGCATACCGGCCACGAGTGGCCTTCGACCCCCTGCCTCCAGCCGCTCTTGTACCGCTGCCGGACAAGGAAATTCCGCCATGGGCAGTCGGATCAGCCCGCCTTCATAGCGGGCCGGCAAGAAGTTCATAGACGGTGAACCGATAAATCCCGCCACGAACAGGTTGCGGGGCTCATTGTAGAGCTCGCGAGGTGTCCCGAGCTGCTGCACCGTGCCGTCCCGTAATACAGCCACCCGGTCGCCGAGGGTCATGGCCTCGGTCTGGTCATGGGTGACATACACCGTGGTGGTCCCAAGCCGCTTTTGTAAGCGAGCGATCTCGATGCGCATCTGTCCGCGGAGTCGGGCGTCCAGATTTGAAAGCGGCTCATCCATCAAGAACGCCTTCGCATCCCGTACGATCGCTCGGCCCATCGCCACCCGTTGCCGTTGACCTCCTGAAAGACTAGCGGGCTTGCGATTGAGGTGTTCAACGAGGCCGAGCATTTGGGCGGCACGCTTAACTCGGCGGGCAACTTCCTGCTTCGGCAGTTTGGCCATTTTTAAAGGGAAAGCCAAATTGTCGTGCACCGTCATGTGCGGGTAAATGGCATAGCTTTGAAAGACCATGGCCATGTTGCGATCTTTGGGATCGACGTCGTTGATCGCTTTGCCATCGACTCGTATCTGGCCCCCAGACACCGTTTCCAGACCCACGATGAGATTGAGCAACGTCGATTTACCGCATCCGGACGGGCCAACCAGGACAAAGAATTCCCCATCGCCGATGGTCAAACTGGTTTCCTGTAGCGCTAGCGTGCCGTCCGGGAAACGCTTGCTGACTTTATCGAGCACGATTTCAGCCATGATTTTTAGGCACCCGTCACGGTCCCCACTCAACGAGAGCGAATGCGGAACCGAGAACTTCTTGCCCTCAAACCGCGGCGCCAACGCCGCCTCCGTTTGGTATCTTGATCACTTCGAAGATACCATCACTCGGGGCTCATTAGAAGCTGTTTTAATAAATGTCACCAGCGCCGGAGTCGCAAGGCGCGCAACGGCTAGCCACCGGAGTGTACAAGGGAGTACATGAGGATGGCGAGCCGTTGCGTAACGCAGCTATGACAAGCGCAGTAGTTTTTAAAACAGCTTCTTAGCCCTTGACTGCCCCGGCGGTGAGACCGGCGATTATCCGACCCTGGAACAACAGCACGATCACGGCGACCGGCAGGGTGACGATCACGGAGGCCGCCGCGATCGATCCCGTTGGGTATTCAAACTGTGAGGCGCCGGTAAAAAAGGCGAGAGCCGCAGGCACCGTGCGCGCGTTATCGGTGGAAGTCAAGGCGGTCGCAAAGAGGAAGTCGTTCCAGGCAAAAATGAGGACCAAAATTGCGGAGGTGAAGACGCCGGGAGCAGCGAGAGGGACTATGACGTAGCGAAACGCTTGCAGCGGCGTCGCACCATCCACTCGAGCGGCCTTCTCAAGCTCCCAGGGGATCTCGCGAAAGAACGCCGTTAGGATCCACAGAGCAAGGGGCAGAGCGAACGTCATATAGGGAATGATGAGTCCGAGCCAGGTATCGAACAAACCGCTGATACGCCACATGTCAAACAACGGCCCGATGATGGCGATGGGTGGAAACATCGCGATGGAGAGCGCCCCCAACAAGATCAGCTGCTTGCCTGGAAAGTCCAGCCGCACGATAGCATAGGCAGCGAACATGGCAAGCCCTACGGCGAGTAACGTCGAGATCAAACCGATCCCTAGGGAGTTGATAATCGCTGCAACAAACTGAGGATCCTCAGCGATCGCGCGATAGTTCTCCAGACTGATGGAACGAGGAATCAAACGATTATCCGTCAGATCGCGCTTGTCCTTCAGCGACAGACTCACTATCCAGAGCATCGGTAACAACGCGTAGGCGACCGCCACGACCGCACCCAATGCCCAGAAGCTGCGGTCAAGAAAGCTGTTAACAAGCTGTCGTCTATGGGAGCTCGTCACGGACTGCGCCGGCGTTCGAACGCCACTCCAAATCCCTTGATGAACAAGACGGCAATGGCGACCACGCAGATAAAGATCAAGACTGACACAGCCGAACCAAGGCCGAGATTCAAGCGCACGATGAGAGCGTTGTAACCGACGATCGATACCGACTCGGTGCCCTGTGCCCCCCGCGTCTGGACGAACACCGTATCGAAAACGCGAAAGGCATCCAAGGTTCGAAACAGTAGCGCGACCAGCAAGGTTGGCTTCATCAACGGGAGCGTGATGCGAAACAGGCGCTGCAGGCTGGATGCCCCGTCAACCCGAGCGGCTTTGAGGATCTCGGGGGGCACTAACGTCAAACCGGCGAGCAGTAACAGAGCCATGAACGGCGTGGTCTTCCAGACCTCAGTCAAGATGATGACCAGAAACGCCGACCAACGTTCGGCCAACCAGGCATGCTCCAGCCCAAACAGGGCGTTGACAAAGCCCACTGTTGGGTCGAAGGCAAATTTCCAAGCCAGCGCCGCCACCACGGTGATGGTGCCATAGGGCACCAGTATCGAGGTTCTGATCAAGCGTCTGCCAAACAACGCGCGGTGCATCAAGAGCGCCAGAGCCAGCCCGAGCACAAGCTCGATGGATACCGACACGACAGTGATGATCAACGTGTTGAGTAACGCCTGCCACCACACGCCAGACGCCAGGACACTGACGTAATTGGCAAGTCCCACAAACGCCTGCTGTTCTGGAAAACGTAGATCATAACGGTGCAGGGAAAGCCAGAACGCGTAGAGCACAGGGTAAGCCGTGACCAGTAACATGGCGAGCACCGCCGGCGCACACAGTATCCACCCCAGCCGGCGCTCGGCCATCCCTCTGGTCTTCAAAACAACCCCTCTGATTTCAACGCCCGGCCAACGACAGCCCGCAGGCGGGAGACATCACGCTGCGGATCGATGTCTCTCATGGGATGTAGGGTGCGTGAGATGGCAAGCGAGATATCGGTGTAAACAGGACTCTGGGGCCGTTGCACCCCATCCCTTAGCGTTGCTCGCAAGACGTCGGCGAACGGGAAAACCTCTCGCACTCGCGGGTCATCGTAGAGAGCCTCTAGGGTGGGAGGTAATCCACCCTTGGCGGCGGCCAGCCGCTGGTTGTTCTCTGAAGCAATGCACAACGCAGCCTGAAAGGCCTGCTGCGGGTGACGCGAATGGGCGCCGATGCCGAGGTTGATACCGCCGATCACGACTCGGCTGGGTTGGTCTTCCTTGACCATCGGCCAACGGCTCCAACCCATGTGCCGCGCCACCTGTGGAGCATGGCGGCGGGCACTCGGCCAGACAAAGGTATAATTGACCATAAATGCGGAGCCTCCTCCCTCGAAGGCAAGCCGCCCCTCATCCTCACGGCTGGTGGACAACATCGGATCGGTGGCTGCTGACCGCGCTAAGCGCCCCATCAGCTCAAGGGCTTCCTGGGTGGCGCGAGTTTCGAGGGACACCGTCTGGCCCGTCTGATCAAGCACCGAGCCCCCCGCGGAGGCCAGCAGGGAGACGAAAAGCACCGTCAGTCCCTCGTACCGCTCGCCCTGCACCTGGATCGTCCCGCCCTCACCGATCGCCTCTGCCAGGTTTATCATCGCGTCCCAGCTTTGGGGCACTGCAGCGACTCGGTCGCGTCGATACCAAAGCAATTGCGCGTTGGTGGTAAACGGCACGGCCCACAGGGTTCCCCTGTAAAAAGCGCTTTGGGTAGTCGATGCCAGTCGTCCTTGCTGAGCCGCTTTACCCCGTTCTCCAGTCCAGGGCAAGATCCAACCCGCTTGCGCGAATTCAGCGGTCCATATGACATCCATGCCGATGATGTCGATGTCACGATCGCCGGCCGCTAAACGGCGCACCAACTGCTCACGCTGCTGGTCAGCGGACGCCGGCAATGCCACGGTCTCGACCCGGAACGCGCCCTGAGCCAGGGCGGAGCACCGCTTGGCCGCCTCGTCGAAGGCACCAGAGGGTTCATCGAACACGTACCATTTAAGGTGTGGGGTGGGGTCGGTAGGCTCCTGGCGACAACTTGCGAGCAGTAAGATCAGCCCAGCCGCCAGCTGCCAGCGGTTGAAACCCATGCCAGAAAATGCACGCCCCCAGGCGACTGCTTTTGTCCGACTAAAAAACAACCTAGAATTTTGAAGCCTAGTTATCGTCCAGCAACCCACACAACTTGGCACGCTCGCCTGTCGGAATGAAACATCTTCTCACAAAGTTAAGAAACGCGCTCGGCACAACCGTCCTCGTGCTCGTCGCCTTGGGTATCTTGATGGCTCTCGTACGGTGGGTGGTCGAACCCCGGGTTCCCCAACGCACGCTCCTAGAAATCGATTTTGAGCAGGAGTTTGTGGAACATTTACCCGATGATCCGATCGCGCGAGCCTTGCTCCGCGACAAGGCCGATCTGCTTGATACCGTTGCGGGGCTTGAAAAGGCGGCAGACGATGATCGGGTCGTGGCGCTCGTGGGGCGGCTCGGATCGAACTCGATGAAAGCTGCGATGACACAGGAATTACGGGACGCCGTGTTGGCATTTCGAGCAAAAGGCAAAAAAGCCATCGCCTATGCGGAAACCTTCGGGGAAAGCGAAGCGGGAAACCAAGCATACTACCTGGCGAGTGCCTTTGACGAGATCTATCTGCAACCGTCGGGCATGGTGGCGCTGACGGGTCTCTTGATGGAAAGCCTATTTGTGCGCGGCAGTCTTGAGAAGCTGGGAGTTGTTGCCCGCCTCGACCACCGTCAAGACTACAAGACCCTGAAGAATACCTTCACCGAGCAACGATTTACAGAAGCCCATAAACGAGCCAGCCAGGCCATCATGGACTCACTGCTTAAGCAAATCGTACAAGGTATCGCCGGGGGGCGAGGTCTGCCCGAGCAGCGGGTTATCGATCTCTTCGCGCAAGGGCCCTTTTGGGCCGATGAGGCACTCCAGAGCCAGCTTGTCGACGGTTTGCTGTATCGCGATGGCGTGTATGCAAAGCTCGAGCAGCTGTTCGGAGACGATCTGGAGGCACTTGACCTGCCGGCTTACTCGAAGCGCACCGGCAAGGCCTATGATCAAGGCGCCACGATCGCATTGATCTACGGTACGGGACTCATTCGGCGCGGTGAAAGCGGATACGAGCCCCTGCTCGCCGGTCTGACGATGGGATCGGAAACCGTGGCCAAAGCGCTGCGGGCGGCAGCAGAAGACAAGGATGTGAAAGCCATCCTGTTCCGGATCAATAGCGGCGGGGGCTCTTATGTGGCCTCCGATACGATTTGGCGCGAAGTGGTCCGAGCCCGCGAGGCAGGCAAACCGGTTGTCGTCTCCATGGGAAATGTCGCCGGCTCAGGCGGTTACTTCGTGGCGATGGCTGCGGACCGGATCGTTGCTCAACCGGCCACACTGACCGGTTCTATCGGCGTGGTCAGTGGGAAACTTCTCACCTCGGGTCTCTGGCAAAAGCTCGGTCTTGACTGGGACAGTCTCTCCACCAGCGCCAACGCTACCTTTTGGAACAGCAGGCAAGATTACACCGAGGCCGAGTGGGTTCGCCTGCAGGCGTGGCTGGATGAGGTCTACCAAGATTTTACAGAGAAAGCCGCGCAAGGACGCCAGCTATCCGTGGCCCAGGTACAAACAGCGGCCGGCGGGCGTGTGTGGACTGGCGAAGATGCCAAGGCATTGGGGCTTATCGACGAGCTCGGCGGTTTCCCGGTGGCGCTGCGTCTAGCAAGACAACTCGCCGGCTTGGACCCCGATGCCGCCGTCCGTCTCAAGCTCTTTCCGAAGGAGAAGTCGGCATTGCATCGATTGCTTGCGCAAGAACTCGCTGGGCGCGAGAACGACGCTCCAGGCGCCCTTCTGCGGCTGACGTTCGCAACCATCGAGCCGGCGCTCTCGCTACTGAGATACCATGGGCTGCTCGCTCCGGAGATGCAGCTCCTGTCGATGCCGCCCATCGTACCGGCCGATTGATCGACAGCAACGAACTACCGGTTGGCTACACTGCACCTCCAGGGTAGTCGGTCTCTCGACCGTCTCCCTAGCGCTCCCATACTACCCGGATGATGCTCGCCTCCGGCTCATAGTGGATATGCAGCGTGCCCTCGTAGGCGCGTTCGATTGCCTCGCCAACCCCTCGCGGCAAATGGGTATCGGTGAACGTGACAACCAGCTTTTCGTCCTGTTCCTCCATACCCATGATCCGTTTGAGTGGATGCTGGCGCTTCTCGGCGTCCACCTTGTTTTGCATCAGATTCAAGATTTCTTCCCGATGGTTCTCGAAGAACGCCCCGCTCAAGGTCAGAAACCCCGCCGGCACTCGATCCCGTATGCGCCGACAGGCAGGACAAAGCTCTTCGTTGGCGCCGGTGGGCACCGGTGTCATCCACTGCCAACGGCCACCTTCAAAGACGACGTGGCAGTCTGGGCAAACGGTTGGCTCGGTAAGCTTCATCCGCGTCATGTAGGGGTCATGAATCCGTTCTTTGATTAGCCGATCGCCTCGACCTTGCCTGGCAATATCGGTATCTTTGCCTCCCATATGCTCCTCCAAAAAGCAAACTGCGGTCGCTGAGGATCTGGCCGTACGGGCTAGCACCGAGCTCGATCACACTCAACGACTCAGAAGCTTTTTTTAAAAATGTCACGAGCGCCGGCAGAGCAAGGCGCACGGTGGCGAGCAACCGGAGTGTACAAGGGAGTACATGAGGATTGCGAGCCGCCGTGCAACGCCGCTGTGGTAAGCGCAGTAGCTTTTAAAACGGCTTCTCAGCCGCGCTACCTTGTCCGCGGGCACCACGCGGCATTTCATAGCCGAGTCTGTGTCAGTATTTTGCGTGTTGGGGAGGATATTGTCCATGTCATCATTTGTGGCATCGAGTCTACCGGGATCGGATTGACGGCCTCCCTGCCCCGGCCTGGGCTTAGAAGCTGTTTTAAAAATGTCACGAGCGCCGACAGAGCAAGGCGGGCGTTGGTCATCGTTTCGGCCGTTGGATTGCGTTGGCCCTTGGGGCAGCCGACC
>CAZUZO010000126.1:0-10463 GCA_964624765.1 uncultured Thiotrichales bacterium
GGCCAGCTTCCAGCTGTTCAAAATCGTTCCCAACGATTTTGTCGCTCCTGTGCGCCTTGCGACTCCGGCGTTCGTGACATTTCTAAAACAGCTTCTAGGCTGAGCGGTTTTTCACCGGCTCCAGAAAGCCGTCGACCATTCTCCGGCGGGGGACGTGGGGGTGTCTCATCGGGCCCCGGCGGTTCTTCCTGGGGCGACTCGGGCAGCGGCCTCTCGTCGGGTGGAAACTCAGGAATCTCCACCGGATAGGGCTCGGAGGGCAGATCTCTCGGTGGTTGCCACTCGGCTCGCTCCTCCAGATACTTGCCCGATGTCGACGTGGTCATGAGCTGATCCCACGGTAAATTGGTTCTCACCGTCATGTCGGTCGTCCTTCCCGCTATAGAGAAAACTCGAGAGGTGTCGAGCGTTGATCACCTCGACCCTAACCATCGCTGGCGACTCGCTTCCGGCTTGCGAGCCGGAATGACGGGCGTATTCATCTGGGCTGGGCTCGGCGGGCTAGCCAGCAGAACGCTTTCACCCTGGCTCCGATCCTACCAGAACTCCTACCGGGCGGGAACGCAGTCGAGATCGGGCTCACCACCTATCGGTTCGAGCCGAGAATCCCAAGGGGCCGTCATACCGGCACGGATTGCCGGTATCCAGCACAGGGAAGTGGCCCAGACAGCCATCCATGGCGACTGGGTTCCGGCAATCCCTGCCGGAACGACGGGTTTGAAGGAACGGATAGGTGGCAAGCGAGATCGGGTTACCGGGTGACGACGATGCATGCCGGTACCGTTTCCGTTCTTAAGTTCGGTCGTATATACTGCGGCAGCGGACCAGCAGGTGGCCCCGCCAGGGATTAGTGTGGACCATAGCCTGACTGAAGGGTGTCCCGGCACACGGAGCCTGCAGCTTCCTCTGTCACATCGGGCGCCATCCTCTCGATCGGCGCGCTCCGGCTGTGAGGGTGTCGTTCACGTATCGGGCTTAGGGACAACTGCGTGGAGATTACCAGAAGGGAGATGGACTCAAGACCGGCGCGCATCGAAACGCAAATGGCAGATATCCGGTGGCGCATCGAGCAGCGGTTGGACGCGCTGGTACCGGGCTGCAGCGATTCCCCGCATCCGCTGCGCCAGGCAATGCGCTACAGTCTGCTTGCTAGGGGAAAGCGCATTCGACCCGTTGTCACGGTGATGGCGGCTACCCACCTGGGAGGCGAAGAGTCCCTCGCCCTGGATCCGGCCTGCGCCATCGAGATGGTGCACACGGCATCGCTGATCCTGGATGACTTACCGTGCATGGACGATGCGACGCTGCGGCGGGGTCAACCCGCCAATCATCTTGTGTTCGGCGTGGACACGGCGGTATTGGCGGCCATGGCGTTGCTCAATGGAGCCTATTCCGTCATCAGCGACGCGCGGGGGCTCTCAGACGAGCTACGATTGAGGCTCATTCACCTGTTGGCCCATGCGGTCGGCAGCGAGGGCATCATCGCTGGCCAGATGCGGGATCTGAAGGAAACCTTGTGTTGGCAGGATTGCGCGGGCTTGGAGCGATTGCACGGCCAGAAGACCGGCACGTTGTTTGTTGCCGCCGCCGAGACAGGGGCGCGCTTGGCCGGTCTGGCTGAAGACCGCCTCGAGCCTATCCGCGACTTCGGTCTTAAGCTGGGCCTGGCATTTCAAACGCTGGATGATCTGCTGGATACCTCCGGTACGGTTTCGGAGACGGGTAAGGATGTTGGCCAGGATGGCGGCAAGGCGAGTTTCGTAGCGTTCTTGGGTGAGAGGCACGCACGTTTAAAGGTGAACCGCCTGATTGAAGCCGCGGTGGCGGCACTGGCACCGCTCGCCCCAGATAGCCAGCCGCTGGCGGAGTTGGCCTATTCGCTGTCTGCCTCGATAGGCCCCACGGGTGCGGACAACCAGGTGGCGCTTACCCCATCGAGTGCTTGAACGCCCGACGTGCCAAACGGATGACATCGTCCTCGAGATTCGGGATGCGACGCGCCGATTTGGCTCTCGGTCGGTCCTGTCGGGGATCCATCTGACCCTAGTCGCGGGGCAGATCTTTGTCCTCATCGGACCCAATGGAGCCGGCAAGACCACGCTGGTGAGGGCCATCTCGGGACGGTTACCGCTGCAGTCGGGAACTATCCATATTCTGGGTCGGCTCGTCGGCAGCGGCGCGATGACGCGCCACTACCTGGGGCTCGTGCCCCAGTCCATCGCCTTATACCCCCATCTCACCGCCCGCGAAAACCTGCAGGTCATGGGGCGTCTCAGCGGCCTTCGGGGTCGGGCAGCCGTTGCCGCCGCCGATGCGGCGCTTGCCAGCATGGGTCTCGCCGCGCGCGCCAACGAGCGCACGGCCAATCTTTCCGGCGGCATGCAACGGCGCCTGAACATCGCGGCGGGTACCTTGCACCGTCCGAGGCTCTTGCTCCTGGATGAACCTACGGTGGGGGTCGATCTGCGGGCTCGCGAGAGCATCCATGATTTCCTGCGTCAGCTGCGCCGGGAGGGGATGGGAATATTGTTGACTACCCATGACCTGGATCAGGCAGCGGAACTGGCTGACTGCATCGGGATCCTCTCGAGGGGGCGGCTGATCGCCGTCGGTACGCCGGCTTCCCTGGTGCGCAGGGTTTTCGGTGAAGCGAAGGAGCTAGTGGTGAGGCTCGCGCGCAAGCCCGATGAACGCGGGCGCCTATTCCTCGAGGAGCAGGGTTTGACAGCGGCTAAAGGGCAAAAGCACTGGAGCGGACGTTTGCCAGGAGGCCTGAGGGAAATGTCTGAGCTGGCCCCACGCCTGTCGGAACGGGGACTGGTGGTAGAGGAGGTGCGCCTGCGTGAGCCAAGTCTGCGGGGCGTTTTTCTGCATCTCACCGGCGAGGAGTTGAGATCCTGAGCGGCGCGGTTTTCCGGGTCATGTTGCTTGGTTTGCTGCGTGACCGCGCGGCGCTTGCCATGAGCTTCTTGGTTCCCGCCGCTTTTTTCCTTATTTTCGCTAGCATTGCCACCGCCACGACCCGGCAGGATGTGGCCTTCAAGGTCGCCATCGCCGACGAAATCGGAAGCGAGACCTCGCAGCGACTACTGCTTGCCTTGGGGCAAGCACCGACATTCACGGCGGTCGGTGCCGGCAGCACGGCGGCGGACGAGGTGCGTGCTTGGGTGCGTCGTGGCACCGCCGATGTCGGCCTCATCGTGCGATCGGATAGCAGCGGTGCGGCACCGGGCGCCGGGCGCAACGGCCTATCGCTAGTCGTGGTGAGTGATGCCGCCCGCGGCGTTGCCGCTCGCCTTCTGAGTGCCGAGCTCCAAAGGGCCTATCTCTATACCCTGCGCGAGCCGCCTCCTGGAGGCCAAGGCTCGGCGGGTCATTCCCCAGAGATGGGCTTGGATCCGCATCTGACACAGGAGAACGTGACCGGCGTCTCCGCCGGTCTCAATCATGTTGCCTACCATGCCGGTGCCGTGGCGGTACTATTTCTGTTGTTTTCAGCGGTGCACGGGGCGCTGACCCTGTTGGAGGAAAAAGAGACCGGCATCTTAGAGCGCATTCTCGCCGGTCCAGGTAGCACGGTGGTCTTGGTTAATGGCAAGTTTCTTTATCTCGTGGCGCAAGGATTCGTCCAGGTGGGTGTGATTTTTGTCGTCGCGTGGCAGGTGCATGGCGTCGATCTGCCCGCTCATTGGGCCGGTTGGGCCCTTATCACCGTCGCCACTGCCGCTGCCGCCGCCGGTATGGCCCTGGCGGTCACCGCCGCGTGCACCACCAAGAGCCAGGCCCAGAGCATCGCGACTGTGGCGGTACTGATCCTTTCGGCGCTTGGCGGTAGTATGGCGCCGCGTTTCTTGATGCCTGCTTGGTTGCAGGACCTGGGGTGGCTCACTCCCAACACTTGGGCCATCGAAGCCTACGCCGCGATGTTCTGGCGTGACGAGCCGCTGTCGGCGCTGGTGTGGCCAACAGTGGTACTGCTGGGGGCGGCTGCCAGTGGGCTGCTGTTGGCGCAATGGCTTGCCAGGCGACTCCAGGAGCTTTGATACGGTGCTTGATAGACCTGGAATGGGCTGTGGTGTGGCTTGGGTTCTCGGGAAGAGCCCTGTGCCAGGATCGGTCGTCTCGAGTAACGGGCCCGTTAGCCGAATGGACACAGAACTCCCATGCTGACCAATGCCGTACTTTTTCTCGTGGGTCTGTTGGGCATGGAGGGCGTCGCTTATGTGACCCACAAGTACGTGATGCACGGCTTTCTGTGGACCTTACACGAGGATCACCACCGACCGCGCAGGGGCGTTTTCGAGAAAAACGACCTGTTTGCGGTGTTCTTTAGTCTGCCTTCCATCGTCCTCATCTATCTCGGCGTGCATTGGCAACCGCCTCTATTGTGGTTAGGACTGGGTATCGCTGGCTACGGCGTTTGTTATTTCGTCTTTCACGACGTGATCGTGCACCGCCGGATCCGCTTGCCCTACAAACCGAAGAGCGGTTACATGCAGCGGATCGTGCGCGCCCATTGGCTTCACCACAGCACGCGCGCCAAGGAAGGGGCCGTTTCGTTCGGATTTCTTTACTCGCCACCGTTGGAGAAACTCAAGAAGGCCCGCCGATAGGGGGTTGGCACCGACGGGAGCGCTAGGGGTCGGGTTTGCGCCAAAGCCGTTCCTGGGGCGTCTGCTGCGCGAGGGGGCCGCGGTATCGGGTAACCAGGGCTTCTGCGCCACCTTGCAGGGCGCGGTAGATCTTTCTCCGTCGACTCACTACCGCCCGGCGCTCCCAGGCGTTTGGGCCTGCCTTGGCCACCAGGTGTCCGATATCGCGATAGACACCGCGGGCCGTTGCCACGGCCCAGGCGGACCGAAAGTCGAGCCGTGGGAGTCCCTGCAAGGCAGACTGATAATAAGGCTCTGCCTCCAGGAGTAATCGCTGGACGGTGGCGAAAACGGCACCACGATGCTTGGGTTGTTGCAGATCATCCGCAGTGATTCCGTACTCCTTGAGCCAGCCCTCTGGCAAATAGACCCGCCCCGCTCTGGCATCGTCCATGACATCGCGGGCGATATTGGTGAGCTGAAAGGCGATACCGAGGTCGGCAGCACGGTGCAAGGTCGGTTGGTCCCGAACACCCATCACGTAGGCCATCATGACGCCCACCACACCGGCCACGTGATAACAGTAAAGGAGAGTGTCCTCGAAACGCTGGTAATGGCGCTGCTCGACATCCATGGCGAAGCCTTGCAGCAATTCCAAGGGATAGCGGTGCGGGATGAGGTGGCGCTGGATGACACGTTGCAGGGCGATGAAGACCGGGTGCTGCATAGCATCGCCTGCTAGAGCGCGGCGCGTGTCGTGACGGAGCTGGGCCATCCGAGCCACCTTTGGGGAAGGGGGTACTCCTGCATTCTGACCGAGATGTTGGTCATCGATTTGGTCGTCGCAGTAACGGCACCAAGCATACAGCATGTAGGCGCTCTCGCGGGTGGATTGCTCGAGTAGGCGCGCCGCTGCCGAGAAGCTCTTGGAGCCGTGACGGATCATCACTCGGCTGTGGTCGACGATGGAATCCATGATCTCATCCGTTACCTGGGTGGGGAATCGCAGAGTGTCGCGCCGGCCGCCGTGGCATCGGCCCGGTCAGGCCGAAGTCTGCCAGGATCAGGCCCGCGGTCGCTTTGGCCGACCCGATGACGCCGGGTACCCCCGCGCCAGGGTGGGTACCGGCGCCAACGAAGTACAGGCCAGCGAGGCGCGGGTCGCGGTTGTGCACGCGAAAATAGGCGCTTTGGGTCAGGATGGGCTCGAGGGAAAAGGCCGACCCGAGGTGAGCGTTGAACTCACGTTGGAAATCCAGGGGCGTAAAGATGCGTGTGGTGACCAAATCCTGGCGCAAACCGGGAAGGTGGCGGCGCTCGAGATACTCGAGGATGCGATCCCTGTAGCGAGGGCCTTGCGCATCCCAGTCGATGTCCGCCTTGCCGAGATGGGGCACGGGTGAGAGAACGTAGAACCCGTCGCATCCAGGGGGCGCCAGGGTTGGATCGGTCACGGTCGGCGCGTGCAGGTAGAGGGAAAAATCATCGGCCAGTACGCCGCGGCGGAATATGTCTTCCAGCAGCTCGCGGTAACGGGGCCCAAACAGAACCGAATGATGGGTGAGCCTTGGGTGTTTGCGCCGGATACCGAAATAGATGAGAAATAGCGACGGACTGTAGCGCCGCTTCAGCAGGCGGCCCCCGGTTGTCCTTGCCTGCGGTTCTTGCCGTAGCAGATGCCGATAGGTGTGGACGACATCGGCGTTGCTGGCCACCACGTCTACATCCAGGCTGCAACCGTCTGCGGTGGCGATTCCAGTCACCCGGCCGTGTGCGGTCCGAATGCTGTCCACCGCAGCATTCAGTCGCAACTCACCGCCGAGATCTTCGAAGCGTCGCACCAGTGCCGTGACCAGAGCCCCGGTGCCGCCTCTGGGGAAAAACACTCCCCACCTGCGTTCTAGGGCATGGATCAGGGTGTAGATGGCGGACGCATCGAAGGGATTGCCACCGATCAGGAGGGCGTGAAAGCTGAAGGCCTGACGAAGCTGCGGGTCGCGGATGAAGCGCGATACCATGTGGTAGACGCTACGGTAGCTTTTCAGCCTTAAAAGCTGCGGTGCGACCCTGGCCATGCTCCAGAGATCGAGGAACGGTACATGGGCGAGGTTCAAATAGCCTTGCTGAAAGACCGCCTCCGCGTATTTGAGAAAACGCGCATAGCCTTCGACGTCGGCGGGACTCTTACGCGCGATCTGGGCGTTGGTGAGCTCGACATGGGTGCCGTAATCGAAGCAATAACCGTCCTCCCAACAGAGGCGATAAAAGGGATCGATGGGGATGAGCTCGACAGAGTCGGACATGGGGCGTCCGGAAAGCTCGAACAGCTCACCGAGGGCGTTGGGAGCGGTGATAACCGTCGGTCCAGCATCGAACGTGAAACCGTTATCCTCATACACGTAGGCTCGGCCGCCGGGTCTATCCCGTTTCTCAAAAATGGTGGTCTGGAAGCCGGCGTGCTGTAGCCGGATCGCCAGCGCCAAGCCACCGAAGCCGCTGCCGATGATCGCCGCTTGCGGCCGCTTCATGAGATCCTCCCGCGAGTCCTGGGCGTCCCCGCTTGCCGTTGCTGGGATGATGCGCCCGATGCCACGATGGCGCGCAATGCCTGGCCCAGAGGCACGGGAGGGGCGCCGGCCAGCAGTCTGAGCCGGTCCTGCCAGGTCGAGCGCCCGGCATAGAAACGGCTGATGAGTGGCTCGGGCAACCGATAGAAGCGCTCCAGTACGCGGTAGCGTTGATGGGTGGCGCCGGCCAAGAACAGCATACGGTTGAGCATTCGGTCGAACCGATGGCGCTTCCAGGCAGCGATGGATCGTTGGCGTACCCTTCGATAGATCGCTGCGCTGTCGGTGATCGCCAGCCCCCTCAAGTCGTCCGCGAGACGCACGGCTTCGGGCAATGAGTAGCCGGTGGTGGGGTGAAACAGCGCCGCACGCAGGCCCGCTCGTGCGACGCCGCCCGCCTCATCCCAGAAGGCATGGATATCGCCGGAGAGCACGATCGGCAAGATGCCTTCTTCCTCGCCTTCTATGCGCTTCACATACCAGTTGTGACGTTCTGCATAGCGACGGATTTCAGCGCGTAGTGCGCTGCGGTCAAGTTCGGGCGAGTCGCTGTAGCGTGTATCCTCGATGAGGACGGTTTTGTCCGAGTAGGGTAGGGTATAGACGAACCGGTACCCGTCCCGTTGCGCCACCGTCGCATCCATCAGGATCGGCCCATCGAGCCCATGGCGATTCTCCAGTACCACCACCTGTCCCAAGAATTTCTGATAACGCAGAACGAGATGGGCGCTTAGGGGATCGCCTCGCCCATCGATGACCGTCAGGGCGCGCAGGCGGCGCCCGTCGTGCAACACCACCTCATTGGTCGAGACGGCTTGCACGTCGGTGTTCAGCAGCGCGTGGGTGCCGAGGGCATCGATGACCACACGATGAAGTTGCGAGGAGGTGAGGGAGGAATAGCCGCTGTCGATGTGGCGCGTGAACCGAGGGAACCTCACCTCGTAGGATGGCCATGAATACGCCACGAAGGGAGCGAGCCAGGCGTATTGCTCCGGTGTTAGGTCCTGTCCGTGCAGCGACCACGTGTGATTGCCGCCAAGAGATGGGCCCCGCTCGATGAGCGCGAGGCGCAAAGATGGGCGTTGAGTTGCCAGGCGGTAGGCGATGAGACTGTTGGCGAGTCCGCCTCCGACTAGCGCCAGATCCACTTGCACCTGTCCCCCTTAGCCGGTTAGCGATTGCCGAGATGGCTATCGACCGTTTGTCTAACAAGCTGTTCCAAAAAATGTCACGAGCGCCGGAGTCGCAAGGCGCACAGCGGAGACAAAATCGTCGGGAACGATTTTGAACTGCGTTAAGCTGGCCCCGAAGGGGCGAGCCCCAGGGATGGGGCGAGTAACCACCGGAGTGTACAAGGGAGTACAGAGGATGGCGAGCCGCTGTGCAACGCAGCTATGGCCAGCGCAGTCATTCTTGAAACAGCTTCTAATGCTTGGCGATCCAGAGCCTCAGGAGATCATCTTGCAACGCCCGCGCGGAGCGATTCCATCGTTGCGCGGCTTGGATGTCTGTTGGCTTGTGGGTCGGTCGCCTGGTTTCGAAGTCCGACTGGCGTGCGATATCGTTGACGAAGACCGCGAATAGCAGCGTTTGCCCAGCCTCCCCATGAAGATAACCGGCTATGGTGCTGGCATAACTGATGCCCCCCGTCTTGGCCCAGATTCGAAAAGCCGTATCCGGTTCGACCATGCGGCGTCGCAGACTGCCGGTCCATCCTGAAATGGGAAGCAGCGAGATGTATCGATTCTTTCCTTGCCAGCGGCGATCGGCATGATTGAGCACCGCGACCGTCTGAGCCGGGGAAAGACGATTCCTGGAAGTGAGTCCAGAGCCGTTCCAGTATTGAAAACTGGGGTCCTGTAAAGCGGAGATATGCTGCTGCAGCCAGCCCTTGGTGGTCTGCGCAGCGGCTTCCAGCGATTGACTGTTGCCGCTGAGTTCTTTAGCGGCCGTGAGCATGATGAGCTCGGCGGTCAGGTTGTTGCTGTATTCGAGGAGGTCTTTGCAGAGGTCCAGCAACGGCCGGCTTTCATGGAACGCTACCAGCTCAGTGTCTTTCGGCATTTTCCCAGGTTCGGGTTCGGGTATCTCGATGCCGCTCATGTTGGCAAGTTTTGCGAATAGCGCCGCGGTGTAGCGCCCCGCGTTTCTGACCGGCAAGGAGTGGGTACCGGATGTGGCCGCCCTCGGGGAGAACCGCCAGAGCGTCGCGTCTTCGCGGGGTTCGTAGGCGAATGTGGACCCTCCCGGGGGGGGATCCTCCGCTAGCCCCAGTCGCACCAAAGGCAGGCTTGGTGTGAGGAAAGCCTCTACGATTCCCTGGGTGGCCGATGGCCGCCAGTGAATCGTCAGTCGGTTGAATTCTGCAGACAGTGCGCTGATTGCGGAATTCCAGGTGCCGTCGGCTTCGAAGCCCTGGTTCAGTTCCGGCGCCTGAAACAGATCGGTTTCATCGTAGAAGAATCGGCCGCGAATGGCGCGCACGCCGTGCGATTTCAGCATCTGAACCATCTGCATGAGGTCGGAGCTGCTCAACGCCGGATCTCCTGTCCCCTTCAAATACAGATCGCCTCGGATCTCGCCCCGCTTGATGTCACCTCGGTATTTGAGCTGTGTGCGAAAACGGTAGTCGTGGCCGAGGATCTCCAAGGCGGCCAGTGTGGTGAGGATCTTTGTCACCGAAGCCGGTATGAACGACTGGTCGGCGTTGCGTTTGGCGCGCACTGCCTGTGCCTTAGGATCGTAGAGGAGATAGCCCACCTGGCCGAGCGTGAACTCGTACTTCCCGAGAATGTCGCGTTCATGCTGGTAACGAAGAGATGGCTGGTATTCCTTGACCTCGGTGACCCGCGCCCGCACCGAAGGGAACGCCAGTAGGCATGTGACGAATACGGTCAGGACAATGCGCAGCGGCATCGCTAGGATGTTTCCACTTCGATGCTGAATTCCGGGGGATCCGTGATGTGCTTTTTCACTGCGCAAAGATCGATGGCTCGCAGTATGGATTCCTTGTGCTGTTCGGGGAAACCGCGAGGCAGGGTCAGAAGCAGTGTCATGTTACGGTAACGCTTTTGAGCAAGGTCAAAATCACAACGCATTTTGAGGTCCAAGCCTTCCGTAGGCAGGTGCCGAGTTTGACAAAATTGCCATGCGTAAATCCCGGCGCAGGTCGCGATCGAGGCAAGAAAAAGCTGGAAGGGCTCGGGTGCCGACCCTTCGCCTCCGTTTCGCTGCGACTGATCGGTGCGGATGTGCATGCCGTCGATGTGGGCATCGACGCGTTTGCCTCCCGGAAAACTCACTT
>CAZUZO010000127.1:0-10418 GCA_964624765.1 uncultured Thiotrichales bacterium
TCGCCCCTTCGGGGCCAGCTTCCCGCTGTTCAAAATCGTTCCCGACGATTTTGTCGCCGCCGTGCGCCTTGCTCTGTCGGCGCTCGCGACATTTCTAAAACAGCTTCTCAAGCCGCCTTCAGGGCGGTGACGAGATCCTCACAAACCGCCTTAGCATCGCCGAACAACATCGAGCAGTTATCTCGGTAAAATAACAGGTTATCGACTCCGGCATACCCAGGACGCATGCTGCGCTTGATGAAAAATATCTGCTTGGCCCGGTAAACATCGAGTATCGGCATGCCATAGATGGAACTCGATGAATCTTCCTTCGCCGCCGGATTGGTGACATCGTTGGCGCCCACCACCAGCGCCACATCGGTCGTTGGAAATTCCGGATTGATTTCGTCCATCTCGAGAACGTGGTCGTAGGGAATGTCGGCTTCGGCCAATAACACATTCATATGGCCCGGCATCCGCCCCGCCACCGGGTGGATGGCAAACTTGACCGTCACCCCCCTCTCTTGCAACAGCTCCATCAGTTCTTTGAGCGCGTGTTGCGCCTGTGCCACGGCCATCCCGTAACCGGGTACCACGATCACTCTCGCTCCTTCGTTGTTCATCCAGAAAACGGCATCCTCGACCCCTGCTGCCTTGATACCCTTCTCAGCCGCCAGGGCCATCGGCGAAGCGTCCCCCTCTTCACCTACCCCGAATCCTCCTAAGATGACGCTCACAAAGGCACGGTTCATCGCCCTACACATGATGTAGGATAGGATCGCGCCTGAGAATCCGACCAGGGCGCCCGTCACGATCAGCAGCTCGTTCTCCAAGGTAAACCCCGTCGCGGCGGCTGCCCACCCGGAATAAGAGTTCAGCATGGAGATGACCACCGGCATATCCGCCCCTCCGATGGGGATGATGAGCAGCACGCCCAAGGCAAATGAGAGCAAGATGATGAGATACAGCGAGACGAGATGATCGTTAATAGTGAAGTCTACGGCCAAGACGACGGTGGCGATGGCCAATGCCAAATTAAGCCAATGCTGCCCTGTGAAGACCACAGGCGCCGACCCCAGAATACCCTGCAGCTTGCCAAAGGCCACCAGGGACCCGGTAAACGTAATGGCACCGATGACGATACCGGCGGACAACTCCGCCATCAGCAGCATGTTCAGGGCATCTGCGGCTTGACGATTAAGATAAGTGCCCACCGCCACCAGTACTGCCGCCAAACCGACGAAGCTATGCAACATCGCCACCAGTTGCGGCATAGCCGTCATACGGATCCTGATGGCGATCGAAACGCCGATGACAGCCCCCACCAACCCTCCGATCACGATCAGGGTGTAACTGCGGACTTCTGGGCTCAGCAAAGTCACCGTGATGGCCAGGATCATACCGAGGATAGCGAACGTGCTACCTCGCCGCGCGGTAGCGGGTGAGGTCAAGCCCTTTAGACCGAGGATAAACAGGACGGCCGAGACAAGGTAGGCAAAGGCCTGGACATCAACGGGAATCTGCATACGTAGCGCTTCCTCGATAGATTATTTGGCGTTGGTCATCGTTTCGGCAGCTTGATGACCTGTGCCGTTGGGTTAGCCGAGACCCTTGCCGCAAGGGGTTCGGCTGCCGAAGGCTTGCACGCCGACGGTGTGCTCCACAGCAACCCTGACGAAACGATGACCATGGCCGATCATTGCTTGCGCTTGAACATGCTGAGCATACGCTGGGTAACGAGGAATCCCCCGAAAATGTTGATCGAGGCGAGCAGCACGGCTAGGAATCCCAGCACGTCCACCGTCAAACTGGCTCGCTCAAAACCAGCCACCAAAAGGGAACCAACGATAATGATCCCCGAAATCGCATTGGTGAGAGAGATGAGCGGGGTATGCAGGGAGGGGGTGACCCCCCAGATTACGAAGTACCCGATAAAGCAGGCCAGCACGAAAACATACAGGGCCACGAGAGGTTCAGACATGGATTCACTCCCTACTAAACTTGCGGCAGTTGATAGAGGACCTTCCCCTGGTACGTGACCATCGCCGCTCGGCTGATGTCATCTTGCGTAAAATCCTTGAGGCTGACGGTACCCTCCTGGGAATCCACCAGGATTGACACGAGATTCAACATGTTCCGGGCAAAAAACGCACTCGCATCGGCGGCCACCAACGCCGGATAATTGGTAAAGCCCAAGATGGTCACCCCATGCGCCGTGACCACCTGGTCTGCCTTTGTCAGCACACAGTTGCCACCATTTGCTGCAGCCATATCGACGATCACCGCACCATCGACCAGACCCTTCACCGCTTGCTCCGTAATGAGGACAGGCGCTGGCCTGCAGGGTATCAGTGCGGTCGAGATGATGACGTTGGCCTTTTGTAGATACTGGGTCAAGGCCTGCTGCTGGCGCTCCTTGGCCTCGGCTGTCAGCTCTCGCGCATAACCCCCTTCCCCAGCTCCGCTCTCACCGAGGTCTAATTCGATGAACTTGGCACCGAGAGACTGAACTTCCTCCTTCACCGCCGGCCGGACATCGAAAGCTTCCACCTCCGCCCCAAGGCGACGTGCCGTGGCGATGGCCTGCAGCCCGGCGACCCCCGCCCCCAACACCACCACCCGGGCCGGGCGGGCAGCCCCGGCCGCCGTCATCATCATCGGAAAGAACCGCACATAGCGGCTCGCCCCTTCGATGACGGCACGGTAACCTGCGATATTGGCCTGAGAGGACAACACGTCCATGGCTTGGGCGCGCGTGGTCCGCGGTATTGCCTCTAGAGCCAACGCGGTGACGTTCGCCTCGGCCAGATGCTTGAGAAGCTCTGTGCTTTCGCAAGGCTCCAGGAGGGCGCACAACACCGAGCCCCCCTTCAGACCACGAGCCTCTTCTAGAGTAGGAGCACGAACCTTAACCACCAGATCCGCAGCGAGGGCTTCCTTAGCATCGACCAGCTGCGCCCCGGCGGCTTCATAGGCTGCCTCGCCATAGCAAGCCCATTCACCTGCGCCGCGCTGAACACAAACTTCGAAACCCTTGGCACGAAGTTTACCGACCGTCTCGGGGGTTGCCGCTACCCGGGTCTCGCCGGACACAGTTTCCTTCGGGACACCAATCTTCATAGCCGCGATGCCTCGACTAGCGGTTAAGCGGTTAAGCCCCGTCACCTGGTGCCCGGTCAACGAGAATAATTTCCACTCGCAGCCCGACTCCCTACACACTCGCGTGCGGGGCAATATCTAATAAGGGGAGGAAATGAGGACCCGCTCCCTTCGGTTAATTCGCGTTCCCTTACTTTAATTATCTACCAGCGGCAGGTCTTAAGATATTGTCTGCTCCGCCGGAGTTAGGCGTACATCATAGAGCCTTCGAGAGGCGTTTTCAACCTCAAGCGTACGATGCCACGAGGGTGGCTACAGCACCTCGACTGGAAACGCCCGCCCCCTTATGTCATGCTCACAAAGTTCCTGCGACTTGACATCGATCGACCGCACCTCATGTCTTCCATCCACCCACCAGCGACTCGGGAGCTGCCGGAAAACAGCATTTATACGGTCTCTGAACTCAACCACGAAGTCCGGGCCATGCTGGAGGCGCATTACGCCCCGATTTGGATCGAAGGCGAGATTTCCAACCTATCCCGACCCGTATCCGGCCACCTGTATTTCTCTTTGAAAGATACACGCTGTCAGATCAGGTGCGCCCTGTTTCGTCTCTATAACCGCGGTCTTGGATTTCCCGTATCCAACGGCCAGCAGGTGCTGATGCGCGCCCGTGTGAGCCTCTACCCGGAGCGTGGGGAGTTTCAGCTCATTGTGGAGTACATGGAACAGGCGGGGGCCGGCGCACTGCGCCGCGCTTTCGAGGTACTGAAGCAGAAGCTCAGTGCCGAGGGATTGTTCGATGAGGCCAGGAAGCAGCCCCTTCCTGGCGTTCCGACCCAGCTGGGACTCATCACCTCCCCGACCGGCGCCGCTATTCGCGACATCCTGACCGTCCTAAAACGCCGCTTTCCAGGATTGCCGGTGTTGATCTACCCTGTCCCCGTGCAGGGCACGGGGGCGGCGGCGGAAATCGCACGTATGCTGGGCATCGCAAACGCCCAGGCCACCTGTGACGTATTGATCCTAGCCCGCGGCGGCGGCTCGGTCGAGGACCTAGCCGCCTTCAACGAAGAGCTGGTAGCGCGAGCGATCGCTGCCAGCCGCATCCCAGTGGTGACCGGCATCGGACACGAGATCGACTTCACCATCGCCGACTTCGTCGCGGATCGACGTGCACCCACGCCCTCAGCCGCAGCAGAGCTCGTCACACCCGATCAGGCACAGTGGCAACAACACCTCACCAGGTTGCGCCAGCGGCTCGTGTTGCGCGCCCGCGGTCGCTTGCAGGCCGATCGCCACCGGCTGGTTTGGATGGAACGCCGTCTAATGCATCCTCGGCGCCAAGTACGCGATCGCGCCCAGCGCAATGATGAGTTATACCTGAGGCTTAGGCGTATCGTTTCCACTGCCCTGATGACCCGCGGCGTACATCTCGCGGCGCTGACCGCGCGTCTCGAGCGCGTGAATCCTTCTGCCCGCCTGCGGGTCCATCAGGCCCGACGCACTGAGCTACACCAGCGGCTACGAAAGGCCCTCACACAGGACCTGCAACGGCGGCGCGCAGGGCTGTCGGCACTGAGACGTCAGCTCGAGTCGATCAGTCCGCACCGCACCCTAGAACGTGGCTACGCGATCGTCACTCACCTGCCTTCGGGCAAGATACTCCGTAAAGCGGCACCGGTCGCCACAGGCGAGCGCGTGCACGCTACGCTGGCACAAGGAACCCTGTTGTGTACCGTGGATGAAGTCACCACGCCATGAATCCGCATCCGCTGTCTGGACTCAAGCAGTCGATTCCTGAGGGCACTAAAAAGGCGCTTTGCGTCGCGATCACACCCTGCCTGCAGCGCACACTCGTGTTTCCCCGGCTCGTGCTCGATACCGTTAACCGGGCACGCCATGTCCTTCTCTCGCCGGGAGGCAAGTCCGTCAATGTGGCCCGCGCTCTTCGCTCACTCGACGTGCCTTGCCATGTCCTAGGTTTCCGTGGAGCGGCAACAGGCCAGCAACTGCAGGATCTTCTCAGGCATGGCGATATCGATGCGGAGCTAATACCCATCGAGCACCCAACCCGCACTTGCACCACACTCATCGATGAGACCCAAGGCACGGTCACCGAATTGGTGGAAGAAGCACCTTGTCCCACGGTCGCCGAGTGGCGTGCATTCGAAACTCGGGTAGAGGAACGGCTGCCGGATTTCGAGCTGGCGATCGCTGCGGGCGCATTGCCACCAGGAGACATCCAGGAGCGATACGCTCGCCTTGCCAAATGCGCCGCGCAACACCACACCGGGCTAATCTTGGACACCAGTGGGCCAGCCCTCGTGAAGGCGCTTCCCTACACTCCTCTGCTGGCTAAGCTCAACCACCACGAGCTTATCACCATGACCCACCTAGCGGTTCCAACGAGCGAAAGTTTGATCCGCGCGGCGCGCGCGCTGGCAGGCGACGGGGCTACGTGGGTGCTCGTCACCCAGGCATCCGAGCCCGCTTACCTTGTAAGTGAGACCGAGGCGTGGCACGTGTACCCGCCTCAAATACAAGCATCCAATCCTGTCGGCAGCGGCGACGCCACGACGGCCGGCATCGCTGCCGCACTGCTTCAGGGACACTCCATGTTGGAGGCTGTGCGTTGGGGAATTGCCTGCGGCTCGGCCAGTGCCACGACCCTGACAGCCGGCGAAGTCCCAGCAGCTCTCGCAGAGCGTTTGGCCGCTGAGGTTCGGCTGCAGCGCTAACCGGAACAGGCCAACCCTGCCCCGTAACCGAACGACGCGCTAGGCTACGCGCTCGCCTGCTACCTGCTTGTCAGCATGATAAGAAGATCGCACCAAGGGTCCGCTCGCAACCCGATGAAACCCGAGCTCCCCGGCGTAGGCAGCCAGTTCATCGAACTCGGCAGGCGGAACGAAGTGCTCGACAGGCAGGTGGTGTCGGCTTGGTTGAAGGTATTGGCCGATGGTCACCATGCTACAATCCTGAGCGCGCAGATCCCGCAGCACCGCGATCACCTCTTCTCGCGTCTCCCCAAGCCCAAGCATGAGGCCAGACTTGGTCGGGATGGTGGGATAAGCCAACTTAAACCGCCTGAGAAGCTGCAACGAACCCGTATAGTCGGCACCAGGGCGGACCCGCTTGTACAGCCTGGGCACTGTCTCCAGGTTGTGATTGAAAACATCGGGTGGAGCTTCCCCCAGCCGTTCTAGCGCCACTTCCACGCGACCACGGAAGTCCGGCACCAACACCTCGACTTGAACTTCCGGCAGGCGCTCGCGCAGCGCGCGTACACACGCCGCAAAATGCCCGGCTCCACCGTCGCGCAGGTCATCGCGATCCACCGAGGTAATGACCACATAGCGAAGCCTCATGGCGGCGACGGCGTTTGCCAGCTGCTCCGGTTCCTCGGGGTCGAGCGGTGCGGGACGGCCATGGGCAATGTCACAGAACGGGCAACGCCGCGTGCAAAGATCACCCATGATGAGAAAGGTCGCCGTGCCGTGAGAGAAGCACTCCGCCAAGTTCGGACATGCCGCCTCCTCGCACACCGTGTGCAACCGCTGCCTTCGGAGTAGCGTCTTGAGTTGGGCGACCGCCGGAGCCACGGGAGCTTTGACCCGAATCCAGGGCGGCTTCCGAGGCAGAGGACCCTCGATAGGCGTCAACTTAACAGGATTGCGGGCAGTCTTTTCCCGACCCCGCTGGGGCTGGCGTGTGGGCTTTGGGCCTTGATCTCCGTGGGTCATCGCATCCTCCAATGGGTTCTGGCAGCCGTTTCAACGATATCATCGGCGCCGGCACCCCGATCATTCTCAACTTACGCCTGACCCGATCGGATTGTCTGAAACACGCTCTTGTTCACTCGCCTGGCGCTTCTCCTGGTCTGTCACCGGCCAGGCTGGGCAGCCGTTTACCACCGCACAAAACAGTTCCGCCGTGCGCATCGCATCATAGGCCGCCGAGTGAGCCTCGCGGCTATCCCAAGAAAGCCCTGCCGCTTGCACTGCCCGGGCGAGGACGGTCTGACCAAACATCAAGGCTCCGAGGGTTGCTGTATCGAAAGTCGTGAACGGGTGAAAAGGATTGCGCTTTACACCGGTACGCTTCACGGCCGCATTAAGAAAGGCAATATCAAGGCAAGGATTATGCCCCACCAAAACCGCCCGAGTGCAACCGGTCTCGCGCAATACCTTGCGCACAGGCTGAAAGATCGTTTGCAACGCTTCGCGTTCAGAAACCGCAAAGCGGAACGGATGGTGAGGATCGATGCGGTTGAACTCCAACGCCGCGGGCTCTAACCTGGCGCCAGCAAAAGGCATGACATGGCACGCATGGGTCTCGGTTGGATACCACATTCCCTCTCGATCGACGCCGAGAATCACCGCGGCAATTTCAAGCAGCGCATCGGTATCGGGATCAAAGCCACCGGTTTCCACATCAACAGCGACGGGGAAATACCCTCGAAAGCGCCGAGCGATGTCCTCCTTGGTGGCTCTCGCCAACGCTAGCGCTCCATCAGCATCCAAGCCACCGTACCACCCGCCCGCAAGGGCACTACGACATCATCACCCAAGCCTAGCTCTGAGGGTACTGCCGAGGGCGTACGTTGTAAATGGAGCATCCCCGTATTACGGGGCAAGCCATAGAAATCGGCCCCGTAATGACTGGAAAAAGCCTCCAAGCGATGCAGAGCGCCGGCCGCCTCAAAGACCTCCGCATAGAGCCCGAGGGCGATGGGGGCGGTGTAAATCCCCGGCTTCGCACAGGCGCATTCCTTGGCTCCCTTTGGATGGGGGGCAGAGTCGGTGCCGAGGAAAAACTTCGGGCTACCGCTAATGGCCGCCTTGATGAGCGCCCGCCGATGACGCTCCCGTTGCAACAGCGGAGCGCAAAAATGATGTGGCTGAAACCCTCCCTGAAACAGGGCGTTGCGATTCATCAGAAGGTGGTGAACGGTGATAGTCGCCGCGATCCGCGCAGAAGCCTGTCGCACGAAGTCGACCGCCTCCGTGGTCGTGATATGCTCGACAACGATCCGCAGGCCCGCAAAGCGCTCCACTAACGGGACCAACTGACGTTCGATAAACAGCTGTTCCCGATCGAAAATATCCACTTGAGGATCGGCCACCTCGGCATGCAGCAGCAAGGGTAGGTCATGGTCTTGCAGCGCTTCCAATACGCGATAGGTGCGCTCAATATTGCTGACACCGGCACTGGAGTGGGTGGTCACACCGGCCGGATACAGCTTCATGCCGTGAATCACACCGCTCGCCTTAGCTTTCTGTACCTCTTGCGCAGTGGTCTCTTCGGTCAGGTAGAGCGTCATGAGAGGTTGAAAAGCAACCCCCGGCGGGATCACGGAGAGCACCCGCTGATGGTAAGCGAGCGCCTGCTCCGTGGTGACGACCGGCGGGTTGAGATTTGGCATGACCAGAGCTCGTGCAAAGCAGCTCGCCGTCTCGGGTACCGTGTGCCGAAGTGCCTCACCGTCGCGTAAGTGAACATGACAATCGTCCGGACAAGTCATGGCTAGCTGCTCCACCGCGAACACTCTCCTGTTAGTTGAGCCACCCCTAATTGTTGCTCCAGGGCATCCAATTACTCCACGGAGAACTGCCTCCCCCGCGGCTATTCCAAGGCATCATATCGCCCCAAGGCCACCCGCCACCGGTACCGCTACGTGGAGCTCCAGGACCGCCGTAGGGTCCTGGTGGAGCACCATAACCGGGATACCCATAGCCCCATCCTGGCGGTGGAGGAGGAGGCAGGCCCGCGCCATAGCCGGGGTAACCCCCGTACCCCATCGGCGCTACGCCTGAGGGAACAGGCGATGGCTGAACCGGATAGGTAGCAGGACCTGAGGCCTGTGCGGAATCCGACGAGTCCTCGGCAGCGGATGCCGGGGACGGCTCCGTGAGCGGACCAGCGGTTGTGGCATCCGTTCCATCGTCGATTGCGGACCACGGATCGATCGTTGGCCAGCCCCTCGACGGCGCAACGGGATTTTCGACCCGCCCCTGTTCGGGTGCAGTTCCACTGGGTGATCGAGGCGCTTCCCAATGGTGCTGGTTGCGCTCCTCATCTTGTGCCCAGGGCTCAGAGCTCCACCCTCCGTATGATGGCTCATCCCATTCACTGCGGGACGCGGATCCCCACTCGGGGTAGTCGCCAGACTCCAAACGTTGATCTTCGAACTCCCCATACCATTGACTGCGGCTTCCGTCATTATTCTGCGGCAACGTACCTGGCGCACCGCTAGCGGGTTGGGAAACACTCGCCGGCGCTGCCTGTCGAACGGGTCCCATCACCGATCGATTATCGCCCATAGCGACCACGGCAACCATCACGCCCGCTCCAGCAATGGCTCCCGCGCTCATCACCTTTATCACTGATCTCATCATGTTCTCCTTCACCTGGAAGGCCAGGCCTTATCTTGAGTCGGCGGTCTAACCGGGCCGACCCCAGAGCTATCGGGGGATGCGGCAGAAAGTCAACTCTTATCTGCGAGGTCCCTACTTCTCTAAGATTGCGGTAAACGCTATTCGTTGCAGGGAAAGGCGCGCTCGAACGAAACTTGAATGAACAGTAATGCAGGATGCTGTAAAACGGCGGGCGGTTGCATGCGAGCAAAGCCCACGTAGATACGTGCCAGCTCTGGCGGATTCACCGTTGGGCGTGGACAGATCTCGCCCCTCAGTCCCAACACATCCAGCACACCGGCCAGATAACTGTAACAGGCAACCAACTGAAGGGCCGCTTGCGGTCCGAGTTCTGGGGTCGACACGCCATAATGTTGGCACTTCGTCAACAAACTGCTGCCCGTTTCGAAGGCCGCTCGGCTCTGGACCGACCACAGGCACACCACGCCCAATAGCATACAGCGAGTCAGTATCGCCACGGTGTTCATGCTAATGACTATAAACCGTTGCCTAACCGCAGGGAAGGCCCGCCCAGGGCCTCCGATGCCGGGCCGCGTGAAATACCACCGCCGGGCTGGACTGATCGGGCTCCGTCAAGGCAAGAGACCTTCCACTCTTTATGGCGTTCAGATGCTGTTTCTAGCATAGCGCGTGCATCGGCAAGGCAAAGCCTGATGAGGCAACCATGCAGATGGATAAGCGAATCTAATTTGCTACCACGCCGGAGAGACCTTAAATTAGCACATTGGAATATTATTAATCCCCAACACTCTCCCAGAACTAGCAGGGGAGGGGTACTAAGAGGGAATGATAAGAAGCTAACAGGTAGGGATAGTGGGTCATGTCACACCATCGCAGAGCTAATGACATCTAAGAAGCTGTTTTAAAAATGTCGCGAGCGCCGGAGTCGCAAGGCGCACG
>CAZUZO010000128.1:0-10197 GCA_964624765.1 uncultured Thiotrichales bacterium
CCAAGGATGGGGCGAGTAACAACCGCAGTGTACAAACGAGTACATGAGGATTCTGAGCCGCCGCGCAACGCCGCTCAGCCAAGCGCAGTAGTTTTTAAAACAGCTTCTGAAAGGCCATCATCAAATTTCTGTATGCATGGAGTAGAAAGTTGTATCCGCGCTTTCATTGACAAACGAATTAGCGTATTAGATGATACTTATGAACCTTTTCGAAGATTCAACTCCTCCATCCATCCTCCTTTGGTGGTTTAGCGCGGCGTGTTGCCGCGCTAATTTTCTTTCCTCCGGCTCATTCTCGCTTCCCACGCTTCGCGATTGTGTCTTTGGGCGGTGCTCGCTCCATGCCTACGGATTGGATAGATCTCGATTTTGCGCGCCGTCCACCTTGCTCGCACCGCCCCCCTATGCAGGCTTCTCACCCCCTAAACCCGCCCGCGAGCCGGCGCGCGCAGTGATCGGTCAGCCCACCCGATATCCACGGATTGACTTTGCCTGACCACAAAAGGTAGTCTTCTCAACTTGTTAGTGCCCATCTAGGTAGCCATACTATGAAAACGTTTGCGGCCAAACCCGCGCAGGTCGATCGACAGTGGTTGGTAGTGGACGCAGCTGGACAAACCCTTGGCCGGCTGGCGACTGAAATCGCGCGGCGCTTGCGCGGCAAGCACAAGCCCATCTATACCCCCCACACGGATACGGGGGATTACGTGATCGTCGTCAATGCCGACAAAGTGCAGGTAACCGGGAAAAAGCGTACGGACAAGATCTACTATCGGCATTCCGGGTATCCCGGGGGCCTGAAAGCCATCTCATTCCAGCGGCTTCTGGAAAAAGCCCCGCAACGCATCATCGAGCACGCGGTCAAAGGAATGCTGCCGAAGGGCCCCCTCGGGCGCGCCATGTACCGCAAGCTCAAAGTATTCGCGGGTCCAGAGCATCGACACGACGCGCAAAAACCTCAGCCCCTCACCTTGTAGAGCAAAGAGCCGTATGACAAAAACTGCCACCTATTACGGAACTGGGCGCCGCAAAACCTCGACCGCCCGCGTGTACCTGAAGCGCGGAGGCGGCCTCATCACAGTCAACCGTAAACCCCTTGATCATTACTTCGGCCGTGAAACGGCTCGCATGATGGTAAGGCAGCCCCTCGAGACAGCCAACATGTCGGATACCGTCGACATCATGGTGACGGTGCATGGCGGAGGAACCAGCGGCCAAGCGGGAGCGATTCGCCACAGCATCACTCGGGCATTGATCGAATACGATGAAACGCTGCGTGGCCCGCTACGCAAAGCCGGCTTCGTCACGCGGGATGCACGGGAAGTGGAACGCAAGAAAGTCGGCCTACACAAGGCTCGGAAAAGGCCCCAATACTCCAAACGCTAGTTCGGTTGTGATGCTGACAACATGGCTCAGAGGTTGTGAAGAACCCTGTTTCGCCGCTCTCTAACGGCGTTGGGCGGCGCTCGCTTCGCGCCTATCTATCTGATATGTTCCGGGGCTTCGAGCCGCCCGCCCGGCCTTCGAGCTGTTCGCTACAGTTTCTTCATAACCTCTCACAGCGTCGGCTTCCCTTGGGGGATCGTCTAGCGGCAGGACAGCGGACTCTGACTCCGTTAACCGAGGTTCGAATCCTCGTCCCCCAGCCACTCACTTACGATGAGGAATTCATGCGGTGAATCCGAGGCATCAATCACATGCATCGGGGCCGTGCTGTGGTGACTCGGTCTTCGGCGGCTGACAAAGGCTTCGTAGGCTCTTGGCTAAGAATAGTGGGAGAAGCACGATGAACTGGCCGACACCATTTGGTGATGTAATGCAGATGTGGACCACGGCTCAGCAAAAGGTCTGGTCTACTTGGCTTGATACCATGCAAGGCATCGGGCGCTCTCCAACACCGGATCTGCGAGGCAAGATAATCGAAACATGGGAACAGTCCGTTCGCTACAGCTTAGACGCTCAGGCAGAGTGGATGCGCGCCTGGAGCGAAAACCTGCAACGAGTCGAATCGATACCAGAAGATGCTCGCCAGTGGCTAGCCCACAGCCAACGCGAAATGGAGCAGTGGCATTCCGCACAGCGCCAACTCTGGGATAATCTCTTTGTGGTGTTGAAACAAGCTGAGCCGGGGACAACGGCTCACACTCTGCAACGAACCAGCGAGGGCGTTTTCCAGACCTGGCAAGAATCCGTTCACAAAATGATCGAGAATCAGCTTGAATGGGTTTCCGAGTGGAGCCGAAAACCGACGAACCCCAGCTAAATCCGCCAAGTTATCGCTTAGAAGCTGTTTTAAACCGTCATGGCCGAGGGATTTGGCCACCCCCGACAATGAACATCGGGATTTTCACGGTAAAAATAACTGCGCTTGCCATAGCTGCGTTGCACGGCGGCTCGCAATCCTCATGTACTCCCTTGTACACTCCGGTTTGTTACTCGCCCTATCCTTGGGGCTCGCCCCTGCGGGGCAGGCTTGCAGCTGTTCAAAATTGTTCCCGACGATTTTGTCGCCACCGCGCGCCTTGCTCTGCCGGCGCTCGTGACGTTTTTAAAACAGCTTTTTAGGGGCTTATGACAGCCACTGTACCGAGCGGCTCGGGTAACGCGAGAATAGGCGTCCTGTCCTCCAGCGAGGGCGTCAAGGAATCACCTTCGACAGCCCTCCAATCAGCTTTCTCAAGGCTTGGCCGCGATGACTCAACGCGTTCTTCGTCGATAATGTCAGTTGTGCGGCGGAACAGCCATGGGTCGGCACGCAGAACACCGGATCATACCCAAAACCTCCCTGCCCCGCGGCTTCAGTCAGGATCCACCCCTCCCAGGTGCCTTCGAAAATAAGCGGCCTGGGGTCCTGCGGCCGCAACACAAAAACCACAACGCAATGGAACCGAGCCGTGCGAAGATCCTCCGGAATCCCATCGAGGGCACTCAGGAGCTTCCTGAGGTTCTGCTCATCGGTCGCTGCGGGTCCGGCGTAGCGTGCCGAGTAAACGCCTGGAGCACCGTCCAGAGCGTCAACCATCAGCCCCGAGTCGTCCGCCAAGGCAGGCAGTTTCGCACGGCTCGCGGCGTGTCGCGCTTTCAACAGGGCGTTCTCGACAAAGGTCGGCGCTGACTCGTCTACCTCTGCGATCCCGAAAACAGACTGAGGTAAGACCTCTAGATCTAAAGGCGCCAGCAGCTCCCCTATCTCGCGCAGCTTACCGGCATTACCGCTCGCCAAAACGATCCGTTTCATGATCGCGCTCGGCTGCGGCCGATCCGATCCCCAGTGAGCAAAACTCTATCTGCGGGCCCCGCTGTCATTCGCTTTCCAGGGCTCTGCGCTGAGCCTCGATCAGTTGCTGAATGCCTCCCTTTGCCAATCCGAGCATGGCGACCAATTCCTCCATACGGAATGCGTGTCCCTCAGCGGTCCCTTGCACCTCAACAAACGCGCCGTTGTCATTCATGACGACATTCATGTCGGTTTCCGCCTCACTGTCCTCGGCGTAATCGAGATCGAGTATGGGCAGACCACGAAAAATACCCACCGAGACGGCGGCCACCTGACCGAACATAGGATTCCGATCGATTCGTCCCCGACTCTGCAGGTGGTTGAGTGCATCGGCGAGCGCAACGTAAGCGCCGGTGATGGAGGCGGTGCGCGTACCGCCGTCTGCCTGAATAACATCGCAATCGATGGTGATGGTACGTTCTCCCAAGGCTCGAAGCTCCAGGACGGCCCGCAGTGAGCGGCCGATGAAACGCTGGATTTCCAGCGAACGCCCACTTTGGCCCCCCATGACGGACTCACGCCGGGTGCGCTGCCCGGTGGCACGCGGCAACATCGCGTACTCTGCCGTCAACCAACCCTTTCCCTGGCCACGCAAAAATGCCGGGATCCGCTCCTCCACACTCGCCGTGCACAACACACGCGTATCCCCACATTCCACGAGCACGGACCCTTCCGCGTGCTTGGTATAGTGCCGGATCAGCCGACATGGCCGCAATTGATCGTTCTGCCGACCGCTAGGACGCATTCTTGGCTCTCATGTTACTCGCTGTGGATATAGTGCACCTACCTGATTTGTGGACCAACCAGACCTGCCGACTTGAACATTGCTGGGATCGCCTACCACGAATGTCTTAGGAGCGCTATATAGGGTGTTGATGCTGGCGCACCCCAGACGGGGCACACTGGTCACTTTGGTGCCCTCTTTGCCAGCGCAGAGAGCAGAGTTTATTATAAACGCTTTATCCGGCTCGAGGCGTCGCGAATGATACGCAGCATGACAGCCTTCGCGCGCCAAGAGGCGCACAGCGAATGGGGAATCCTAGTGTGGGAACTGCGATCCGTCAATTTCCGCTATCTCGATATTGCGTCGCGGCTGCCTGAGGAGCTACGCGCTTTGGAGCCGTTCCTGCGAGAAGAGGTGGGGGCCCGCCTACGTCGCGGCAAGGTCGAATGTACGCTGCGGTACAAGCCGGCCGCCTTACCGGAAAGCGAGCTTCATTTCAATCGACCACTTGCTGAGCAGATTGCCAAGGCCAGCCGGGAGATCGATGGGCTGTTATTCAATCCCGCACCCGTCAGCTCCATGGATGTCCTACGCTGGCCGGGTGTGGTGCAAGCACCCCTACCCGACGTTGACGCGCTGGGTCGCGCGGCCATCCGCCTCTTGCAAGTCGCCCTAGATGACCTGGTGGCTACCCGTGGGCGCGAGGGCATCCAGATTGGCAAGCGCATCGCCCAGCGCTGTGATGAGCTACAAGGCATCGTTGCCGAGATCCGGCGGCGCTCACCAGGCCTCGTCGAGGCCATGCGTGACCGGCTAGCTCAGCGACTGGTCGAGCTAAAGGCAGAACTCGATACGGGGCGTCTGGAGCAAGAGGTCGTCCTGTTCGCCCAAAAGATCGATATCGCCGAAGAGCTTGACCGGCTCGATGCCCATGTCACCGAGGTTCGACGGTTGCTGAACCAAGACCAGCCCATCGGCAGGCAGCTCGATTTTCTCATGCAGGAGATGAACCGCGAGGCGAACACCCTCGGCGCCAAGTCCATCGACACAGAAACGACACAAGCATCCGTTGACTTGAAGGTTTTAGTGGAACAAATGCGTGAACAAATCCAAAACCTCGAATAATCAAGAAGTCGCCTCTCTCGCTAGGGAAGCACAAGTGCTGCCAGCCACCGACACCCCAACCGGCCATTTGTTTATCGTCAGCGGCGCGTCAGGAACGGGAAAAAGCAGCCTCGTTGGGCAGCTCGTCGCCACCGTGACGGGCATCGTTGTTTCAGTGTCTCATACTACACGCCCCAAACGTCCAGCGGAAAAAGATGGCATACACTACAATTTTATTGACAAGGAGGGATTTCACGCCCTCGCAAGTCGAGGCCTTTTTCTCGAATATGCTCAAGTGTTCGACCATTATTACGGTACCTCTCGAGAATGGGTGATGCAGCGGCTGCACTCAGGTATCGATGTCGTGTTGGAGATCGACTGGCAAGGCGCGCGCCAGGTTCGAGAGCATATGCCGGACAGTATCGGTATCTTCATTCTGCCTCCGTCGCGCCAGGCCTTAGAGTCCCGTCTACGAGACCGCGACCAGGACCCGGCTGGGGTGATCCAGCGGCGCTTGCGAGATACCGGCAAGGAAATAGCTCATTACGATGAGTTCGATTACCTCGTCATCAATAACCACTTCGCCACCGCTCTGGAAGAGCTTAGGATGATTGTTTTGGCAAGTCGCCTGCGCCGCGAAGTACAGAGGCAACGTCACCGCGAGCTCCTCGCCACCTTGTTGGCACCCTCGCCCTACAGTTAGTAAATTTCTAGCTATCGCGCCAATCCGAAAACCGACGAGATAGGTCCAATTATGGCACGCATCACCACCGAAGATTGTCTGGAAAGAATACCCAATCGCTTCAAGCTGGTATTGGTCGCCACCAAGCGCTCCCGGCAGATCGAGCGGGGCTCCAAGCCGCTGGTTGCGGAGGAAAACGACAAGCCCACGGTACTGGCTCTGCGCGAGATCGCCGAAGGCTTGATCGGCCCCTCCATCCTCGATGAGGAATACCAAGAACTCGATGCCAGCGTCGCCTCGAAGGAGGCAACGGGTATCGCCCTAGCCTCTATGGTGATCGATCAGGAACGCCATGAGGAGCCACGATAGCCTGCAACTCACCGAACACCGGTTGCAACCGGACGGTAATGGCGGAGGCGCGGTGTTCCTCATCAACGATCTCTGCAACCTGACAGCCGCTTATCTCGACACCCGGCAAGTCAACGAGATCTATCGCGCCTACCTCTTTTCCGCCGAAGCCCATCGAGGGCAAGTACGGGCCTCAGGTGAGCCTTATATCTTCCATCCCCTCAACGTTGCTCGCATCCTCGCCGAGCTGCGGTTGGACCAGCAGAGCCTGATCGCTGCCATCTTGCATGACGTCATCGAGGACACGGCGACCGCCAAGCATCAGATCGCGGAAAACTTCGGTTCCGATGTCGCTGACATCGTGGACGGTGTGAGTAAACTGACGCAAATCACCTTCGAGAGCAAAGTCGAAGAACAGGCCGAGAATTTCCGCAAGATGATCCTCGCGATGGCCCGTGACATCCGGGTGATCTTGGTGAAGCTGGCTGATCGCCTCCACAACATGCGTACCCTGGATGCGTTGCCGCCGCGTAAGCGTCGCCAGATCGCCCGCGAAACGCTGGAGATTTATGCCCCCATTGCGAACCGTCTCGGACTCAACAGGTTCGTATTGGAGCTCGAAGATCTCGGCTTTGCCGCCCTCTATCCGATGCGCAACCGAGTCCTGGCGGCCGAAGTCCGAAAAGTGCGGCGCAACCGTAAGCACATCGTCAAACGCATCGAGTCTGCCGTCAGGCAGCGGCTGCAAACAGAGAATTTGCCAGCCAGGGTCCTCGGACGCGAAAAACACCTCTACAGCCTCTACCAGAAAATGCGCAACAAGAGTGTGCCCTTCTCTGAGGTACTCGATGTGTATGCGTTTCGCATCATCGTCGATAGCGTCGATAGCTGCTATCGAGCCCTTGGCGCGGTGCACAGCTTGTACAAGCCAAGACATGGAACCTTTAAGGATTACATCGCCATACCCAAGTCAAACGGCTACCAATCTTTGCATACGGCTCTGCACGGCCCCCACGGGATACCCATCGAAGTGCAAATCCGCACCAGCGATATGCATGAAGTGGCAGAGTCGGGAGTCGCCTCACACTGGATGTACAAGAGCGGGCAAGACAGCAGCAATGCGGCCCAGGCGCGAGCACGGCAATGGTTGAGAAACCTCCTTGCGCTGCAAAAGGAAGCTGGCGATTCCATCGAGTTCATCGAGAACGTCAAAATTGATCTTTTCCCCAATGAGGTGTACGTATTTACACCGGCCGGTGAAATCATGCAATTGCCGCGAGGAGCGACCCCAGTGGATCTGGCGTATGCCGTGCACACAGATGTGGGCAACACCTGTGTCGCAGCCAAGATCGACCGCCGTTATGCCCCTTTGCGCACACCGCTAGCGAGCGGCCAAACCGTAGAGATCGTCACAGCACCGTGGGGACGGCCTAACCCAAATTGGTTGAATTTTGTAGTCACCGGTAAAGCTCGCTCCAACATTCGAAGCTACCTGAAAAACCTTCGTACGGGGGAGGCCATTGAGCTTGGACGCCGGCTCATCACGCAGTCATTGGCGGGGGAGTCGCTCACTATCGAGGATATTCCGCAACAGCGTATTAACGCTCTCTTGAAAGAATTCGGCCTCGCGGACTTTGAGGGGCTCTTGGAGAACATCGGCCTCGGCAACCGTATCGCACCCCTAGTGGTGCGCCGACTCGTCCCACTCTCCGAAGAACCCAGTGGCGAAACGATCAGTCCCCCCTCCTCCAGTAGCAATCCTAAATCAGCCCAACCGCTGTACATCAAAGGTACCGAGGGTATGGTCGTAACGCTGGGCAAGTGTTGCCATCCGATTCCAGGCGATGCCATCTATGGTTTTGCCAGCGCCGGACGAGGCATCGTGATTCATACTCAGCTTTGTAAAAACCTCGCGGAATACACCAAGCACCCCGAGAAATGGATCGATGTGGAATGGGAGACGAATATTCAAGGCGAATTCCCGGTAGAGATCCGCGTCGATGCGGCCAATCAAAAGGGGGCTCTCGCCACCATGGCCGCGGCCATCTCAGAGATGGGATCCAACATCGAGAACGTCGTGATCTCAGACCGTGACGAGCTCTACACTTCGGTCAATTTTGTCATCGATGTGATCGATAGAGCCCATCTAGCGCAAATCATCAGGCGACTACGTGCCATCAGCTTGATTACCCGCATCACCCGCACCCGCAGCTAGGGAGCCAGGCCCTCCATCGAGTCATACCCGAGAGACTGTCTATGGACAAACAGATTATCAGCACACCCCAAGCACCGGCTGCTATCGGTACCTACTCACAAGCCGTGAAGGTGGGACACACCGTTTTTCTGTCCGGCCAGATCCCGCTGGATCCCAAGACTATGGAATTAGTGGGGGATCACATCGACCAGCAGATCCATCAGGTTTTCAAGAACCTGTCGGCGGTCGCCGAAGCTGCCGGAGGCTCCTTAATGGAGGTGGTTAAACTCAATGTATTCCTTACCGATCTGGACGATTTTGCGCGCATTAACGCCATCATGGCGGAATATTTCTCTCCCCCTTATCCAGCACGTGCCGCCGTGGGCGTTGCCGCACTCCCGAAACAGGCCAAGGTGGAAATGGATGCTATCCTAGCCATTGGTTAAAGGGGCAAGATTGGCCAGAGCCAAATAAGAACGCGGTCCCCCAAGCCGCCCAAGGACCTGATGGTCCTTATGCATCATGCTTTCGATGAACTCGATGCCAGTAGCGAAACTTTACGATCGTACCAAACAATATGCGCTGCTCATGCGCCTGCATCGGCCAATTGGGATCTTGCTGCTGCTTTGGCCCACACTGTGGGCACTTTGGATCGCCTCCTCGGGTAATCCCCAACCGCTGGTCCTAACGGTGCTTTTGCTCGGGGTGGTGGTGATGCGATCGGCTGGATGTGTTATCAACGACTACGCCGACCGACACATCGATCCCTATGTGCGACGCACCCAGCAGCGGCCACTTGCCACTGGACAGGTCACGACCAAAGAATCGATCGGGCTCTTTGTTGGACTTTGTCTTCTTGCCTTTGCGCTCGTACTGTTACTGAACACGTTGACCATCGTTCTGTCACTGGTTGCCCTGGGCTTGGCCATTACCTACCCTTTCGTCAAGCGCTACACCCATCTGCCTCAAATTTATCTAGGGGTCGCCTTCGGCTGGACGGTGCCGATGGCCTTCTCAGCTCAGACAGGCGAGGTACCCGCCTTAGCCTGGTGGCTCCTCTTAGCCGTGGTGCTGTGGGCTCTAGCCTATGACACCATGTATGCCATGGTGGATCGAGAGGACGATTTACGCATCGGGGTAAAATCGACCGCGGTCCTCTTCGGACAGGTGGACCGGGCCGTCATCGCTGGCGTGCAAAGCCTACTCTTGGTGTTGTTGGCCTTTATCGGTCAGTGGGTCGGTTTCGGGCGCTACTATTACCTCGGTCTCGCCGGCGCCGCCATGCTGGCGCTGTACCAACAGCACCTGATTCGCGATCGTGAACCGCAGCGCTGCTTCCGCGCTTTTCTAAACAACAACTGGTTCGGAGCAGCCATCTTCGCGGGCATCTTTCTGGATTACTTCGCCGGCCAGTGGCAATAGCGCACGTCGGCGGCCCATGAAAAGCTGTTTATCACCATCATGCCCTGTGGCCAGACGGCCCGCCAGACACCCTCCCGTACACGGTAGTGGTTCTCGCCCCATCCCTGGGGTACCCCTCCGAGCCATCTTGCCACTGTCCGCTATCGCGGTTCCATCAGCTTGACGACCTTTGCCCCAGGCCGCAAGGGACGCCGTGGAGACATCCCTGTCGGCTTGGGTCCGGCGTCCCTGCCGCACACACCCTTTCGCCAAGGGGATCGGCTCCCGAAGGCTTGGGCGCCGACGGTGCGCTGCAGCGTAACCCTGACGCAACGATGACCATGGCCAAATGACATCACTCGACTCGGAGGTTGTGAAAAAACCTGCTACACCACCCGATAGCGGCGTTCGACGGTGCTCGCTCCTCGCCTATCTATCTGATATGTCTCTCGGCTTCGCTCCGTCCG
>CAZUZO010000129.1:0-10180 GCA_964624765.1 uncultured Thiotrichales bacterium
CCTTGCCCTATGTCGGCTTAAGGGTGACTTCCTTAAAAAGCGCCGATTCGTTGGGTTGGCGCGCAGCGTGTCAGCCAACCCTTGGTATCCTTACAACCTCTCAGAACTCGATACCAGGCTGGGCCTTGACGCCTTGCTCTCGGTAGGGATGCTTGATAGGACGGATCTCGCTGACCAGATCCGCCGCCGCGATCAACTTGGCGGGGGCATGGCGGCCGGTCACCACCACGTGCAACATCGGCCGCCGCGAACAGAGCGTATCCAGGACCTCCTCGAGCGGCAGATACTGGTATCTCAGGATGACATTGAACTCATCCAAGATCACCATGGCATAGCTCGGATCGGCGATCATCCGCTTGGCTTCGGCCCAGGCCTTCCATGCCGTGGCGACATCTTGATCGCGATCTTGCGTGATCCAGGTAAAACCGTCGCCCATGGTTTTGAAATCCACGCCTGCAAAACGCGCGAGAACCTCGCGCTCGGCACTTGGCCTCGCACCCTTGATGAACTGGAGGATGCCCACCTTCATGCCGTGGCCTAGCGCGCGAAGCACCATGCCAAAAGCGGCGGTGGTCTTGCCTTTTCCGGTACCGGTATTGACGATCAGCAGACCCTTTTCCTGGGTGGCACAGGCTTGCTTCTTGTCGTAGCCCGCTCTGCGCTTTTCTGCCCTGCGTAAATAGGCCGTTCTATCCGGCGCGTTATCCTCTGATCGAGCCTGTGATCGATTGTTTCGCCGCATCCGCCCTCCCCGGTGCAAGCAAGCTGCCTAACGGATGACACCGGGGCCGACAAGGCAAGGCGCATGCCGCCGACAAAATCATCCGCGACGATATCCCATAGCGGCACGCTAGCCCCGACGGAGCGGGCCCGAGGCATAAGCGCATCACATTAGATGCTTGGCCCACCCCAGTGTACAAGGATGTCCCTACGAACCGCCAGACACCGCGCGACGCTATGATGACGGCGATAACCCTTCGAGACGCGCTGGGGCGTTGGTCATCGTTTCGGCCGTTTGATTACGTTTGCCCTTGGGGCAGCCGACCCCCGGGCGCGCAAGGATGTGTGCAAAGGCGCCGGACCCAAGCCGACAGGGACGTCTTCACGGCGTCCCTTGCGGCCCGGGGCCGGCTGCCGAAGGCTCGAACACCGACGGTGTGCTCCAGGGCAGCTCTGAGGTTGTGAAAAAACCTGCTACGCAACCCGATAGCGGCGTTGGGCGGTGCTCGCTCCTCGCCTATCTATCTGATATGTCTCGTCGCTGCGCGCCGTTCGCCTGGCTCTCAGGCCGCTCGCGACGGTTTTTTCACAACCTCTCTGACGAAACGATGACCATGGCCCGCGCTGGCGTGTCGCTCAGTCATGGGGCGTTGGCTTGGGAGTTTTCCTGCGCCACGGCCAGATCCTGGGTTGAATCGGCGTCGGACACGTTGCTGACAGGCCCAACACAGGTCAGCGAGGAGGCTCCCGTCAATCGATTGCATCATTGACATCACAACATATGATGCTTATTCTGCGTCAGATGCGTACGACAGTCACTATCGACGACGATCTGCTGGCTCAGATTGAAGATCTGCGCCGGCGTGAAGGACTCTCATTCAGGGGCGCTTTAAACCAGCTGCTACGTGCCGGGATCCAGTCCCAGGGGCAACCCCCTAAACCCACCCCTTATCGAACGCCGACCCGCAAGCTCGGTCTTCGCACTGGGGTCGACGCGACAAAGCTCAACCAACTGGTTGACGAGATGGAGGCGGATGCGTTTACGTCCACAGCAAGGGGTAGAGGATGATCCTGCCGGATATCAATCTACTGGTCTACGCGATCGACGAAACCAGTGGCTTTCATGAGGAAGCGAAGGGCTGGTGGGACGGCGCGCTTTCATCATCCGCCATCGTCGGCCTGTGCTATCCGACCATACTGGGTTTCATCCGCCTCGTTAGCAGCCGTCAGATCTTCATAGCGCCGTTGTCGGTAACCGAAGCCACCGACTACATCGCGAGTTGGTTGGCACAGCCCAATACGACGATCGTCGTGCCGACACCGAGACACTGGCCCTTACTGAAGACGCTGCTCCACACCACTGGCATCGGTGCAAACCTCACTACCGATGCGCATATCGCGGCCCTCGCCATCGAACACGGCTTTACTGTCTTTTCCAACGATACCGACTTCGCCCGCTTCGATAATCTGCGTTGGGAGAACCCTCTGGTAAGAGCCCGCTAATCCGCTTCGGTCAGCTACTGGGGAGCGAAGTCTGTTCTGCGCGTCTTTACCGCTGAAGGAGAAATCACCGGGCTGTTCGTTGCGCACACGCATTCCTCATCCATCCCGACCCGCCTGGTTAGTGTTAGCCCATGGCACTCAATGGCTCAGACTCCGATAAACCCGGCTTCCTACCTGTCAGCAGATATTCCAACAGGTCGCGCACGGGGCGGATCTCGGTGCCAAAGGGCAGGGATTCAGAGCCTCGGAAGAATAGGCCTCGGTTTACATCACCGCGTTGGGCAGCCGCCAGTTGCGTCTCAATGCAGAACTGGCCAACCTCCCGATCGCCATCTTTGAACCCGCAATGGGTCAAGCATTCAAGGTTACGAGCACAACCGGCGGTTTCCGGGTTAGCCCGCTCACGTAGTTGGGCTTCTTTCTTGAGATAGCGCTTCAACCAAGGCGTGAGCACGGCCCGGGCCGGTAAACCGGCTGTGCTGAGAAAAGTAACGATGTCTTGCGGCCGTGCTTCCACCAGAACCCGCTTGAAGTTGGGATGCGCATCCCCTTCAGTGGTTACGGCGAAGGGCGTCCCGATCTGTACCCCTCTGGCTCCAAGGGAAAAGAGCTGTCGCAGCTTCTCGAAGGAATTAATGCCGCCGGCGGGGATAAGGGGGATACGATCGACGGAAAGCCCTAGCTGCTTGAAGACCTCGCCGATAGCGGAGAGCACCCGGAAAAAGTCAAAGCGAGGGTCGTTCACCTGCTCTAACCGCGTGGCGCCCAGATGTCCCCCCGCATAGCGCGGATGCTCGATAACGATGGCGTCGGGCAGGCGGCCCTTGCGCCCCCAACGCTTCAGCAGCGCCCGTACCCCGCGTTCCTCGGACAAGATCGGAATCAGCGCCACCTCATCATACCCCTTCGTTAGCTCGGGTAGCTCGAAGGGCAAGCCAGCCCCCATGATGATGGCGTTGGCACCGCTTTGACAGGCTTGTCGAACCAAATCGGCGTAGTGCTTCAAGGCGCGCATCACATTCACTGCGATAAATCCCTGGGGACCGGCGATGTCACGCGCGGCACGGATCTCCCGATCCAGCGCTTCGAGGTTACTCTCGGCCAGGGTAGCATGGTCTCGGCATCGGTGGGTGCGTTGCATGATGTCCGGATGAAGCCGCCGCAGCTCCACACTCGCAATGGTCCCGATCGCCCCTTCCCGGGCGACAGCACCGGCTAGCCTGTGGGCCGAGATGCCAACCCCCATGCCCCCCTGAATGATGGGTAGCCGCGCTTGGCCGTGGATGACTAAAGGGGGAAAAAGACTATCGACCATTGACTGCGTTTCCTCTTTGGGAAGGGGGGTCCAGAGATGTGAAGGCCTCTGAGCTTGTGAATAAACCTACTGCGCTACCCGATAGCGGCGTTGGGCGGTACTCGCTCCTCACCTATCTACCTCTGATATGTCTCGTCGCTGCGCTCCGTCCGCCTGGCTCTCGGGCTGCTCGCTACGGTTTTTTCACAACCTCTCTGGGGAACAGGAGTGGACACCGCGGCGAGTGCAGACTCTCTAGAACGAAACTTGACGCAAGGTGGTGGCGCAAAAGGGATACCTGACACCGACCGCTGGAGCGGCATTTTATAATTTATGCGTTAATTATATCCGTAAGTTGTTCAAGTTCGTAGCGAAGGGTGTCAAACCACACCCTTCCCTCAGAGCTTGTGAAAAAACCTGCTGTGCTACCCGATAGCGGCGTTGGGCGGTGCTCGCTCCTCGCCTATCTATCTGATATGTCTCGTCGCTGCGCTCCGTCCGCCTGGCTCTCGGGCTGCTCGCTACGGTTTTTTCACAACCTCTCAGCTGGCCGAGCAATAGACTGGGCATGAGGAGCCCGATTCAGAGCTCCCTATCGCTGCTCTCCACCCCCTCAGCCTGGTGTATGCTCCTGTACAACCACGCGATTACACATCAAGGTATCCTGTATGAAAGTCGAGCATAAAAAGGGGACATCAAGGATGGAGTGGCACGGCCGACGGGGATACAGCAAAGCGAGCGGACTTCTTTACCCCAAATGCTCCCGTTGCCACAGCAGGAGCCAGCAAGGACTCTGTTTGCGCCAGTGGCGCAAGACCGTGCTGTCGGAATGTTAGAATTGGCCAGGGTCGTCGTTTCGTCAGGGTTGCTCTGGAGCACACCATCGGCGCCCAAACCTTCGGCAGCCGGACCCCTTGCCGCAAGGGGTCGGCCGCCCCAAGGGCAACGGTAATCAAGCGGCGGAAACCATGACCAACGCCTTACATTTTATGCCATTTGTGGTAGCGATGATGTCGATGCTGAGCAATGGAGGGGCATTTGGCGCAACCGACCGCTTGCAGGATCTCGATAGGGATCTCCAGGGAATCAAGCAGGAGGCGGTAGATATCGGTGAGGCACTCCTCGAACTCGATGAAGCGGTTCTGTATCCACGGGACCTGCAACTGATCGTCTTCGTTTCGCTGTCCCCCGAGACCACTCTTAGACCCGCAACCGTGCAGATCAAAGTGAACGGTGAGCGGGTATTGACACAACAACTGGATGACGAGGGGATCCTCCCCTTGCGAACGGGAGGTGCGCAACGGCTTTACATGGGAAGGTTGCCCTATGGTAAGCATACCCTGGCGGCGTCGCTTGAAAGCTCGAGCGAAGCCGGGCAACGCTACCGCCACCGAGTGTCTGCAACGTTTCTCAAGGGTTTGGGTCCGAAACACATGGAATTAGTCATCCAGGTGGCAGACAAAAAGAGCGATCCGAAACTAACCCTTCGAGAGTGGTGAGCCCCATGGGGCCTCGATCCCCGCACAACCTAAGAAGCCTTATTTCCATCATCTTGGCACTGTCGCTATTACCGATCCAGCGCATCGCGGCACACGACCCCTACCCGAGCGCGGCCGATCCACTTCAAAGTGTCGTTCTGCGCGAGATCGAGCTTCTTCGCCAGCATAAAGACTTCCTGTCGGCCATCGCTCGCTTGCAGCAAGCTAAGCAGCAAAAGTTGCTATCTGCTGGCCAACACCGCGTAGCCAACTGGCGGCGAGCAGAGCTGCTGCTCGATTATGGTCTGCAGGAGGCTGCGGAGACATGGTTACTCGCGTTGGAAGATGACGCGATACCGGATTCGGCCCGGGACCGAAGCTGGCACCGCCTGGCAGAAGCCTTTTTCCACAAAGGCTATCTCGCTGCCGCCAAGAGGGCGTTGGAACAGGTCACAGGCGAACTACCGCCTAGCCTGCGTGGCGATCACCAACTGCTTCGCGCTCATATATTGATGGCGCTTGACTCGAACCGACTCGCGGCCGATGAGCTGCGTCGCTGGCAGGGGCTGCCCGACCAGTCCGGCTATGCCCACTACAATCGCGGCATCGCCTTGATGCGGGCCGGTGAGTATGCCGAGGCGATGGTCGCCCTGGAACAGGTCATCGCTGGGCCGACAGAGGGTGAGGAGCTGTTGACGCTAAGGGATAGAGCTAACCTCGTCCTCGGCAACCTGGCTCTTCAGACGGGTGATCCGCAACGTGCACAAGCCGCTTTCGAGTCAGTGCGACTGCAAGGAGCGTACTCGAATCGAGCCTTATTGGGTGCGGGCTGGGCAGCCCTGGCACGGGAACGCAAACAAGAAGCGCTGCTCCCGTGGCTGGAACTGCGCCGTCGTGGCATTATCGATCCGGCGGTGCAAGAAGCGCTGCTCACGGTACCCGCGGTCAAGCGCGAGTTGCGCACTCTGACCGAGGCAGCCCGCCTCTACGAAGAAGCGCTGGGTGCCTTTTCAGATGAGCTGCAGCGCCTAGGCGAAGCCATCGAGGCGGTGCGCGAAGGCAACCTCATCGGTTCTCGCCATAGCGACCAGCCCCGCATCACGATGCTCTCTGCGTCCGCCGAGGGTATTAGAGAGGCCACTCCCGTTACTCGCTACCTTGGACGCCTGCTAGCCGGGCACGACTTTCAAGCGGCATGGCGCGCTTATCGCGACCTGCTGTCCCTGCAAGAGACACTGGCGGAATGGCTGCGGCGATTAGACGCCCTTGACGATTACCGTCCGCCTATCATGCGAGCCGATGGCGTGCCTCCGGCCGGTGAGTCAGCCCCTGAAGAAGGCCGGTCTGGAGGGGGTGACAAGGGATCAGCAAGCCCTAGCAAGCCGATCCAGACCGCCGAACCAACACTCTCGGCTTCCGAATGGATCGAACACTGGGAAACCGGCCCTGCAACCGCACACTCCGCCCAGCGCCGGACAGCGCCCCTACCGGAAATGGAATTACCAGCGCAGCGAGCAGTCAATCCCTTGCCACAGTCGAAGTTGAGCGGACAGCCCACATCATCCCAGGTGATCTGGCTACCCTCCCGGCCTGACGTGTTATGGCTACCGGAAACACCGGCGGTGAAATGGCTGCCGAACTCCGCAGCCGCTGGGCTTCCGGATAGCGGAGAACTCCGGCTGCCGCAACCCAACGACGAGCAGGCGTCCCATCCGGAATTCACCGCCATGCAGCCCACTGTCGTGGCACAAGAGTCAGACCCGAACCGCGTTATCAGGCAGATTCCGCGACCCCATGGGGCACCGCCAGCAGACAGCCCCGCGGCCCCGACAGATCCAGTTAGAGCCCGCCCCTCCGGAGAAATGTCTAACCCTCGGCTAGCGCAGCTGGGCCACACGCGCGAAACACCCCCTAACTCGGTGGCGCACACCGAGCGCATCGCGGCCCTGCGTGCCCGCATCCTCGCATTGCAGCCACGGATCGCCAGTGCCCTCGAGGCCCACGCGAGCTATGTCAGCACCCTCGCTCTGCGCGAGCTGGCTAACCGTCAACGCCGGTTACAAGCGTTTCTCCAACAAGCAGAGCTCGAGCTTGCCAAGACTTATGATCTCGGAGGATAAGGTTGGGGGCAGAGCGGATACTTCAATACCATGAGGACTGGCCAAAGGTTGATCCCGTGCTTGACCGTCTCATGCTTGTCCTGATCCAGCCCTTTGCCTGGGATGTCCGCTATGCCTGAGCGCTGCCCAACGATTTTCTGGCAACCTCGAGGCAGTCGGCACAGGTCTTCCAGACGTCAGGTGGTCAGTCTGTTGGACCTAACGCCCCATTTGATCTCGCTGGCGTGCGTCGCGTTACTGGCTGCATGCTCCGCAACCCCGCATGCGAACGTGCCGGCGGTCGCCACCATCGGCCATCTCGGCACCGCAGCACCGACGTCAGCCCCTGGCTCCTCTATCGTGGGCGGACGCGAGAAAGCCATCAGCGCCTACCGCAAGTATCTGCAACGCTATCCCGATACTCCGCAGCGCTGGGACGTAGCCAGACGCCTTGCCGACTTATTACTCGAGAGCGCATCGGACCAGCGTGCCACGGTTCCCACCGATGGCGAAGATGTCGCTACATTGCCGGCGACGGCTTCGCAACGCTATCTCGAAGCGATCACGATCTATGAGTCGTTACTGCACCAGCAGCCCAACGGCGGATCCCAAGGAGAGCTGTTGTATCAGCTCGCCAGGGCCTATGAGGAGAGCGGCCAGTCGGCAACAACGATGACCCTGCTGACCCAGCTCGCCGAACCGACGTCAGATACCGAGGCGACGGTGTATGGGGATGGACAATTTCGGCGCGGTGAGCTGCTGTTCGCCGCGCGCTCGTTCGTGGAGGCCGAGCAAGCCTATCGGCGGGTGGTGGATCTGGGGCAACATACCGCCCTTTACCGCCAATCGCTCTACAAGCTGGGATGGAGCCTGTTCAAGCAGGAGCGTTACGCCGAGGCGGTGGAGGTCTTTTTCACCTTCCTTGACCACCAGATCCCTATCGGCGACGGGAGCGCTCAGTTTTCCGACCTATCGCGCGCCGAGCGGGAGCAACTCGCCGATGTCTTCCGCGCTGTGGCACTGTGTTTTTCCGCTCTCGGCGGTGTGGCTGCGCTCGACCAGTCTCTGGCTCAGCAGGAGCGCCGTTCCTTTGACGATCGCCTTTACCGCAGCCTCGGGGCGTTGTATGTTGACGAAGAGCGCTACAGCGACGCGGCCGAGACCTATCTCGCCTTGGCGCGACGTTCGCCTTCGAGTGCCGAGGCCCCCCAGCTCTATATCACGGTGATAGAAATCTACCAACGAGCAGGGTTTACCGATCGGATAGTGGGAGCGAAGGCCGAGTTTGCGGCTAAATTTGCGCCGCACAGTGATTTCTGGCGCCATCAACCCCCGATGCCAGCGATGATCGAACGCGTGCAAACCAGCATGGCCGAACTCGCCCACCATTATCACGCCGAGTTTCGCCAAAACAAAAGCGTGGCCAGTTACCGCAAGGCCGCAAACTGGTACCGAGCCTACCTTGGCGCCTACGACGACTCGCAGCAAGCGGCAGAGATGAATTTTCGGTTGGCCGAACTCCTTTACGAGTATCGACAGTATCCCCATGCGGCAAACGAATACGCGCGCACCGCCTATGCCCGTGAGCCACACCCATTAGGCGCCGAGGCCGGCTATCGCGTCATCCTTGCCCGAGCCGAGCACCAGAAGACCCTGTCGGGTCAACGGAAGGCGTCCTGGGCGGAGGAGTCCATTGCCGGTGCCCTCCAGTTTGTGGAGACCTATTCTGACCATCTTCAGGCTCCCGCCGTGCTGGCGGTGATCGGAGCAGACTTGCTAGATGGTCAAGCGTATTCTAGGGCGATAGAGGTAGGCGAAGGGCTGTTGCAAAGGCGACCGCCGCCCCCCCCTGCTCTACGCCAACAGGCTTCTATCCTGCTCGCCCAAGCGCAATTCAAAAGCGGCGATTATGTCGCGGCACAACGCCATTACGAGGAGGCTTTGCAGTTCGTCAATGGCGACCTCGCGCGCCGCACAAGCCTGCGTGAAGGTCTAGCCGCGTCGATCTATCAGCAGGCTCAAACACGCCTGGCCCAAGATGATACCCGACAGGCCTCTACCCTGTTCCTCCGCGCCGCCGAAACGGCACCGCGCTCGCCGATCCGGCCCCAAGCCCTGTACGACGCCGCAGCGGCGCTACTCGCGCTGCAGCAGTGGGGCGAAGCGGCTGACCTACTGGAGCGGTTTCAGAGAGCGTATCCCACGCATCCGTTGGGGCCGCAAGCGATGCAAAAGCTTGCGGTAGCCTTGGAAAAAAGCGGCCGCACGGCCGAGGCCGCGAGAGCGTACCTGCGTTTGAGTGAAAGCCAGCGGGATGCTAAGGTGCGTCGCGCCGCCATGCTTCAAGCGGCGAACCTCTACCGGGAAGGGGGACAAACAGACGCTGCCATCGCCACCCTCGAACGCTATCTGGAACGATTTCCGCGTCCCGTTGCCGCCGCCATCACAGCGCGTGAGCGACTGGCCCGTCTCGCGGCTCTTGACAAAGATGTCGAGCGACACCGGTATTGGCTTACGCAGATTGTCGAGGCCGAGCGGACCGCAGGGCGGGCGCGAAGCCAACAAACGCGGGAGCGAGCCGCGCAAGCGGCGCTTCAATTGGCAGAAAATTCAGTAACAACATTTCACCGGGCGCGCCTCATAGAGCCGTTGGAAACGAGTCTCCCACGAAAGCTCGAAGTCATGAGGAAAGCACTCAGGGAACTCGAGCAAGCGGCTGAGTATGCTGTCTTTCCGGTGACCACCGCTGCCACCTATTACATTGCCGATCTCTATCACGAGCTCAGCCGTGAGCTGCTCGCCTCCGCACCACCGAAGCGCCTCACCAGCGAGCAACGGGCGCAGTACAGTTTAATGCTCAAGGAGCAGGCCTTCCCGTTTGAGGAGAAGGCGATACTCTTTTACGAAGCCAACGCGCGCAGAATTAGCGAGGGACAAGGCGATCCCTGGATAGCCAAGAGTCTGGAGCGGCTCGCCGAACTCGTACCCAGCCGCTATGCCAGGAAACAATGAGAAGCTGTTCTCAAAACTACTGCGCTTGCCTGAGCTGCGTTGCGCGGCGGCTCAGAATCCTCATGTACTCGTTT
>CAZUZO010000130.1:0-1346 GCA_964624765.1 uncultured Thiotrichales bacterium
CCAACACCCTAGTTAGAAAAGGTCGGAAGAAGGCTGGTTTGGATAGTGGCTCCCTGCTTCGGTGCGGGTGCCATATGTTGCATCGAGACGAATGTGCCCCGCGACGATAGATCGGTTAGAGTGACTGCTTGATTCCCGCGCCATTCGATTAACAGGTGCGCACGGGATATATCGCGGAAATCCGCATTCGCAACGATGTCGCTCTGAGGATGCCGGCCTAGTACGGTCTTCCCTTCCTTTAGAAAGTAGCTCACCCCATGTTGGTCAACAAGGATAGGAGGAGTAGCGCCGACCATCCGGAACATGTGTCCCGCAAGCATTAGTTTCAACTCCCGCCCAGCGGGGAGTGGGACTTCGACGGGCTCCCCTAGGGGCAACCGAATGAAATCACGACCGTTGGGGTGGTGCCTGATCGGCGGAGGTACTGACCCGTCTGGCGCACTGCCGTTATCGCCAAAATGCGCTGGCAGAGTTTGCTCTGGTGCGGGTTCCTGTTCGTTCCTAGTGTCCCGTTTGCGAAGATAGATGAGTTCCAATAAACGCTTGCGAAAAGTGAGGTACTGTAAGTACTTCACCAGCACGGCACGTTTATGCTCGAAGTGAGTCAATCCTGCATAACGTAATGACGAAAAGATGGAACGCCAATTGTGGTCACAGGATATCGATTCAAGGTCAATCTCTTGCCAGAATGCATCGATGCTGGTCGTATCTTCCATCGAACTGACCACGACTTGGGAGAGTTTGCTCAGCAGCTTGCGGACACTTCGCACTTCCTGCCGCAACGCTTGTTCGGGCCACATCAGATACTCCTCAAGCCGGTGTGCTGGTACCTTAGTGCATGCCGATAACTGAGATAGAAATTCGCCCAAATCCGATGAGACAATCGCTTCGTTGTTTTCGTGCGGCAGCTCATCCTTGGCCCAGGAGAGAGCTTGCATGCTCACAGACCTCCATGCCTCAATAGCTTTGTCCCTCACAGGTGCGCTACTCCTTTTACCATAAGCGCTCGGCCTTCAGATCGATCCCACACGCTGCACCTTAATGGTCGATTGCGGCAGCGGTGGTTTGTCCCTTGGAAGTCGGAGCGTGCCAAAAATGCAACCGATTCCGTCACGCGGCTAGTTTTAATACAAGAGCTGTGCCAGCAGACAAGGATCCCAGACAGCCCCACCGGGCTGGAGGTCAGCCACTGCGCTAGGCCCTCCGTTTTGGGAGACTGCGGCTGAGCAGCGAGGCAGGGTCACCTCCAAGCCGCTCGAGCATGGGGACATTGCCCTTTAGGACCCCAATATGAATGGCCCTTTTTGGTCCTTCCACCCTCTTCCCTGTATCTTTACGACCGATAA
>CAZUZO010000130.1:1446-9986 GCA_964624765.1 uncultured Thiotrichales bacterium
TGAATGGCCCTTTTTGGTCCTTCCACCCTCTTCCCTGTATCTTTACGACCGATAACGGGTTAGGCGAGTACGCCGATAGCTGCCAAGCGCAGAGGTTCGATGTTATACGAGACCTACTATCGCCTCAGCATGGACCCCTTTCGCCCTGGTCCAGAGGAAAGATTTTTCTTCGAACATCGCCGTTACGCCCGCGCGAAAGCGTATCTCCAATATGCACTCTTGCGCCGTGATGGAATCACCATGCTCACGGGCGCCGCTGGAACAGGTAAAACCACGCTATGCAACGATCTCGTAGCCAACCTGAAATCGCACCCAGTCATTACCTGCCAGCTCATCGCTACCGGGATGCCCGCAGACGATTTCCTCAGAACGCTTGGCTATGCTCTCGGCTTGGAAGTGATGGGCATTGACAAAGCCACCCTCGTGCAGCGCCTCAAGGTATTTCTACTAGCCCAGGCCGAAGGCGGCGGGCAGCCTCTGCTCATTATTGATGAAGCCCAGGAGCTGGATGCCTCGGCTTTGAGCGAGGTACGGTTGTTAGATAACCTTCGGGTGGACGGGCAATCGCTGCTACCAGTGGTGTTGGTGGGTCAAGAGGAGCTGCGCCAGCGTTTGCATTCACCTTCTTTGACACACGTGCAGCAGCGCCTGGTCGCTGCCTGCCACCTCGAACCTCTTAACGGCGAAGAAACGAGCGCCTACGTACAACATCGGTTGCGCACTGCAGATTGGCAGGGGAATCCCGAGCTGAGCGAGGCCGCTTTGCGCGCCATTCATGAGTTTGCCCTAGGCATCCCACGCCGGATTAACCTGCTCTGTGGCCGCCTGCTCTTGCATGGAAGTCTCGAGCAAAAGTCGCTGCTCCAGCAGCAGGACGTGCAGCTAGTAGTGGAAGCCCTGCGTCACGAGGGGTTGATAGCACCGATCAGCGCCGAGCTGCGCGAAGGTCCCGACGCCGGCCGGTCCTGGCATCAGATGATGCCGGTGGATCGTCCCTCCCCGCATGCTCAGGCAGCCCTAGCGGACACCCTCGAAAGCGCGAAAGATAGGCAAGACAGTGCGAGCCAACTGAGCTCGATCCCCCTCACACCACCTCTGGACACCAGCCGGTTAGAAGAGGAGCCTTGGCCCAAACCGATTTCGGCGACTCGGTTCGACGAACACTTCGTGTCGGCGCTCCCTGAAATGGTGGCCACACGACCTTCACCCCCTCCACTACCGGGCAAGCAAAGGTCGCGGGCTCGACGGCATGGCATCCGTGTCGGTGTCCTGCTTCTGGCAGTGGTGCTTGTCGTCGTCATCACCTACGCCGTTCAGCCTGAGGTGTTTGGCTTCTCGCGCACCGTCTTTCATTCTTGGATACTGGAGCGCTTTCATCTATTCGTGCGGGTCGAGCGTTAGCGTTTAGCGGATCGGCGCCTCGATGGTATATTATAAGTTGCTTATCTTCCCTAATAACCCAAGCAACCGACGCGACGCTAGAACGATCCCATCGTATCGCCCCACGGTCGATTCCATACCAGTGGATCGAGCCTCGACGCCGCGCGTTTAGCAAGGGACAACCACGCTGGAGCAGGACATGATCAAGCCGCACGGATCCGAGACCCTCAATCCCCTTTTTGTCTATGACGTCGAACGGCACCACGAGCTGCTCAAGGAAGGGAAAACGTTACCCTCGCTGCTCCTTAATTCCGCGTCTGCCGCCAACGCAGTGATGCTAGGGGGTGGCTACTTTAACCCGCTCCCAGGGTACATTAACCTTGCCGACGCCCTGAGCGTGGCGGAGAAGATGCATACAACGAGTGGTCTATTTTGGCCGGTTCCGGTGCTTAATCTAACCGACGATGTCAGCGGGATTATAGGTGCTAAACGCATTGCACTGCGTGATCCGAATGTCGAAGGCAATCCCGTCATGGCGATTCAAGAGGTCGAAGCGATCGAAGAGCTGTCAGATGAACAGCAGAGGTTCATAGCAGAGAAGGTTTTCGGCACTCTCGACACTGAACACCCCGGGGTGGCGACCTTCAATTCCCTCGGCAAGTACGTCGTATCGGGACCTCTGACGGTGCTAAGCTTCAGTTACTTCCAACAGGACTTCCCCGATACCTTCCGCACCGCCGTCGAGATCCGTAACGAGATCCAGGAGCACGGTTGGAATAAGGTCGTCGCCTTCCAGACGCGCAACCCCATGCATCGGGCACATGAGGAGCTATGTAAGATGGCCAAAGCCGCAGTGGGTGCGGATGGCGTGCTTATCCACATGCTGTTAGGTGCGTTAAAGAAAGGCGATATTCCAGCACCGGTACGCGATGCTGCTATCCGCAAGATGGTTGAAGTCTACTTCCCCCCCAACACCGTCATGATCACCGGCTATGGATTCGATATGCTCTATGCCGGGCCGCGGGAGGCGGTTCTGCACGCGGTCTTTCGGCAAAATGCCGGCTGCACGCATTTTATCATTGGCCGCGACCACGCCGGGGTAGGCGACTACTATGGGCCATTCGATGCGCAGACTATCTTCGACGAGGAAGTGCCCGCAGGGGCGCTTGAGATCGAGATCTTCCGCGCCGATCATACCGCTTGGTCGAAGAAGCTCAAAAAAGTGGTGATGATGCGCGATGTGCCCGACCACTCGCAGGACGATTTCGTGCTTTTGTCGGGCACCAAGGTGCGCGCCATGCTCGCCGCTGGAGAGGCACTGCCGCCAGAATTCAGCCGACCCGAAGTCGCCGATATTCTCATGGGCTATTATCAGAGTGAAGCGGCCGCGGGGGGAGCGTAGAGAGGGGCATGCTGGCCTGGTGGCAAGCGTCGCCGACCACCACACTTCATGGGGTGACGTCTTTTTTCCCCTGCGATCGGTCGCGCGGCCAGGTTAACGGCACGGGATCGTAGCCGCTCGTCCCCCAAGGGTGGCAGCGCAATAGACGACGAAACGCCAACCAAGTGCCGCGTATCGAACCGTGCCGTTCGATGGCCTCGATGGCATAGTGAGAACACGTCGGCAGGTGCCGACAGTGGGGTCCAAGCAAAGGGGAAATGAGCCACTGATACAGGCGAATAGCGCCGATCAGAGGTGTTCGGAAACGGACGTGGGTCGTGGTTACGGGAACCGCGATCACCTCCCCGGCAGGGCCTCCTGGCTGCGACGGCCCGGGGACTCCGTGCGGCGCCTCAGCCGGCGATGAGTGGTCTATCTGTTTCTTCATCGTGGCTTTCCGTCATGGAAGACCGTGACCTCAGAGCCTGTAAAAAAAACCGGTGCGAGCGGCAAGAGCAAGGCAACCAGCGCGAAGCCAAGACACATATGGCCATGGTCATCGTTTCATCAGGGTGGCTGTTCGGAGCATCCCTTCGGCGCCCAAGCCTTCGGCAGCCGAACCCCGGGCGCGCAAGGGTGTGTGCGGCAGGGATGCCGGACCCAAGCCGACAGGGACGTCTTCACGGCGTCCCTTGCGGCCTGGGGTCGGCTGCCCCAAGGGCCAACACAATCAAACGGCCGAAACGATGACCAACGCCCCAACTCTCAGTCAGCGCGTGCCGAGCGACGGGCCCGAGGAGGGTTTGGCTCACCGCGACCCGCCACTTCCCGTCGTTAAACCGGGCGGTTAGAGTATGCGACTGGTTTGAACCGAAGGTCCCTCGGCTGATGTCACACACTGATGTTTTGTGCCTTATTCTCGGTGGTGGGCGAGGTACTCGCCTGTGGCCCTTGACCAAAGCGCGGGCCAAGCCCGCGGTTCCGATCGGCGGCAAGTACCGATTAGTGGATGTCGCTTTGAGCAATTCACTCAATTCGGGCATCGATCGCATCGCAGTACTCACACAATTCAATTCGGTGTCGCTCAACAGGCACATCGCGCAAACCTATCACTTCGACCTGTTCCACAAGGGTTGGGTGCAGGTCCTCGCTGCCGAGCAGCGTCCAACCGTCTCAGACTGGTATCAGGGGACAGCCGATGCGGTGCGCAAACACCTGGCGGAGATCCAAGCCGCCGATGCTCAGAACGTCTTGGTGCTGGCCGGGGATCAACTCTACCGCATGGACTACTCCGAAATCATCGAGTTCCACCGCACGCGAGCGGCCGATGTCTCTCTCGCAGTATTGCCCGTGTCCCGCAGTGAGACCCATCGTTTCGGAATTCTTAAACAAGCTACCGACGGACGTATCACTGCCTTTGTCGAGAAGCCGCGGGATGAGAACACCTTGGCTGATCTGGCCAGCGATATTGGCTCGGACCGCGGCTGGCTCGCCTCCACGGGCATTTATCTGTTTCGCACCGAAGTGTTGATATCGCTGCTCGATTCCAACTACGCCGATTTTGGTAGCCATCTGATCCCGTCTGCCATCGCCAGCCATCGGGTTTACGGATACATTTTCAACGGTTACTGGGAGGATATTGGCACCATCCGTGCCTTTTTCGAAGCCAATCTGGCGCTTGCCCAACCTGAACCCCTGTTCAACTTCCATGATCCGGTGCGTCCTGTCTATACGCACCCGCGCTTCCTACCGGGCTGTCGAATAAACGATGTGCATTTCAACCGAGTCTTGGTCGCCGATGGCTGCGTCGTGGAGCAGGCGGAGATAACCAACAGCCTATTGGGTAATCGCAGCATCATCGGCCAAGAAGTGATCATGGAAGACACGGTATTGATGGGAGCGGACTACTACGAGGGTGAGCTCAGCGCACGGCCCCAGGGGGTACCCGCCATCGGTATTGGTCCAGGCTCTCGGATTAAGGGCGCGATCATCGACAAGAACGCGCGCATCGGCACCTCTGTGCGCATCGAACCGTTCCCCGTGGGAACCGATCTCGACCATGAACGCTGGGCGGTCCGCGACGGCATCGTGGTCATCGCCAAGGATGCGGTGCTACCCAATGGCACGGTGATCGCCCCGGACTAACCGGACTAAAAGGTTGTGAAGAAAACCTGCGGCACCTCCTGCTATAGCCGGGTTGGGTGGTGCTCGCTCGTCGCCCTACTGATGGCCCGACCGGTGACCGCCGCCGGTCGCGGCCCCAACACCCACGCCCCTGGCGTACGTGGTGGCAGACAATGGGTCCTAAAGCGCTAGGGGTACGGCCATGCAGGAAACCGACACCGCTGGCGCGCCCCGCCAGAGTAGCGTGGCAAAACGGTGAGCAGCGCCCTCCTTTAGAGCCTATCGGCGAGCCTCCTCGGAGGACAGTTGTCGAGCTTCGTCTTCGAGCATAACCGGAATGTCTTCACGGATAGGATAACCTAACCGACAGGCCCGACAAATGAGCTCCTGATCCGAGACCCGATACACGAGCGGCCCCTTGCACACAGGGCAAACTAAGATCTCGAGCAGCTTTTTATCCATGCGGGAATTTCCCTTCCAACAGCCGTAGCAAACGATCTCCCAAATGGGGATGAGGCCTGGCCTCAACGGGAATATACCAGTGGTGAGATTCGGCGAACGAGCGGCACTTCACGGCATCTTTCTCCGTCATCATGACCGGAAAACGGTCATTGAAGGCAATATCCTGGAGCCGATAGTCATGATGATCCGCATAAGCATGGGCGATGACGTGAATACCCGCACGTCGGAGCTGGTCAAAGAATCGCTCCGGGTGGCCGATCCCAGCCACCCCATGCACGGGGGTCTCCCGAAAGCTGGCCAACGCTCGTTCCTGACCCTCGTCGCGAAGATTACGCACCGGCCCCAGAGCCAGCGTCATAGAGCACTCGCCTCGCTCGGCAAGGCCGTTGGTAACGATGAGGTCAACTTCTTGCAAGCGCTGGACAGGTTCGCGCAGAGGGCCGGCGGGCAGACACCGACCATTGCCATGGCGCCGGATGCCGTCCAGCACCGCTATCTCGACGTGTCTTCCGAGAGCGAGATGTTGCATGCCGTCGTCACTGATCACCACATTGCAGTCGGTGTGGTTGACCAATGCCTCTACTGCCACTGTACGATTTGGGCCTGCCGCCACCGGACATCGGGCGCGACGCGCAAGCACTACAGCCTCATCGCCGACCGCTCGCGGATCGGAATCGACTCGCACCTGCTGTGGCCAGTGCACGGCCCGTCCACGGTAGCCGCGACAGATAATCCCGGGACGATAGCCGTGCCCCGTCAGGAATCCTGCCAACCAAATGACAAGGGGCGTTTTCCCTGTCCCCCCCACCGTGAGGTTACCGACCACGATCACCGGTATGGGAGACCACTTCACTGAACGAAGCCCGGCCCTGTAGGCGAGGCGCCGTCCTCGCACGGCAAAACAAAACAGCCATCCCAGCGGCGCGAGACACAGACTCAAAGGGTGATTTTCGTACCAGATGGCGTCTAGGCGTCGACCCATAGCATCGCCACTAGCGCGCCGTAGGCGCTGTCGATTCCTCCTGGGCTAGACGCGTCGCAAAGCTCAACCGATCGATACCGAGTTGGCGGGCCGCATCCATCACGTTGACCACCGCCTGATGAGGTGCCGATGCGTCGGCACTGACCAGCAAAGACGAGGCACCTGAGCGTCCCTCGCGAGCTCTAGCGATGGCTTGTTTGAGGGTTTCCCGCTGCCTGTTGACTAGCGATCGACCCTCAACCTGATACTGTCCACTGGCATCGATGGTTACGGCTATGGCGTGATCCTTCACCTCTTTAGGTTGAGCGGTTGCCTCAGGCAGCTCGATCTGCAGCTCGGAGTCACGCTCGAAGGTCGTGGACACCATAAAGAAAATGAGCAGCAAGAACACCACATCGATCAGCGGTGTGATGTTCAGCTCGATGCGTTGCTCCTGTCGTGGGCCGGTGAATCGCATCAGGCGGCCTCTTGATGCCCACGCTCGAGTCGGCTCAAACCACGCAGGTCTTGCAATGCGTCAACCATGCGCAACGTTTCTTGTTCCATCGTGAGCACCAGGCTGTCGATTCGTCCGCGAAAGTAGCGATAGAACATCAGACTCGGAATGGCAACGAACAAGCCTGCCGCGGTGGTGATCAAGGCCTCCGAGATACCCCCTGCAAGAGCACCCGCCTCGCCAACACCTTGGCTGGAAATGACCGCGAAGACCTTGATCATCCCGAGCACGGTGCCCAACAGCCCCAGCAATGGCGTGATCGAAGCAATGGTCCCCAAGGTATTGAGATAGCGCTCCAGACCGTGGACGACATGCCGTCCCACTTCTTCGATACGCTCCTTCATGATCTCTCGATCCTGCTTGCGGTTGGCGAGACCCGCCGCCAAGATCCGACCGAGCGGCGATCCGGTGCGAATCGCCCGCATACGCTCGTCAGTCAGATCACCGGCCTTAGCCCATCGCCACACTTGCACCACGAGGTTGCTCGGCGCAACGCGATTTCGACGCAAGGTCCAGAAGCGCTCCGCGACGATAGCCATTGCGATGACCGAACAGAGCAGTATCGGCACCATCAGCCAGCCACCGGCCTTGACAAGCTCAAACACGAGATAGCATCCTCCAGCAAGATTTAGGGAAATGTACCAGACGCCCGTCTAGTGGGCAAAGACCATGCCCGGTTGATCTCGGAAATGCCGCGGCCGTGCATCTAAGTGGGACAGAGTCCCCCCTCTCAACTTTGGTAACGCAGCCGATCAACTTATGCACCCCCATCTACTCGTCGAGATTTCAGCCCACGGCTTCGGCCACCTCGCCCAGACCGCTCCGGTCGTCGATACCCTTTTTCGGCAGCTGCCTCACTTGCGCGTCACCGTGCGCAGCGGCTTGCCTCCAGCACTGTTGCGCACGCGGCTGACCGCGCCTTTTCAATACGCACCCCATGACGCCGATATCGGTATGCGGATGGCCTCGCCGGTTACGGTGCGCGTGGCAGCAAGCCATGCAGCTTATCGCTGTTTCCATGTCAACTGGGGCGATCAAGTGGCGCGGGAGGCAAGAACGCTGCAAGAGCTGGCACCTGATCTCATCCTTAGCAACGTTCCTTATCGGGTACTTGCCGCTGCTGCCACTGCAGGGATCCCTGCAGTGGCACTCTCTTCGCTGAATTGGGCGGCGATCTACCGCCACTATTGTATCCACCTCCCGGGAGCCGACATCGTTCACGCCCAGATCTTGGAAGCCTACCGAGCAGCCCAATGGTTCCTACGCATCGAACCAGCCTTGCCGATGCCAGACCTCGAGCGCTGCCTTGCGGTAGGTCCCATCGCGGCGCTCGGACGTCGGCGCCGAGACGAGCTATGGAGTGCGCACCAGATTCACCCAACCGAGCACCTTGTGCTCATTGGCCTCGGCGGGATCGATGTGGATATCCCAGTCGAGCGATGGCCTGTAATCCCCGGTGTACGATGGCTTGTGCCAAGTGGCTGGAGTTCGCGTCGCGTCGACCTCAAACCGTTTGATGACTTATCGATGCCATTCCTAGATATGCTGGCGTCGTGCGATGCTGTGCTCAGCAAACCAGGCTATGGGACCTTCGTGGAGGCGGCCTGTCATGGCGTCCCTGTGCTCTCCATACGGCGTCCGGACTGGCCCGAAACCCCCCATCTAAATAGCTGGTTGAACGCCCACGGTGTCTTGCTTGAAGTTGATCCGGAACA
>CAZUZO010000131.1:0-9940 GCA_964624765.1 uncultured Thiotrichales bacterium
CCGTCGCGAGCGAGCCGAGAGCAAGGCGGACGGCGCGCAGCGACGAGACATATCAAATCGATAGGCGAGGAGCGAGCACCGCCCAACGCCGCTATCGGGTTGTGTAGCAGGTTTTTTCACAACCTCTGAGAGGTTGTCTCGGCAGGGCCAGCGCAAACCGCCCCCCTTGGGGCGGTCAGGGCGCGGGTGTGGAGCTGGCGATAGCACGCATTCGCGCGTTCAACCGGCTCTTGTGGCGCGCTGCCTTATTCTTGTGAATCAATCCCCGATTGGCCACCCGATCGACGATGGGCACGGCGATTTGGTAGGCGCTTCGGGCGGCTGCCGGGTCGCCGCTATCGAGGGCTTTGATGACCTTTTTGAGGTAGGTGCGCATCATGGAACGTTTCGCCACATTGCGTTGGCGCTGGTTCTCGGCCTGTCGGGCGCGGCGACGGGCCTGTTGGGAATTAGCCATCGGTCTTGACTCCTATAAGTGCTACAGATTGGGCGTGGCTGCTGCTTGGATATCGCAATCGTATAACTTTGCAATGGCAGCGCCGGCGTGTCAAATGAGTGCGGGCGCTCGGGTAGGGAAACTTTGCCCATGAAGGAGCAGCTGCTCAAGTCGACGACCACGGTTGGGATGAACACGCTGCTCTCCAGGGTGCTGGGTTTTGTCCGTGATATCGTCGTGGCTCGGTACTTTGGGGCCAGCATGGGGGCTGATGCTTTCTTCGTCGCGTTTCGCATTCCCAATTTCTTGCGTCGCCTGTTTGCGGAGGGGGCTTTTTCCCAGGCCTTCGTGCCGGTGCTCTCCGAGTATAAGGCCATGCGGTCGCCACAGGAGCTGGCAAGGCTCAACGACCAGGTGGTTGCCGTGCTCGCCAGCGTGCTGTTTATGGTGACGTTAGTGGGGGTCGTGGCCGCACCGGTCCTGGTGATGGTCTTCGCCCCTGGTTACTTGGGCCAAGCCGATAAGTATGCGCTCACGGTGGAGCTTCTGCGGCTCACCTTTCCCTATCTTTTCTTTATCTCGCTTACCGCATTTGCGGGGGCCATTCTCAATACTCACGGGCACTTTGGTGTGCCGGCGTTCACGCCGGTGTTGCTCAACGTTTCCCTCATCGCGGCTGCCATTTGGCTCGCCCCCTTGCTGGAGACCCCGGTGATGGCGCTGGCGTGGGGAGTGTTTGTCGGTGGTGTGGCGCAGCTGCTGTTCCAGATCCCGTTTCTTTATCGGCTGCGGTTATTGCCGCGTCCTCGATACCGCGGGGATCACGAGGGCGTGCGCAGGATCCTGCGGCTCATTCTCCCGGCATTGTTCGGGGTGTCAGTGGCCCAGATCAATCTCCTCATCGACACTTTGATCGCATCGTTTCTGGTGACAGGAAGCGTCTCATGGCTCTATTTCTCCGATCGCCTGGTGGAGTTTCCCTTGGGGGTGTTTGGCATTGCGCTGGCGACGGTGATTCTCCCCAGTCTCTCTCGGCAGCATGCCAAAGGACCGCCAGAGGCTTTTTCGAACACCCTCGATTGGGCTTTGCGTTGGGTGGTGTTGATCGCCCTGCCGGCCTCCATCGGGTTGGTGGTGTTGGGAGGGCCGATGCTCGCGACATTGTTTCATTATGGCGAGTTCGGTGATAGGGACGTCCACATGGCGAGCCTGAGTCTCAGCGCCTACGGCATGGGTCTACTCGGCTTCGTCGTTATCAAGGTTTTGGCCCCAGGCTATTACGCACGGCAGGACATTCGCACGCCGGTACGCATCGGGGTGATCGCCATGGTCGCCAACATGGTGTTCAATGTTATGCTGGTATTCCCTCTGGCCCATGCCGGCCTGGCCATGGCCACCTCATTGTCGGCATTTCTCAATGCGGCGCTCTTGTTCCGCGGCTTGCGCCAGCAGGGGGTATACTGTCCAGCGCCGGGCTGGCGTCTCTTTCTGACGCGAGTATTGCTGGCGAACCTTCTGCTTGGGCTAGTGCTATGGTTCGCTCGCGGGGAACTGGTCGAGTGGCTTGCCTACTCTATAGCAGAGCGCACAACGTACCTGACCGCGCTGATCTTGGGCGGTGTTGTGGTGTACCTATTGGGCCTACTCGCCCTCGGGCTAAGACCGCGTGCTTTGTTGTTCGCCGATAACCGGTCAGAGGTGGCATGAAAACAAGGAGGTGTCCATGAGTCACTTGGGCGAGTTTGCAACGGCCACCTCAGACCGACGACTGGGGGCCTCGGATCCACGGTGAACCTCGTTCGTGGTTGGCACAATTTACGCCCCGAACATCGGGGCTGTGTACTGACCATCGGTAATTTCGATGGGGTGCACCTCGGTCACCAGACAGTGCTCGCGCAGCTCGCGGCGGCGGCGCGACGCTATGATCTGCCATCCGTGCTGATCATCTTCGAGCCCCAGCCCCAGGAGTATTTGGCTCCTTGGCGTGCGCCACCGCGGCTCACCCGGTTTAAGGAAAAGCTGATGGTGCTCAACACGCTCCCGATCGATCGGGTGCTATGTTTGCGCTTTGCCCGGGCGCTGGCAACGCTGTCCCCCGAGGTGTTCATGACCGAGCTGTTGGTGAAGGCGCTCGGTGCGCGTTATGTGGTGGTCGGAGACGACTTCCGTTTCGGCCGCGACCGGGGCGGAGATTTCCTGCTACTGAAGCAGGCGGGCCGGCGTTTCGGGTTTGAAGTGGTGCCCATGGAAACCTGTACCCTTAGGGGTCGCCGAGTGAGTAGCACCTGGGTTCGAGAAACCCTGGAGAACGGTGATTTCGCCGGCGCCGGAGAGCTCCTCGGGCGCTCGTTTCGGCTGTGCGGTCGGGTTGTCGCGGGCGATGGGCGCGGGCGGGGGCTCGGCTTTCCCACCGCCAATATCGTGTTGCATCGAGAATCCGTGCCGATCTCGGGAGTGCATGTGGTACGGGTCTACGGCATTAGCGACGGGCCTTTGCCGGGAGTGGCGAACATCGGGACTCGTCCCACGGTAGACGGAACGCGATCGTCGGCGTTACTGGAAGTGCACGTGTTGGATTTTGCCGAGGACCTGTATGGCCGACAGGTCGAGGTGGAGTTTCTCCGGAAGCTTCGCGCGGAGCGGCGGTTTGAGTCCCTGGCGGCGCTTACGGCGCAGATAGTGCGCGATACCGAGGAGGCGAGGACTTATTTTGCGAGTTGTGGCTGACGTGACCCGAGAGGTTGTGAGAAAACCGTCGCGAGCGGCGGGAGAGCCAGGCGGACGGCGAAGCCGAGAGGCACATTAGATCGATCGGCGAGGCGCGGGTTCTGTGGCCGCCGATCGGTTGAGCAGCGATAGCCCCATCACCAGGAAGAATTTCTGAGCACTGCATGCCTGATTACAAGAAAACACTCAATTTGCCGCACACCGATTTTCCCATGCGTGCCCAGCTGGCGACACGGGAACCGCAATTACTTGCGTATTGGGAAGAGATCGGACTCTATGCTCGGTTACGTCAGCAACGGCGTGGCAGCAGACGGTTTATCCTCCACGACGGGCCGCCGTATGCCAACGGCGATATCCACATCGGCCACGCGGTCAATAAGATTCTCAAGGACATCATCGTCAAGGCTCGAAGCCTCGATGGGTTCGATGCGCCCTATGTGCCGGGATGGGATTGCCACGGGCTGCCCATCGAGCACGTGGTCGAGCAACGCCTCGGTAAAGTCGGCGAGCGCGTCGATGCGCCGGCCTTTCGCCGAGCCTGCCGGGACTATGCGTTAGAGCAGGTCAGTCGCCAGAGACGGGATTTTCGCCGGCTCGGCGTGATCGGGGACTGGGATAACCCCTATCTCACCTTGGATTTCAAACTCGAGGCGGACATCATCCGAGCCTTGGGCCGCCTGATCGCTAAAGGTCATCTCGACCGTGGCTTCAAGCCGGTGCATTGGTGTACCGATTGTGGGTCGGCCCTCGCCGAGGCGGAAGTGGAGTACGAGGATAAGCGCTCGGTCGCTATCGATGTCCGCTTTCGGGCTGTCGATGGGGAGGCCCTCCGGGCCCGTTGTGGAGTGCAACGGTCAGAAGACACCCGGCGGGTGCCTTCGGTCGCGATCTGGACCACGACCCCCTGGACGCTCCCTGCCAACCATGCGGTGGCGCTCAATCCGGAGCTCACCTATGCGTTGGTGGAGATGGGCTCTACGGCTCGGCCGCCAAAGGACCGGGAGCAGGTACTGGTCGCCGATGAGCGGGTGGCGTCTGTGATGCGGCGGTACGGGGTGACGGATTTTTCCGTCTTGGGCCGCTGTCGGGGGGTGCAGCTTGAGCATCTCCAGCTGCACCATCCCTTCTACGATCGCACGGTACCCATCATCCTCGGTTCCCATGTCACCCTCGAGGCCGGGACTGGTGCGGTGCACACGGCGCCGGGCCATGGATTGGATGACTATCTGGTGGGCCAGCGTTATGGCTTGCCGGTGGATAACCCCGTCGGTTCGGATGGCCGTTTTGTTGCGGGAACGAAGTATTTTGAAGGACAGTTCGTCACCGATGCCAACGATCGCGTGGTCGAACTGCTACGCGAACGGGATGCCTTGCTGCACGCGGAGAGTGTGCAGCACAGTTATCCTCACTGCTGGCGTCACAAGACCCCGATCATTTTTCGAGCCACCCCGCAGTGGTTTATCAGCATGGACAAAGGGGCTCTACGCGAGCAGGCGCTGGCGGCCATCCAGCAGGTTCAGTGGCAACCGCACTGGGGTGAGCGGCGCATTCGCGGTATGGTCGAAAGCCGCCCCGATTGGTGCATCTCACGGCAGCGCAGCTGGGGGGTTCCCATTACACTTTTCGTGCACAAGGAATCGGGGGCTCTGCATCCGCAGATGGATCGGCTCATCGAGAGGGTGGCACGGCGGGTCGAGGAGGCCGGTATCGAGTCTTGGTTTGAGCTCGATGGGAGCGAGCTGCTGGGTTCGGAGGGGGCGTCCTATGAAAAGGTAACGGACACCCTCGATGTGTGGTTCGACTCGGGGGTGACCCATTTGAGCGTCCTGGAGCGCCGCCCGGAGCTGGGTTTTCCTGCTGATCTTTATCTCGAAGGTTCGGACCAGCATCGCGGTTGGTTCCAGTCCTCCCTGCTGACCTCGGTGGGGATGCGCGGAGTCGCTCCCTACCGCCAGGTGTTGACCCACGGTTTCACGGTGGACGCCGAGGGCATGAAGATGTCGAAATCCCGAGGCAACGTGATTGCGCCACAGGAAGTAGTCACTACTCTCGGAGCGGACGTATTGAGGCTGTGGGTGGCGGCGACTGACTACAGTGCGGAGATGAGCGTTTCCGATGAGATCCTCAAACGCATGTCCGACGCCTATCGGCGGCTACGCAATACGGCACGGTTTCTTCTGGGCAACCTCAACGGTTTCGATGCCAAGACCGATGTCATTGCGGCCGATCGGATGTTGGCGCTCGACCGCTGGGCCGTCGGACGCGCTTACCGAGTTCAAGACGAGGTGAGGCAGGCCTATGATGGCAACCAGTTTCACTTGGTGTATCAGAAGGTGCACAGCTTCTGTACCTTGGATATGGGCAACTTCTACCTCGATGTGATCAAGGATCGGCTGTATACGACGTCCCCCGAGGGGTTGCCACGGCGCTCGGCCCAGACCGCCCTGTATCACATCGTGCGCGCGCTTGTGCAATGGCTGGCGCCGATTTTGAGCTTTACCTGCGAGGAGATTTGGCGCCACCTGCCAGGACGCCAGGGTGACCCGGATTCCGTTTTCCTAGAGACATGGTACCAGGGGCTCGAGCCGCTGACGGACTCTCCCATGGATATGCCGTTTTGGGACGGCGTTCTGGAGGTTCGGGATGCGGTGAATAAAGAGCTGGAGCGGCTGAGAATAGCCGGCCGGATCGGCTCTGCCCTCGATGCCGAGGTGGATCTGTATTGTCAGCCGGACTTGAAAGCGCTGCTCGGTCGCTTGCAGGACGAGCTACGGTTTGTTTTGATCACTTCGTATGCTCGGGTACACGCCGCTGACGCGCGTCCGCCCGCGGCCGTGCATACGACGACTGGAGCGGGGCGATCGCTGTGGTTAACGGTCACACCCTGTGAGCATCGCAAATGCGTTCGCTGCTGGCACCGTCGGGCAGACGTCGGTCGTCACCCCGAGCATCCAGAACTGTGTGGTCGGTGTGTTACCAACATCGTCGGGGAAGGAGAAAGCCGGCGTTATGCGTGATGGTGAGACCTTGAGTGGCCGGGGATCGACGTTGCTCGGATGCCTGATGGGATGCCGGTCGTGAGTCTTGATCGATTACCCATCATCCGATGGCTGCCCATCGCCGCCGCGGTTTTGGCCCTGGACTGGTTAACCAAGAGCTGGGCTGTTGCGGTCTTGACGCCTTACCAACCGGTGCCGGTGGCGCCATTTCTCAATCTGACGCTGGTGTTCAATCCGGGCGCTGCTTTCAGTCTGTTGAGTGATGCGGGCGGTTGGCAGCGATGGTTCTTTATCGTCGTCTCGATCCTGGTGGTCATCGTCTTGTCGGTGTGGTTGCACCGGATTCCGCGGGGCCAGGTATGGGTGCCGGTCGCCATGGCACTGGTCCTCGGCGGTGCGCTCGGCAACCTGTGGGATCGGTTGACCCTCGGCTTGGTGGTGGACTTCATCGATGTGTACTATCGGCACTGGCATTGGCCGGCGTTCAATGTGGCCGATGCGGCCATCAGCACGGGGGCTGTGATGTTGCTGTTGAGCGCGCTGCGGCCGGAGCCACCGCATTGATGGCGGTGCCTTCGGCGCTGCACTATCGGTCCTCGGCCAACGCCCGTGCGGGCAGCCAGCGCGTGCGCCCGTGATGGATCTGGTCATCGGCGTGGGCAGCCGGATCGCTATCCACTTCACGCTTCGGTTCCGCAACGCCAGGGTTGTGGAAACGAGCCGGGGTGAGGCGCCGCTGCATTGCACAGTGGGTGACGGTACGCTGCACCCAGGTCTCGAGACGGTGCTGTACGGATTGAGGGCAGGGGAGCACCGGTGTTTCGAGTTGGGCCCCGACACCTATGGGGTTCGCGATCCACAGAATGTTCACAGTTTGCCGAGAAGCGAGTTTCCCGATGAGATGGCACTGGAGCCGGGTACCGTAGTGGCCTTTGAATTACCCGATGGTCAGGCGATTCCCGGTATGATCATCGAGGTTTCTGGCACGATGGTAGAGGTGGATTTCAATCATCCCTTGGCCGGGGCGGCCTTGAGCTTCGAGGTGCAGATCCTGGATGTGGGGCGGCCGGTGGGCGGACAGCAGTAACCTTCTTTCATGCCTATCGTGGACCGACGCCCAATTTTGCATCAGGGAGGATCTTGGAAGTGACTGTCATGCAAGTATTATTGGCTAATCCGCGCGGTTTTTGTGCCGGGGTCGATCGTGCCATCGCGATTGTCGAGCGGGCACTCGAGCGTTTCGGTGCCCCCGTCTACGTCCGCCATGAGGTGGTCCATAACCGCACGGTGGTACAGGCGTTGAGAGACAAGGGAGCGGTATTCGTGGACGAACTGGATGGCGTTCCCGATGGGGGCATCGTCATCTTCAGCGCCCACGGCGTCTCTCAAGCGGTGCGCCGCGATGCCCAATCCCGCGGGCTGCGGGTATTCGATGCCACCTGCCCCTTGGTCACCAAGGTCCACATGGAGGTCGCCCGCTACCAGAAACAGGGAAGGGAATGCGTCTTAATCGGGCACGCCGGGCATCCTGAGGTAGAAGGTACCCTGGGGCAATACGAAGATCGTACGGGCCACGGCGGTGCGATGTACCTGGTAGAAAGCCCTCAGGACGTGGAGGCGCTGCAGGTGAAGCACCCCGACCGTCTGGCGTTCGTGACGCAAACCACCCTGTCCTTGGATGATACGGCGGATATCATTGCGGCCCTGAGGGCTCGTTTTCCATCCATTACGGGGCCGAAGAAGAATGATATCTGTTACGCCACCCAGAACCGCCAAGATGCCGTTAAGTTATTGGCCTCGCAATGCGACGTGTTTGTCGTCGTCGGATCTCCGAATAGCTCTAATTCGAATCGCCTATGCGAGGTGGCCACCAAGCTGGGCACGCGGGCTTATCTCGTGGATAACGCCGATGATCTCGACCCGACCTGGATCCAGGGTGCGCGCCGGGTTGGGGTGACAGCCGGGGCCTCGGCTCCCGAGGTGGTGGTGCAGGGGGTGTTGGACCGGCTCAGGGAATGGAACGCGACGGTTATCCAGGAGGCAAAGGGTCACCCAGAGAACGTGGTGTTCTCCTTGCCCAAGGGATTGTAGCCGCCTTACAAGCTGTTTCAAAAATGTCACGAGCGTGGGCGGTGCCACGCGTCTGTTAGCATCGAGCACGCTAGGCAGTCCGCACGGTCTCGGTGGCCAGATTGTCGGTGAGGGGGAGAGGGGTTCGGCTTGGACTGGGATCGGGGCGACTGGCAAGCTCCTCGAGCTGGCGGTGTATGATGTAATCGACCAGATCTTCGTGGTCCTGTTCGAACTGGCCCGAGTATTCTGGATCGATCTGCAGTCCGTAGCAGATGTTGCCGTCATGTGCTGTGCGGTGTCGTATTCGACCGGCGAGGCGCAGTGAGCGGGTGCTGGTAGGTGGCCACAGCGTGGTGCACAGGATGTCAGCCTCTGTGAACTGAGGGTCCACGTTCGGTGAAACCAGCACGCCTAGCCCGGTCGATGAGACATCGTTAAGCCGCGCGGTGGTGATCGGGCTAACCGACGTATTCAGTTCAGCGAGGGTGACGGAGACAGGTTCCTCCGGATGCGGTTTAACCCGAAATGCATTTCGGCGGTTGAACAGGCCGTAGAACTCCTCGGCGAAGCGCACACTCATCGTGTTCTTGAGTTGGAATTGAAATCCGTAGCGCCAATGCTTTCCCATGGGGTGGCGAGCACGAACGGTGGCTCGCAGGGCGACCGGTTCGGTTTGGTTGCGGGGGGTAAACGGAAAGGCCACGCTTTCCCCTGGACATAGGATCGGAGCGGCTTCGCGATCGACGCGGATCGCCACCCCCTCGGCGCTGATATTGATGACTTCGCCCACGAACCCGTCACCGTCATCCGTCCACACTGCGACCTCGACGTGATTCTCTTCACCGAGCGGCATCCGATAGAACTGGCGGCGCTCCGGGTGGGTCAGCTCGCCTGCATGCATTCCCGTCTCTCCCCTTCAATTTGCCGGCGCCAACGACGATCCGTTGAGATCAGCGGTAGTCGGAGCTTTCTCCTTGTCACCTTCGGCCGTCATCACCTGAAACTTGGCTTTTCCTCGCCGAGTCGGTGTCCTATCGGCAGGTACAACGGAATTTTGAGGAATGCGGCGACGGATGGGGACGGGAACGCCGAACGTTAATCTGCTCGCGCTATCCGTTCCGGTTGCGCGCTGACAGGTATTTCTTCGATCGGTACGTGTTTGTCCGACGGCAAATACGTATTTTGGGCTGAGAAGCTGTTTTAAAAATGTCACGAGCGCCGGCGGAGCAAGGCGCACGGTGGCAAGCAACCGGAGTGTACAAGGGAGTACATGAGGATTACTCGCCCCATCCCTCGGGCTCGCCCCTTTCGGGGCCAGCCAGTGGCTGTTCGAAATCGCTCCGGGCGATTTTGGGTCGAGCCGCCGTGCAACGCCGCTCAGGCAAGCGCAGTAGTTTTTAAAACAGATTCTGATGGATGCGGGTGGAGTGACGGGGCATTTATGGCCGTCATCGATAATCCCTCTCGAAACCATAGTGGCCAAAGTGCGGCCGCTTAATAGACTATTTCCGTCCGCGTTTTGCGGGAATACACTCTTCTTAGTCAAGCTGTTCTTTGTTAGGATATCGTCGTTGGAGGGGTATCCTCGGTGCAATGGTTAATCGGCTTCGTGCGGCGGGTTGCTTCGAAATCAAGTTAATGGGGGAGATCGCAACGGGTTTGGCCTTGCACAAAGAGGCCGCTCCGAGGTTGTGAAAAAACCTGC
>CAZUZO010000132.1:0-9797 GCA_964624765.1 uncultured Thiotrichales bacterium
CAATCCAAGATGTGACCCCATCTCTGACCCCATCTCTCTGCTTGTGGATCGCCGTGTCGCTGATGCGCTCTTCCAATAACGTGACTTTGCCCGCCGTCTCTCGCAGTGCGTGGTCAAGCCCGCTCCTGAGGCAGCTCTTGTAAGAAGCGTTCAAATGGGTTATCCGTGTTCGTCGATGGCAGGTTCATTGTGATCGGTCTCCGATTGTAAGGTTGTACAAAACCTTGAACCTGCCATGCCTTCACATCGTTTTAAACCCCTTATGACTCTTAAGTTGGCGCCTATGGGGTCGAGCGACACCGCGCTGGTCCGTGGTAATCGTTGTCCCACAACCATTGATTTAGTGCGGTTCAGTGATTGCCGGACACGACGGCAACTCCGGCTGCGAATCTTAGCCGTGTTAAGCGTGGTTTATGTCTGCCTATCAGGTTACGGATCTATATGGTGAAGTGGAGTTTCTGAACACGGTACTTGACTTAGATCAAGGGGTTAGATTGCATTTCGTTTATTTGTCCACTATAGACTGATGACAGGCATTATCAGAAACCCCGGTGCTTGCCGCAGCACCAGAGATCAAGAGGCCCTGTTTCCAATAATGTCTAATACTATAGAGTCGTGTCAGCAACTACGTCAGGTCCTGTACTGAGGGGGTAACAATGAAAAGCACAAGCATGTCAAGTAGGGTGTTTTTTCTGTTTGTTCTCAGTGTCGTGGGGTTGCCGACGCGTTCTATCGCAGAGCCAGTTGAGTATGATTGGGTTGAGTATGATTGGTTGGATAGGCAGCAGCATCTCGGAGCCACCGTACACTTGATGTCTGGTTCCGCTTCATTTATTGGTATTAACATTGCCTCTATAACTGTGTCGCAGAAAACGGATGGAGTTCCCTGTTTCGGGTGTGTACCTAACGCAGGGCATCATGTTGCTCTTCCAATCCCATGGCAGCTTATTCCCACCGGGGGCGATTGGTCTGATGGTATCTGGTCTACTGTTCTTGTAATTAACTCGTCTCTCCCGGAGGGGGCGGGGGGATGTCGTGTATCCATGTCATGGTTGGACCTCGAGAGTCAGAAGACGATTTACAGTCCTGACCCTATCAATTTTCCCGATTGCAGTGCAGGCATTGGTTTGGTTAATTTTACCGACATCAAACTTCCTCCCGATAAAGTTAAAACGGGAGATGCCATGGTAATAGCGACCGTTAAAGTGAACAATGCTACACAATCATCTAGATCGGAATTGATAAAGATACTTAACTTAGATGAATAAATACCAGGGATTTTTCGGTGGATACTTGCTAGCTCGATACATGCGCATTCCAGGCGATTCGGCCACTGCTTCCATTTTGATTCGGAGCAAGCACGGGGTCAGGGGGTCAGTTCTCATATTTCAGCAGTGATGGAATATGAAAACTGACCCTTATGCCCCTCGCCCTGCCCGTCAGCTCAAGGTACACAACACGCCGTGGTCCGAGAATGCGCAGCGTGTCGAGCCCTTTAGGTGAGCAATTGACGTGACCGTCAGTGGAGGAAGGCGCCGTTGCAACGAAGATAGAGCTGCTGCTGATTCACCCAGGCGGCCAGCTCTGAGTGGATTTCTTCGTAGCCCGCGTAGGATGCGGTGAGGAACGAACCGCAGCGATCGAGACACGACCCACCCCAGGTGATTGAGCCAAAGTCGGATGACCGAATATCGGCGTGCAAAGATCCAAGGGGCGACCTATTTTTTCACCGTGAATGGTGCCGAGCGCTCCGGGAATCATCTGTTGGTCGATCCTATCGATCTACTACGGCAGATTTTCCGCAAGGTCAAGAACGAGCATCCCTTCGAAATCGATGCGATAGTCGTTTTGCCCGAGCACCTGCACTGCATCTGGACTTTGCCGTCGGGCGACGCGGACTACCCGACCCGTTGGGGTTTGATCAAGGCAGGGTTTTCGCGGGCCATACCGGTCGGTGAAAGACGGTCTATGAGCCGCATAAACAGGGGCGAGCGCGGTATCTGGCAGCGGCGATACTGGGAACACCTGATTCACGACGATCAGGACTTCGAACGGCATGCCGATTACATTCACTGGAATCCGGTCAAGCATGGCTGGGTCAGGCGAGTGGAGGACTGGCCCCATTCGAGTTTTCATGCCTATGTGGGGCGAGGCATCTACCCAGCGAACTGGGCATGTAAACCGAAGTCGGCCATCGATGGCGGCGAATGACGCGATCGATGCGGTTCGCAAGCTCACCGCATCCTACAAGAACTTGTACCCGAATAGTGCTAACCCAACGCACCCCGCAAAAGGTGGTTACGCAGGCACGATGTCGAAGCCCGCTTGCTGGAAGTGGCGGTCCAGGGTCAGTGCTTGGCGGATGCGCAGTTCCTTCATCAAGACGAAACTCGTGCAGTCGGTGAAGGAGAAAGTCTTGTCGGACCACCGGAAGAACCAGTTGCGCGCTCTCTCGCAGCGCTGCGCGTCGACCCATTCCCAGCGCAAGCGGCGGCTCCCTTCAACTTGATTCCACCAACGTTCGGCGGCCTGAAGTCTCAAGCGCACACGCAACAGTGTAAGCGTTTCGTCCAGCACATAGTCGCTGCTGACGAGCAACCCATCCCTCTCCAGCCACTGGTCGCGTGCCGCGCATGTGCGCGCATGGTCCGGATCGGCCGCATCGGCCTGGGCTATCCAACCGGCGGTGTCCACGAACAGCAGCTTCGGCCTCATCTGCGATCGGCCCCATAGAGCACAGCATCATGCTCGGAAGCAGTCAATCCGTCGTTGGAGCAGCCCACTGCCCCTGCCCGGTACAGCGGGTCCTCATTTGGTGGGCCGAGCGGCTGCTCGGCGCCTTCGACAGGAACCAGGCGGCATACCGCCTGGCTGCGATAGATGACAGTTATACGCTCGCCCTTGCGCACGCGTTCCAGGATCGTGGCGAGCTGGGCCCGCAGGGTCTTGGCGTTAATGATGCTTTCCATGGATAGATCCGAGAGGCAAGTTCAACTCAAGTTAACCTGTGTTCTCGGCGCCGTCAACGACGGGGGGCCGGGGACAGACCTTTTTTCTCGCGGTGCTCGCCGGTGTTCTGGCGCACGTGATCCAATGCGGCCACAATCGCAACGCCTGCTTTTTCGCAGACGAGGACTACGCGTCGTATCTTGCGTACCTCGCTGAGTTGTCCACCCAATTCGGCCGCACGGTCCATGCCTATGTGTTGATGACCAACCACGTTCACCTCTTGCTCACTCCCCGGGAAGGGGTGCCGCCTCCCTGCTGATGAAGCACCTCGGGCAGCGCTATATCGAATTGAACCCGGTGCTCGCACTGATGGTGACCCATTCGAGACACTATCGTTGGTCTATAGCGCACCTACCTGATTTGTGGACTAACCAGCCCGGCCGACTTGAACATTGGCTGGGGTCGCTACCACGAATGTCTTAGCCCGCGTAGGATGCGGTGAGGAACGAACCGCATCGATCGAGACACGACCCCCCCAGGTGATTGCGACCCCCCCCAGGTGATTGAGCCAAAGTCGGATGACCGAATATCGGCGTGCAAAGATCCAAGGGGCGACCTATTTTTTCACCGTGAATGGTGCCGAGCGCTCCGGGAATCATCTGTTGGTCGATCCTATCGATCTACTACGGCAGATTTTCCGCAAGGTCAAGAACGAGCATCCCTTCGAAATCGATGCGATAGTCGTTTTGCCCGAGCACCTGCACTGCATCTGGACTTTGCCGTCGGGCGACGCGGACTACCCGACCCGTTGGCGTTTTTTCAAAGAAATAAGACCAGAGAAGAAGAAGGTGGGGTCTACATCTGGAAATAGTAGTTGTCTATCGGTTATCGTCGAGGCATGGCGAGACAGTTGCGAATCGAGTTTCCGGGTGCCGTGTACCCTGTCACGAATCGTGGCAATGGGCCGCTAGCAATTTATGAGGACGACAGCGATCGGGAGGATTTCCTGCAGGTTTTTAGAGCACGGTGACACGCTCACCGAGATCGCGTCCGCCATCGGTCTGCACGACACCCCGCTCACTCAGATCGTCGATGCGCCGTCAGTTAAGGAACGATCCAAGATGTGACCCCATATGTGACCCTGACCCCATATGTGACCCCATATGCATATCTTGATTTTGACCCCATCTGTTGATTAAATTTCGGATCCTATGAAGCCCCCGTAGGATGCGGTTCGTGCCTCACTGCATCGACCGAGACTATTCGAGTTTTCATGCCGATGGGCGGCGGGGCATCGGTCCCGCGAACCGGGCTGCCAACCGAAGGCGGCCATCGCTGACGGCGAATGACGCGATCGATGCGGTTCGCAAGCTCACCGCATCCTACGAGCTACGAGCTTGGGCGTTCGGCACGAATAGGCAAGCGTAGATAGATATCGAAGACCTCGTCGACGCAATTAGAAATAGCAGAGTCCGAATCACAGACCATGCGGATGAGGAGGCTGTTGATGATGAGCTTACATTCGACGAAATATATTTTTCCGTGATGCATGGTGAAATCATCGAGGATTATCCAAATGACAAGCCGTATCCAGGTTGTCTCGTCATGGGAAAGAACTTCACAAACGAACCAATTCACAGTGTCTGGGCCTATAAGTCAGGCAATAAGTGGGCGGTAATGATCACCGTCTATAGGCCAGATCCTGCGCGTTGGATTGATTGGAAGGTGAGGGTGAAGAAATGATTCCATTTGAAAAATGTCCGGTGTGCGGTGGCGAACTCGAAACCAAGTCGGTAGAAAAGTTATTGCGCGGCGGGTGTAACACTGTGTCATTGAGGGTAACAGCGGAGGTCTGCCAGCACTGTGGAGAAAGGCTTTATGCAGAGGATGTTGTCAGGTCTTTTGAAGAGATCCGCGCCAAGCTGCAGAAGCAAGAGTTTGCCCATCTTAAGCCGCTCGGCCAGTCGTTTACTGTTGACAAGGATTGGCCGAACAAGGCCATCCAGCCGACCGCTTAACCCGCCGCGTCGCTCTGGGTTAAGCAGCGCCTGATGGCTGGCGTTATGCGAAAAAAAAGAACAACATCATGTTATTTACTTGGAGGTAAAGGCGTATGAGCCCGCGTAGGATGCGGTGAGGAACGAACCGCATCGATCGAGACACGACCCACCCCAGGTGATTGAGCCAAAGTCGGATGACCGAATATCGGCGTGTAAGGTGAAGGGGTCTGGAAATAGTACTTGTCTATCGGTTACCGTCGAGGCATGGCGAGGCAGTTGCGAATCGGGTTTTCGGGTGCCGTGTACCCTGTCACGAGTCGTGGCAAGCTGTTGCGCCAGGAAAAAATTGACTACGATACCCCATCGGCGCCCATTGGTAAGTCTGATCTGTGGACAAGCCCCTGAACGAGCTTCGCGTTGTGGTTACCGGTGCAGCCCTCGGCCTGGGCCGGACCGTGGTGGAACGATTCCTTGCCGCCGGTGCTCGTGTGCATATCGGTGACATCGATGCCTTCGCCCTGGCAGCGGCGAGGGCGGCCCTACCGGAACTGGGCACTACTGTGTGCGATGTAGCCGACCCGGAGCAGGTGGATCAACTGTTCGATGAGGCCAGTGCAGGCCTTGGCGGCCTGGACGTACTCATCAACAACGCGGGCATCGCCGGGCCCACGGCTCCGGTGGAGGCCGTCGAGGTGAGCGATTGGGTGAGGACGCTGGCGGTCGACCTGACCGGGTCGTTTCTGTGCGCGCGTCGAGCCGTGCCCCTGTTGAAGCAAGCCGGAGGCGGGGCGATCGTCAACGTATCCTCCGCCGGAGGCCGCTTCGGGTATCCACTACGTAGCCCCTATGCGGCGGCCAAGTGGGGCCTCATCGGCTTTACCCAGACCCTGGCTATGGAACTCGGTCCCTTTGGCATCCGGGTCAACGCCGTCTGCCCAGGCTTTGTGGCCAGCGAGCGGCTCGACCGCGTCATTGCGGCTAAGGCTGCAGCCCAGGGGGTTGCGCCCGAGGTCATCCGCGAGGGCTTTTTGCGCTTGAGTTCGATGCACACATTCCTGCCTGCAGCGGCCATTGCGGATGCGGTCCTGTTTCTTTGCTCGCCCGCCGGGGCTTTCGTTTCGGGTCAGAGCCTCGGGATCGATGGGAATCTGGAGACCTTACGGGTCTGATGCCGACCGGTACGCTGCGACCTGGGCGCGCAGCTCATCCACCGCTCCGGGATTGACCAGCGAGGCCAGATCGCCCGGATCTCGGCCTTCGTAGACGGCTCGCACCACGCGGCGCATGACCTTCATGCTGCGGGTCTTAGGCAACTCGGTGACAAAGAGAATGACGGCCGGCCGGAATGCGGGACCCAGTGCTTTGACCACCGTTGCCCGCAAGACCTCCACCAGGGCGGTATCCGGGGTGACCTCCGGCTTGGGGACGCAAACACAGAGCACCGCTTCCCCCTTGAGGGGGTCGTCCATCCCGGTAGCGGCGGCCTCTTGCACCTGGCCGGTGTCGAGCAGCAGCGCCTCCACCTCAGCGGGACCGCAGCGCTTGCCGGCTACCATGAGGGTGTCGTCAGAGCGCCCATGTAGGTACCAAGTGCCGTCCGCATCTCGGGAAGCCCAGTCTCCGTGTACCCAGAGCCCCGGGATCTTGCGCCAGTAGGTGTCCAGATAGCGCTCCGGATCGCCCCACAGCCCGCGGCTGAGTCCAATGGAAGGCACTCGTAGGACCAATTCGCCCATCTGCCCGGGCGGTACACTGCGCCCCTCGGCATCCACGATGTCCGCCCCCATGCCGGGCACCCCCGTCGTAAAGGCGCAGGGCTTGTGGGGTTGAACGACCGTGGAGGTGACGATTCCCCAACCGATCTCGGTGCCCCCGCTAACGTTAAGATTAGGCACCCGATGCTGGCAGACATGCGTGAAAAACCACCACCAGGCCTCGGGGTCCCACAGTTCCCCAGAGGAGATAGCGATGCGTAGCGACGAGAGATCATACTTTTGCACCTCTTCGGCACCATAGCGCATCATCATGCGGGCAATGGTGGGGGAGAGGCCAAGGTAGGTGACGCCGTGGTCCTGGATGAGGCGCCACAGGCGGCCCGGTTCCGGATAGTCCGGTGTCCCCTCGGCGAGGACCAGCGTCCCCCCGAAGAAGGTGCTGACCACCAACTGCATGGGACCTACCAACCAGCCGAGGTCGGACATCCAGAGTAGCCGGTCCTTGGCCTGAAAATCCATGCAGAGCCCTACATCGGCCACCAGCTTGGTGAGAAACCCGCAGTGGGTGTGGACGGTGCCCTTGGCTTGGCCAGTGGTGCCCGAGGTGTAGATGACCATAAACGGAGCGTCGGCCGGCATCGCCTGCGTGGTCGCTGTCTCAGGTTGACGCGCCGTGAGTTCTCGCCAGTCGTGGTCGCGCCCAGGATGCCACTCGGTATCGATATTTTGCTGCCGCAGGACCACGACATGACGAAGGGGAGGGATCTGCGTGGCCGCCTCGTCCAACACGGACTTGAGGTCCACGACCTTGCCCCGGCGACGGCTACCGTCCATCGTCACAACCGCGACACTGCCGGCATCGCGTAAGCGGCTAACGAGCGCCTCGGCACCGAAGCCCGAGAACAGGGGCACGACGATGCCGCCGATCTGGGCGATGGCGAAGAAGGCGGCCACAGTTTCCGGGGACATGGGCATATAGATGCCGATGGCGTCACCTTTGCCGAGACCCAGAGCCCGCAGGCCTGCGGCGAGGCGCGCTGTCTCGGCCTGCAGATGCCGGTAGCTCCAGGTGCGAACCGTGCTGTCTTCACCCTCCCAGATCACCGCCGGTTTGTCGCGGATCGTGGGGTCCGAATGCGAATCGAGGCAATTCTGCACCAGGTTGGTGGTGCCCCCGACGCACCAACGGGTCCAAGGGGTACCCGCAGAGGTGTCCATGATGGCTCGATACGGGGTCGTGAAACGGATGCCGAAGTGGCGAATGACGGTATCCCAATACCAGGCAGGGTCCATATTGGAACGCCCGACGAGGGTCTCGATATCTGGGATCCCCTGCGCGCGTAGGAAGGCGCGCAGGGTACTGTGCTCGACGTAGTCCGGTGACGGCCGCCAAGCGATCGCGCTCGCTTCCCTCATGGCGTGATCTCAGCGGTCAACAGATGGTCTTGATACGCCTCACGCAGTTTCAGCTTGAAGAGCTTGCCGGTGGCGGTGTGGGGCAATTCGTCGACGAACACTACGTCGTCCGGGATCCACCACTTCGCCACTTGGCCTTCGAAATAGTGAAGCATGTCATCACGGGTGAGCGTGCTCTGATCGCGACGGATCACGATGAGCAATGGGCGTTCAACCCATTTCGGGTGGGCAACGCCAATGGCTGCTGCTTCGAGGACTTCCGGATGGCCGACGGCGATGTTTTCGAGCGCGATCGAACTGATCCATTCGCCCCCCGATTTGATGACATCTTTACTCCGATCGGTGACTTGCATATAGCCCTGGGGGTCGATGGTGGCCACATCACCGGTGGAAAACCAGCCATCCTCAGCATGGGGATCCGAACGCGCCTCATTGAAGTAACCGCTGCAGATCCATGGCCCTTGCACCTTCAGATCGCCAAACGACATCCCGTCCTGGGGCAGCGGTTGGCCCTGGTCGTCGACAATCTTCATGCGAACGCCGAACAACGGTCGGCCTTGCTTGGTCTCGCGTTGGTAACGCTGCTCGGGCGTCTCCTCGGACATGCCGTGCTTGGGTGCGTTGATGGTCCCGATCGGAGACGTCTCGGTCATGCCCCAGGCATGCAGCACTTGGATATGGAAGCGCTCCGCAAAGGCCTCGATCATGGAGCGGGGCGGGGCCGAGCCACCAATGGCCACTCTTTCGAGCGTGCTGCCAGTCAGACCGTTGGCGTCGAGATAATCCAGCAACCCGAGCCACACCGTCGGCACCGCCGCTGAAAACGTCACTTGTTCATGCTCGATCAACTGATGAAGCCCGGCACCATCCATGACCGGCCCGGGTAGCACTAGCTTGCAGCCTACCATGGGTGCGGCATAAGCAATACCCCAGGCGTTGGCGTGGTACATCGGCACTACCGGCATGACCGTGTCGCGTGCCGCGAGGCCGAAGGCGTCGGGCATCGCGACGGCGTAGGTGTGGAGCAGCGTCGATCGGTGGCTGTAGAGGACACCCTTCGGATCTCCCGTGGTCCCGGAGGTGTAGCAGAGCGAAGAGCCGGTGTTCTCATCGAACTGCGGCCAATCGAGCACATCGGAGTGGCTGTGGACCAGATCTTCATAACAAACTACGTTGGCCAGCCGAGTTCGCGGCATGTGAGCGTGGTCCGTGAGGATGACGATGGTCTTGATAGTTGCCAGCTGCTCCGCCAGTTGTTCCACCAAGGAGACGAACGATAAGTCTACGAACAGGCAGGAATCTTCAGCGTGATTGATGATGTAGGCGATTTGGGGACCAAAGAGCCTCGGGTTGACGGTATGACAGATGGCACCGATCCCAGAGACGGCGAAATAGATTTCGAAATGGCGGTGGGTGTTCCAAGCGAGTGTCGCGCAGCGATCCCCGGACTGGATACCCAACGCGTCCAGCGCATGGGCGAGTTGCCGTGCTCGTTGGTGCGCCTCGCGATAGGTATAGCGATGCAGCGGGCCCTCCACGGTGCGTGTGATGATCGGGGTATCGCCGTGATACTCGTCGGCATGCTGAATCAACGACGAGATCAACAGCGGCCTATCCATCATTAGACCGCGCACTTGAGCCTCCTGTTCTGAGAGCTTGTGGAAAAACCTGCTACACGACACGATAGCGGCGTTGGGCGGTGCTCGCTCCTCGCCTA
>CAZUZO010000133.1:0-9655 GCA_964624765.1 uncultured Thiotrichales bacterium
CACCGCCCAACGCCGCTATCGGGTTGCGTAGCAGGTTTTTTCACAACCTCTGAGTGGGCACCGGGATCAGTCGGGCGTCGGTCCGGGTCGGAAAGCGAGTACTGGACGATGTCACTCACCGTCACTGTGCAACCTAGCGGTCACTTACTCACCGTAGAAGACAGTGAAACTATCCTTGAAGCCGCCCTGCGCGCCGGTTTTGTCCTTGCTTACGGTTGCACCAATGGCAGCTGCGGTCAGTGCAAGGCGCGGGTCATCGGCGGTGAAGTGCGCGAGGTGCGTTTCCACGACTACGTCCTCAGTGCGAGGGAACGCCAGGCGGGCTTTTGTCTGCTTTGCTGCACGGCACCGAAGAAGGGCGGTGTCGTCGTGTATGCCGAGCGGGCCCGTGTCGGCGAGATTCCGGTTCAGTCCCTCACGGCTCGGGTGCACAAGCTGGAACGTTTTGGTGCCGAGTTAGCCGTACTCAGTCTTCGAACGCCGCGCTCGCAAGTGCTGCGCTTTCTACCCGGGCAGGAGGTGAGCCTGGAGTTCGGAGGCATCAAAATGCAACGGCTACCTGTCGCCAGTTGCCCGTGCGATGGCATGCACCTACGGTTTCACTTACGGCGTCAAACGGGGGATGCTTTCAGCGAGTGGGTGTTTTCCCGTTTGAGGCGGGCGGATACCGTGCGCATCGAAGGACCGTGGGGCCGTTTCAGTCTGGATGAGGCATCTCGGCGTCCCATCCTATTGATTGCCTATGATACCGGCTTCGGACCGGCGAGCAGCCTCATCGAGCATGCGATAAATATAGAACTGCCTCAGCCCATGCACCTTTACTGGTATGCGCCAGCGCCGGGGCAACACTATCTGGATAACCAGTGCCGTGCTTGGGCCGATGCCTTGGATACGCTTACCTATACTCCCCTCGTGGTTGCGCCTGACTTGCTTCCTGCCTCCGACGTGGCCGGCGCCAGCCGATCCCCGCGGGCCTGCGAGACTTTGAATCCCGTGGGCCATGAGATCATCGGCGACCACCCTGAACTTGGCGATTTCGACGCTTACCTCATCGGCCCTGAGGCGTTTAGGGCGGCGGTGAAGCGCCTGTTGTTAGCGAACGCCCTGCCCGAAGGCCGCTTATTCGAGCAGACGACACGGTTTGAATAGCGGACGTCCCTCACTCGGTGAGAAAGAACTTGTTAGACACGCCAGACGCCGTCATCCGCTCATAGACGTCAACAGATTCGCTAGGCTTTTCTTCAGCTGTCGGAATGCCTCAGGGGCTTGGACATCCATGATCTGATCGATCACCCAGCGGTTGGTCTGATCTTCTCCCATTATCTTGAGCACTTGAGATCCAAAGTAGCGCAGAAAATCGTACCCCGGTTCGCCGTCACGAAACGTTTGCTGGGCGTAACCGGCCAAGCGGTCATTTAACAGGGCAATGAAGGGCCGGCGGTAATTGCCCGGTCCCGCGATGTCGACCAAATTATCCTGCATCTGGTTGGCAAGCCGCTGGCCGAGCGCGTTGATGAAGAGTTCCCGATCTTCGTCGTCCAGCTGCCCATGGGCTAGGCGATCGGTCGAATGCACCAGGAAGGCCACGAACTCGCTAATGACTCCGACCCGCTCTTTATCCGTGAGGTAGTTAAAGCCCTCCCCGTGAAGCCTTTTGGCACCTTCCAGGGAAAGGCGCCAAGTGATGAATGCGAGCGCCCCGGCGTTGTCCTCAAGGGATTTCTGCGAAGGCCTGTTGCGCTGCGAGTGATGCCAAGTACTTTTGATTCGAATAGCCACTCTAACGTTTTCTCCATCGTTTTCTCCATGAAGCGTTGTTTGGTGCCCGCCCCGCCAGTCCTCGGGCATCACACTCATCGCCGGGCCTTGGATACCCGTTGACAATAGTTTAGTATTTTCCTAAGTTTCTAACCTTAACGCAACGGAGTCGAGTTCTGAGTGGTTCGAAGTCGATGGTTGACAATCTAGAGCGCTTGCGGGCAGCGGTACAGCACAACTGCGACGTATCGGATGCCCTATTCGCACGCAACTATACTTTGTGCACTTACCTGTTGAAGATGCGGGAGTATTTTCGATGGCACCAAGGTTATGCGTTCACGGATACACTGTCTGGTGAGGCGGTAGGGGAATGGGTCGAATATCGTGAGCAGTTGTGGGAATCGCTTGCCAGTGAGGATTATGGCTGTCTGCCGGTGGATGCTGATTGCTACGATCCCTTCAATAACGAATCCATCAATCGAGCCCTGATCCCCCAGGGTGTCGTCTATAGCGGCGGCTACGGAGGATTCGGCAAGCCGCATTTTTTTCTGGCGCAGCTGCAGCGGGTCGAGCAGCACGACGATCTATTGGTCTATGTTTCCGCCTGCGAATACGCTCGGGACCTAACGGCTCCCCCCGCCATGATGCAAGGCAAGCAGATTTTCGTACGCCGGGAATCCCTACGCCGTTCCATCTGGGAACTTATCGAAGAGTGGCGCTGGACCCGTCACGCTGGACCCATGGCGTGGGTGGTGGACCACTACGGTTTCGACCAGGACTCGCAGGTTGCCCTCGAGCGCATCACCGATGATCAAGTGACCACCGTGGTTTTCCACGAGATGGGTGAAGCGATGGTGGCCCAGCGCGTGGGCGAAGCCTGGGAGCAAATGTTGTCCACGGTAGCGGGTTTCCCCGCCGAGCTCATGGCCCGCGCGGTGCGCGATCATTTTGCCGATTGCCTCGTTACCTTACCGAGATTGCTGGAGCAAGGTGAGATGGCGCCCGTGCATTTCTATTTTGCCGGCTTGCGAGGTGTACGCCGGCAATTGTTTCCCGAGGCTGTCGCTGCCTATGAGCACTGGGTGCATGAGGGTGCACTGTCGCCTTTGCAGGCTGTGTTGAGGCAAGGCCGGGAACGTTTCGGTAAACTATCACAAGCCATGCTTGAGCTGTCCCTTCACGACCCAGCGCAGACGGCCCGAGGCATAGAGAATTTGCTCGCCATGCCTAAGCGCGGATGACGTGGCAGCGTTGCGGTCGTAGGGCTGCATGTACTTGTTTATACACTGGGGTTTTAGCTTCCCCCATCCCTGGGGCTGTCCCCTTCGGGGCCCGCTTGCAGCTGTTCAAAATCGTTACCGACGATTTTGTCGCCGCCGCGCGACTTGCTATGCCGGCGCTCGGGACATTTTTTACAGAGCTTCTAAGAGTAATTCTTTGAGTGCCTATCCGATATGAAGTCAGCACAGCATCCAGCTAAGCCACAGCCCCTCGTTATCGATGAGTTGCGGCCCTTGAGTTTTATCTTCGAGGTGCCAGACAGCCTGCCGAGGGATGTCTGCCGGGAAATGATTGGCCGCTTCGAAACGCGCAAGGACCAACAGTACGAGGGACTCATCGGCCAACGCCAATGGAAAGCGCGTTCGATCAAGAAGTCCACCGATCTGACCCTCAGCGATAAACCAGACTGGAAAGATATCGACGCCATTTTATTTGCGTCTCTCGCGCGCGCCATGGGGGTGTTTCGCCAGCGCTATTCGTATTTTCGGGGTCGTTTCAAGGATATGGGCTACGTCATGCAGCGTACCCTCCCAGGAGAGTACTATCATTGGCACATCGATGGCGGTAGCCACGAGTTCAGTCAGCGGCAGCTGGTGGCCATTTGGTATTTGAACGACGTCCCAGGCCCAGGAGGCGAGACACAGTTTCTCTACCAGGACATCAGTGTCACACCAAAAGAAGGTAACTTGCTGCTTTTCCCGCCCTTCTGGACCCATGAGCATCGCGGCATGACCTTGGAAAGGGGAGTCAAATATATCGCCACCACTTGGGTGGTATTTGCCTGATCGGGGTGAGGGGAGGGTCGCGGTGCTGCTGGAAATACCGAAAGTCGTGGATGCTGAGCAGCTGGGCATTATCCGGCAGCTGCTAGCACGCGGCCGTTTTGTGGACGGGCGACAGTCGGCGGGCATCACGGCAGGACGCGTCAAGCGCAACCGCGAGCTGGAGCCGCAGGCACCGGAGCTCAAGCAACTCAACCAACTCGTGCTGGGCAGCCTTTATCGCCATCCCACCTTTCGCAGCGCGGCCTTGCCGTACCGTTTATCGGGGGCTTACTTCGCGTATTACAGCGAGGGTATGGCTTACGGCGATCACGTCGATGACCCGGTGATGGGCGAACGGGAACGCTACCGCTCCGATATCGCGATCACAATTTTTCTGAGCGATGCGGCTCACTACGATGGCGGCGAGCTGGTGATCCGTACGGCGTTTGGCGACAAAGCGGTGAAACTTGCCGCGGGCGATGCGGTCATCTATCCTGCCTCGAGCCTTCACCGTGTCACTGAAGTCACACGCGGTGAGCGGTGGGTGGCGGTGGCCTGGAGCCAGAGTCTGGTGCGTGACCCCGCGAGACGGGAGCTGCTGTATGAGTTGGATACGGTGCGGGAAGCTTTGCGTCGGGTGATGCCCGAGGCCCTGGTAACGGCGAAAGTCGACCACTGCTATGTCAACTTGGTCCGGCTTTGGGCGGAGGTTTAGATGATTTGGAGCTGCTGTTCGGTGGGCTCCGCGCAGCAATACCAAGGCTCGGTGAGGTGTGGGATAGGGTCTCCGAGATTTGCAGGCAGGCTGGGGGTGCGGCGACCGAGAGCGTCGTGAGCCAGGGTCCAAATACGCGCGAAGACATCACGGCGCATCATCCCCGATGGGTCTGATTGCGCGACGATCGTTTGCACCTCTCGCTGCAAGCGGTCGAGGCGCGGGTCGCGATACCGCCAGGGATAACCCAGCAGGTGAGGCTCGAAGTCGTCGATGAGCTCGCGGAAACCGGGCAATCGGAGCAGGTGCGAGCCTTCGGGTACCAGGAGGCGGATGCTGAGCTGGACCGGGGGCACGCTTTCCACCAGCTGCAGTGCAACAAGGTGCCGCAACAGTTCGACATAGCCCTCCAGGGTGGTCCAAGGCGTGAACGGCACGAAGGTCGGGGCGAGCGCGATGCCGAGCTGCTGCAATAAGCTCACCGCGGCTTCGAAATCGCGCCGGGTATGCCCCTTGCGTAGATGTGACAGAATGGTGTCGTCCACCGCCTCGACCGCCGAAGTGATGAATAAACATCCCGTTTCCCGCAGTAATCCTAAGCGCTCGCCCAGATCGACGAGATGCTCGATCTTGATGGTGGCGTCGAAAGTGACCCGAGGGAATTCCTCGTGCAGTGCTCTGACGATACGAAAAGCATGGGTGGGGCCGTTCAGGAAGTCGGGATCGCCGAAGGAGATGTGCTCGGCGCCTTGATTCACTTGGTCGCGGATATCGGCCAGCACAACTTCGGCGGGAATGATGCGAAACCGGCCTTCGTAGACGGGAACCACCGGGCAATGCCGGCACAGGTGCTTACAGCCGCGGCTGGCCTCGGCGAATCCCACCACCTTGCGATCACCGTTTGGCATGCGCAGTTGAGCATAGCGGTGCAGCGGCGGTAATCCCGTCCGATCGGGCTTAATGAAGGTTACCTTGCTACGATCGATGTTCGGTGTAGGTGTTGGTCGGGCGGTGCCCGCCTCGATCTGTTGCGCCAGGGCTAGCAGCGCCGGCTCGAATTCCCCGCCGAGCAGGGTGTGAACCCCTAGGTCCCACAGCCAGGCCGCATTGACCGGTGCGTAGAGGCCGTAAGCACAGAGGTATGCTTGGGGTGCCAGAGCGCGGATGCGCGGCAGCGCTTCGACGGCGATACGCGTGGCAGTATGCATGCCAAGGTAAATGGCTACCAAGCGGGCTTCACCCAGGGCCTGCGGATCCAGCCTTTCTAGCGACAGATCCAGGCAGGTGACCTGGTAATCCGCGCGCCTCAGCCAGGCGGCGGGTTGTGCCAAGCCGAAGGGCTGTCGACCGAGTTCGTAGGGGTTGATGAGGATAACGCGCATCACTTGATGGCGGGCATCGAGGTCGCGAGCCCTAGCGCTGTGCCGAGCCGTCATGGTAGCACAACTTAGCATTGGCAGGCGACGAGCTTCAGGTCGCCAAGCGCCCTCCGGCTGTCTGCGCTAGTAGCCGCCTTTGCGCCGACTTTCCGGGAGTCCTGCGATGCGGCCCGCCTGTTTGCTCGGATTGCCGGGAAACAGGTCGAAGAGGGTCTTGGTGTCAATCTTTTCCCCCCACAGTTGGCCCATTGCCTTGACCATGGTGCGGTTGTTCGGTTGATTCTCGTGGTTGTTGAAGTACTCGTCACGCAGATAGTTGATAACATCCCGATGGCGTTGCTCGAGCTTGATACCTTCCTGCTCGGCAATGGCCGCGGCGACCGCCTCGTCCCACTCCTCCAGATTGGCGAGGAATCCGGTCTCGGTGAGTTCCAGTTCCTTCCCATTCACGATCAATTTCATGAGTCACCTCCTCGACGTCGATAGTTATCCTTGTATCACACGGTTGGAAACTAATGTTGGGTTTTGCTGCCCACCGGCTCGATGCCCTTATGGGGGATGAAAAGTCCGCAGCCGATGGTGCGTCCCGGACCTAGCCCCTGCTGCTGCAAGCGCACCGATTGGTCCGGATTGAGACCCGCCACCATCACGCTGCGGGTAAAAAGGTTTCTCTCAGGGGTGGCGATGAGGCGGGCGATACCGCACAGCAACTTGCGCACAGGGATTCCCATGCCCGCAAGCTCATCTGCCGCGTAGCGCACGAAGCGCAATTCATCTTGATCTTCGCTGGCGATCACATAGCGGGCAAAGAGTGTATCGATGGCGTTTAAGGGTCGCACGCTCGGTGTCTGCACCCGCAGCCAGTGACCGGCAACATCCAGTGTCGCCCCGCTCAGATGAGCCACCTCTGCGATGCGGTGACTGGGCACTCGCAACGTCAACCGGGCGCGCCGCGAGAGATGCAATACCTCTTGTTCGACATCCTGGGGACGCATCCAACCGTTCCCCGAGGCTGCTCCGTGGATGACATGGATGCCGGCCCGTTTCTCGTCCCTTAGCCAGGGAAGCTTGTTTAGGATCGCTACCGAGAGAGCGTACGCATGGTCCAAGGGCAACATGGGGCACTCGATGCGAAACGATAGATCGACGATATCGTCGGCTACATCGGTCGGCACAGGCGATGAGTCTTCTTGCCAAAGCATGATCTTAGTTTACCGGTAGCTTTTCTTGTAACGCAGTGCGGTCAAACCACCACTGGTCCTGTACCAGCACGTCGACGACGTTGCGCAACCGAATGAGAAACTTGGCTGGATCATCGAGCTCCAAGCGCTCTACCCAAGCGTCAAACTCCGGCTGTTCTCTCACGTTGCTGTGCTGGCGGGCGACGGTAGCCAACAGGCGACCGGTGAACAAGCCGAGGTCCTCCCGTTCTTTGCCTTCACTGCGAAGATCAACGATGTAATGCGCGGTGGCCGCAGCCACCGCGGCGCCGTCGGCGTCCTCTGGGGTTTCATGTACAACATGTTGGAGCATCGCCACCGTCAACTCCGCGTTGACCGGATAGGTGACCGCTAGCCAAATGGCATGCCCAAGGGCCACTAGGGAATCCGCCTGATCGGCCAAAAATAACACCTCGCCGGCCTGGATCGCCGGCTCCCATCGCTCGAACGCAACGAAGTGATCAAACGCTTCCCGTGCCAGACCCCATGCTTCCTGGCCCCTGTTCAGTTCGATCAGCGTGCGTGCGATCTCGAGTTGCAGCTGCGCTCGGGGCAGCGGTGAGTGCGATTGCGACTCTAATAATCGCTCACGCAGCGCTAGGATGCGCGAGTCCAGCAGTGCTTTCGATTCCTGGTATTCCGTTGCCATCTCCTGGCTGGGGATTGCCGACTCGGGTCTGAGGTATTTCATGACGGTGGTTTCCATGGGGCTTGGTAGGGCCCTCGGCCATTTGCAATTCTGACCTTGAATTTTTACTACGTTTCCAACGTCTTTGGCAATGCGATCACGGTGTTCGGTAGAGCGTGGTTGGCAGGACGCCGTAGCGGTCGACGGCCTGGCTAGCTCAAATAGCCGTTGAAAGCGCTTTCCAGTATGTCCTCCCAATTGTCCGGGGTGTCGGGAAACGGTGGCTTAATGTCCATGCGAAAGAAGCGTTCCGTCTTAGCACCCTCGCGCACCGCTTTTACCAACTCCGGGAACGCGGTGATGTCATAGCGCTGCAACAAGATTTCACTTAGATTCAACATGGCTGGGTGACCTCGTAGGGTTTTCGGCCGACACGCGCACGGTCTCGGTTGGCTATCGGGTGGCGTGGTTGTTTACGACCTCTTAGGGTTCGAAGCCAGGGCCTTGGGCGTGGAATAAGCTGGCGAGGCTGTCACGCGATCGAAGTAGCGTGCCCGCAACACGAGACGTTGTTTGCCGTTGACCGGATCGTCGGAGAACGCCTCCCGCGTGTGCAACACATTGTTGCAAATGATGCCCTGCCCCGGCTTGAGACGCACGCGCAGCACGTAAGGTGAATCGCCCGCGAGCAATTCCTGCAGCAACCCGACGGCGCTGCGGGTCAGGGTATCGTCGCGCCAGCGGATGGAACGGGTGCGGGCCGTATAGCGCATGTGCAGCGTTCCATCTTGGTCATGCACCGAGAAAACCGGCCCGGTGCGCTCTGGCCGCAACAGCCGGCCATTTTCACGGTTGCCTGGAATGGTCATGGTGTCGGGTGCACTGAGGGCACCCAGATACTCCGGGTTTCTGTCGCGCATGAGAATGTACAGTATTTCCGGGTCCAGTAGAGCGTTCGCCCCGCCCACCGCCGCATCGCAGACACAGTGCATGATGATGCCGCGCACGGGATGCCTGAGGTCGTTGTAGTAGCCGTCCGTATGCCAGTTGATGGCGCGGTTGGAGTAAGGGATGTATTCCCGAGCCCGACCCTCGGGGACGACTCGAATCGCAGCGATCCCATCTTCATCGGCGCATAGATTTCGGTCGAGCTGCCTGAGGCCGAGCTGCTGTCCTAAGGCGCGCACCATGGTCTTGGTAGGGGGGCTCGTGCTGCGCAGACTGTAGAGTGCCAGGTTGGTCTTGCGGCAAATGCTTGTGACGGCTTCGACTTCGGCTGCGCTGAGCGCGAAGGGATCCGCGATGTACACGGTCAGAGCACTTGGATCGGAGGGGTAGTCGCGGAGCTTTTCCTCGCGCCAGCGTGCGTAGGCGCTACAGTCGAGCAGATCAAACGGCCGTTCGCTCGCCATCCTATGGGGCGAGGGCTCGGTGCCCAACTTCACTCGCATGGCGTGATTCCTCAGAAGCTGTTTAAAAAATGTCACGAGCGCCGGCAGAGCAAGGCGCGCAGCGGCGACAAAATCGTCCGGAACGATTTTGAACAGCGTTAAGCTGGCCCCAAAGGGGCGAGCCCCAGGGATAGGGCGAGTCACCACCGCAGTGTACAAGGGAGTACATGAGGATGGCGAGCCACTGCGCAACGCAGCTACGGCAAGCGCAGTAGTTTTTGAAACAGCTTCTTAGCCTGTTCACAGGGTTAAAGTTCTATGATACTGTATTTTAGAATAGTCTGAATTACTAACGAGTTTTGCTCGGCTGAGCTCTAGAGTTTTGGGTCACCGAGAAAGCCGTCAGGGCTAAGAGGTTGTGGAAAAACCGTCGCGAGCGGCCCGAGAGCCAGGCGGACGGGGCTAAGCCGAGAGACATATCAGATAGATAGGCGAGGAGCGAGCACCGCCCAACGCCGC
>CAZUZO010000134.1:0-9647 GCA_964624765.1 uncultured Thiotrichales bacterium
CGTGCGCCTTGCTCTGCCGGCGCTCGTGACATTTTTAAAACAGCTTCTTAGAGGCTGTTCCCAGTGAGGTCAGCGTCCCCCAGCAACGACAGTACTGCACAAACCCCCAGCATGATAGGACGCCGAGCCGAAAAGTACGGGTGTGGCACCTCAGCCACCGATATAAGACATCTCGATTCTCGGCTGCGTCACCGTCTCAAGGCAGCGTGTTTCCGAGTAGCGGTCTTGACGCCGCGACCAGATAGCCCCTATCGCCTGGGCGATGTATTCATCGGTCGCGCCGCCCCGAAGGAGATAACGTAGATCGTGGCCCTCCACTGCAAATAAACAGGTGTACAGTCGTCCTTCAGCCGAAAGCCGTGCACGGGTGCAATGGCCACAGAATGGCTGGGTCACCGAGGTGATGACGCCAATTTCACCTTGCCCATCTTGGTACGCCCAGCGGGCGGCAACTTCTCCAGGATAGTTGGGCAACACCGGCGATAAAGGCCACTGACGGTGAACTCGATCGACGATCTCTGCGCCCGCAACAACCTCGTCGAGCCGCCAACCGTTGGACGTTCCGACATCCATGTATTCGATAAAGCGAACGATATGGCCGGTTCCGCGAAATCGTCGCGCCATGGGGACTATGCTGTGATCATTGACGCCGCGCTTGACCACCATATTGACCTTCGCAGGGGGAAATCCAGCGTTGGCGATATGACCCAAGGCTTCCTCGACACGATCCACCGGAAACCCCACGTCATTCATCGCTCTGAAGGTCTCATCGTCGAGTGCATCCAGACTGATACTCACACGTCTTAGTCCGGCATCGCGCAACGCGTGAGCCTTGGCTTGGGTCAAACAGGCCCCATTGGTGGTCAGGCTGAGGTCCTTCAATCCAGGCAACCTGGCCAACATCTCCACTAGCCGTTCGATCTCTCGGCGCAACAATGGCTCCCCGCCGGTTAACCTAAGCTTACCTACACCGAGGCTGACAAACACTCGTGCGATGCGTGTGATCTCTTCGAAACTGAGCAAAGCCTGGCGGCTCAGGAATCGGTATCCCGCGCCATAAGCATTTTTAGGCATGCAATAGATGCAGCGAAAGTTGCAACGGTCGGTAACCGAGATCCGAAGATCCCGGATATGGCGTCCGAATAGGTCCGTAGGCAAAACCTGCAGCGCCTCCTGCGTGAGTTATGAATGGTTATTGAGAGTTTCGCTTGCGGTGAGGTTGCCTCAGAGCTTGTGAAAAAACCTGCTACACGACCCGATAGCGGCGTTAGGCGGTGCTCGCTCCTCGCCTATCTATCTGATATGTCTCTCGGCTTCGCGCCGTCCGCCTGGCTCTCGGGCCGCTCGCGACGGTTTTTTCACAACTTCTCATTCTGTGCTAGCGGGCAATGGTATTGGTGCGCCTTATTTTCTCATGCAACTGCAGGATACCGTACAGCAGTGCCTCCGCGGTTGGTGGACAACCGGGTACATAAATGTCTACCGGAATAATGCGATCACACCCGCGAACAACCGAGTACGAGTAATGGTAGTACCCCCCCCCATTGGCGCAAGATCCCATGGAAATCACCCACCGTGGCTCTGCCATTTGGTCGTAGACCTTACGTAAAGCCGGTGCCATCTTGTTGACCAGCGTTCCCGCGACAATCATCACATCCGACTGGCGCGGGCTGGGCCGAAATACCATGCCGAACCGATCTAAGTCGTAGCGAGATGCCCCGGCGTGCATCATCTCCACCGCACAACACGCAAGCCCGAACGTCATCGGCCACATCGAACCTGTGCGCGCCCAGTTGATCAGCTTGTCGGCGCTGGTCGTGACATAGCCCTTCTCGAAGACACCTTCTATAGACATACGGCAATATTCTCCTGCATCAGCGGCTCATCGTGTACCGACGGCTCACCCCCCTCGGTAACCCGCCACCCACGCCCCCAGTCCGTGAGAGAACCTACAGTTCCCGAGCAAAACAGTCAATTATTACCCGGCTACGAGACAAGGTATACCGTTTGCTCAACGGTTTATCGTATCGACTCAACACGTTCCTTGCAAGGAAGGCCCGCCTGTGCTAGCGTCATGCGGATCGCGCCAAGACGTTCACGCAAAGGGCTTCTGGTGGGTGTTTCATCGAGAGGTATCGCCTCCTGGGGCGCTGGCGGTACGCCCGATACCGCGAAAAGCTCGGGCATGGCAACGACTAAGAAGCTGTTTCACCGTGAAAATCCCGATTTTCATTGTCGGGGGTGGCCAAATCCCTCGGCCATGACGGTTTAAAGCAGCTTCTAAAGCAGCGTGTGGCCGTAGAACGTAACCCAAGGATTAGACGGCGAGCTCAAGCAGGCACCCCTGCCTCGGGCACGCCGGTAAGGCACTTGCCAAACCCATTGTGAACCTTCCATGACCACCGCGACCTTCGACAAAGACAGGGCTGTCTTACTGCTGGTCGACGTCCAGGTGGACTTTCTCCCGGGTGGCGCCCTCCCGGTGGAGCACAGCGATCTGATCATTGAGCCGTTGCGTAAACTGATGCTGGCTGACTTGTTCCGATATTACGTGGCTACCCAGGACTGGCATCCGCCGGGGCATATCTCTTTTGCCAGCGCACATCCAGGCCGTGCCCCGATGGAAACGATGGAGCTTTATGGGCATCCCCAAGTCCTTTGGCCCGATCACTGTGTGCAAGGTACCCCGGGTGCTGAGTTGCAGGCTACGCTGCCTTGGCACAAGCTAGAGAGCATTATTCGCAAGGGCACGGACCCCCAGGTCGACTCCTACAGCGGCTTTCGCAACAACTGGGACCGTCGGGGCGAGCGTCCACCCACAGGACTCAACGGATACCTAAAAGACCGCAGACTCACGGACATCTTTGTCTGCGGGTTGGCCCGCGATGTGTGTGTTAAATGGACCGCCCAGGACGCCGCCCAAGCAGGCTTTCGTACCTGCTTGCTGTGGGATCTGAGTGCCTCGATCGATCCCTCGGCCGATACCGCACTCGGTGCCGAGTTGCGCGATCAAGGTATCGAGATCCTGACCTCAGAGCAATTGTTCAGGCATTAGGGGGCAAGGACCTACCGATCAGAGTGCCCCAGGGGCTTGTCCGGCGCGATTCGATCCCGGACGCGTTGCTTGAGCTCCTTCGACTCGGGGAAGCGACCCTCAGCTTTGCGTGACCAGATCAGCTCGCCGTTCACTCGGACCTCGAATACCCCACCCGTTCCAGGAATAAGCGCCACCTCTCCCAGTTCGACCTCGAAGGTCGTGAGAAGCTCCTGTGCCATCCAGGCTGCGCGCAGCAACCATCGGCATTGGGTACAGTATTGAATCTCTATCCGCGGCTGATTCACCATCGCAAACTACCTTTTCACGTACTCATGGGTCGACACGAAAGCCGTTTCGGGAACGTCGCACCCAGCCATCGAAGCATCCTGCCGGCCCCTGCGCCGGCGCGGCCACATTATCTACCCAGCCCCCTGCAAAACGCCGGTGAGCCGACTCTTGCGGTCAGGAGCACCGCTTGCCTCCAGGGCTTTCCCTCGCAGGCTGCTCGTTGTGGTAAGCCAGTCCCCGGTCCTGCGCGCAAGCACTGCGAATAGTACAATATTGCGCACAACGATCCACAAGGAGGCTTGTCATGGCGCCTAGCCAGCGTGGTCCCGTCCCCACTCAGCTCAATCTTCATCGACAGTCGAAAAGCCTCGAGCTCAGCTTCGATGATGGTTCACACTTCAACTTGCCCTGCGAGTACCTAAGAGTGTTCTCACCCTCCGCCGAGGTACGAGTGGCCGAGAGCCGAGGTGAAACAGTCATCGGTAAAGAAAGGGTCAATATCACTCGAATCGAGCCGGTGGGGCATTATGCCGTCCGGCTAAGCTTCGACGATGGTCACGATACCGGTGTGTACTCCTGGGAAACCCTCTATGAACTGGGTCGCAACTATGAGAATAACTGGCGAAGCCACCTCGAGCGCAAACAAGCGATGGAAGCGCGGCGAGCCCAGGCACAAAAAGCGGGGCCGGCGATGCATCGAGTTAAGGTACGGGTGCTGTTTTTTGAGCGTCTCGTCGATCGGATGGGGAGCGATATGGAGGAATTAACCCTCGAGAGTTCTACACCGGACCTGCGGGCGTTACTGGCTAGCCTTCGCAGCCGCGACCCGGATCTGAACCAGGTGCTTGCAGACCAGGCGGTCAAGGTGACGGTGAACAAGCAGTTCGTGGCCTTCGATACGTGGCTACAGGATGGCGATGAGGTGGCCATCGTGCCGATTCGACCCTTGGTGTGATAGCGGCCGAGCGGGCGATGGACGCCAGCAGCAGAAAGAACGGACAAAGCTAAGAGGTTGTGCAGAAACCGTCGCGAGCGTGTGGCGTAGCAGGTTATTGGGCGTTGGTCATCGTTTCGGCCGTTTGTTAAGTTTGCCTTTGGGGCAGCCGACCCCGGGCCGCAAGGGACGCCGTGAAGACGTCCCTTGCGGCTGGGTCCGGCCGCCTCCGCACACACCCATGCGTGCTAGGGGTTCGGCTGCCGAACACTTGGGTGCCGAAGGGATGCTCCGAAGAGCCACCCTGACGAAACGATAACCATGGCCGGTTTTGCACAACCGTGAGGTGTGGGCTAGGGACCACCCACTCCTAGGATTAGGACGCAGTCTGAGAGCTTGTGAAAAAACCTGCTACACGACCCGATAGCGGCGTTGGGCGGTGCTCGCTCCTCGCCTATCTATTTGATATGTCTCGTCGCTGCGGGCCGTCCGCCTTGCTCTCGTGCCGCTCGCGACGGTTTTTTCACAAGCTCTGCGACATATCGCGATGTTGCAGGGCGGTTTAGACCAGCGACTACGGTCATCGGGTCGCCAGGGTTGCTCTGGAGCTCAACCCACCGTGTTTTGAAGTTCTTCCATCAACCTCCCCATCACATAGTCCATGATCGCCTCTTGCTGAACAAAAAACTCCTGGGTTCGTTGGGAATCGAACTCTAAGGCATAGGCGATGGTATCTCCCTCCAGTGCGCGGCTTCGAATCCAAGCCGCGAGCCGTAAGGTCGCATCTCCAGTAGGCAACTGAAGCTTCACGGTTACGCACTCCACATCCGCTAGCAAGTAGTCTGCATCGGCAGTGGCCAAAATACCCATGCCGCTCGCTGAAATGTTCTTGAGGTGTACCACCAACGCGCCACGCCCAAGGCCCGGCTCCAACGCTGTAATCTGCACCTCCACACGTTCATCCAACCGCGGTTCGACCCGATCCGCGCCCCGCCGATTAAATATGCGATAAAATTCCTTCGCCACCTCGCGGCTGTATGCTGCCTGACCATTGAAGTGAAAACGGTAGCCACGGACCCCCCTCATCTCTTCCCGCCAGCGCACGATCGCGGGCAATTCGAGTGACTTGCTGAGGTGCGCAGAGCTCAATACCAAGACGACTTGTTTCCCAACGGGTAATTGAGGCACTGGAGTTTGCGTAAACCGCATCCCAACACCGCCCCTTGGCACATCGGTCACCTCGCCCGCGTAGGTGTGCCCGTCGCCGGCCCTGACTTCAATACGGAATCGGATATCCGCATCGGACGCGATAGGAACAATTGCGCGACGACCTCGCTTCGACTCCCGTGACGACATGGGAATGCTCCTTGGATAGCCCGTTGGATCGATCAGGAACGGCCGATACGCCGATCGGCAAATACCGTCCCGCCCCTGAATCGGCGAAAGCCAACGGTTCCTTTAGAATCTGCGACCCTGGTCGTCATCGGTTCGCCCAGCGAGCGATGACTGCGGCAACACAAGTACCTGGAGCCAAGGAGCGGCTTTGCCGTGCCTAGAATCCAACCGACCTTCCCCGTTCCTGGTAGACTATTTATTTGAGAGGCTGTTTCAAGAACGACCGCCCGGCACCCCGCGAACGAAATACACGATGTTCGGGGTCCAGCTTAACCCAGGTTCATCTGACCTGATCCTTCAGGAGGCAACCCTGATGCACGCCAAGACCATCCCCGATGTTTGGCCGACGAAATACTGGCAACGGCTCACTGACGGGCGTGTCCAGTGCAACGTGTGTCCGCGTTTTTGCAAGTTGCACGAGGGGCAACGTGGGCTTTGCTTTGTGCGGGCCAACCAGAATAACCGAATCGTGCTTACAACCTATGGCCGCTCGAGCGGTTTCTGTATCGACCCTATCGAAAAGAAACCATTGAATCATTTCCTCCCTGGTACCCCAGTTTTGTCATTTGGCACAGCGGGTTGTAACCTCGCGTGCAAGTTCTGCCAGAACTGGGATATCAGCAAATCCCGCGAGTTCGACACGCTAGCCGATGAAGCGTCACCGGAAACCATTGCCCACGCTGCTCATCAGTTAGCGTGTCGAAGCGTCGCCTATACCTATAACGACCCCGTGATTTTCATGGAGTATGCCATCGACGTCGCTCTGGCTTGTCGACGATACGGAATTAAATCGGTAGCCGTCACAGCGGGCTACATGTGCGAGGAGCCACGCACCGAATTTTATCAGTTCATGGATGCCGCAAATGTCGATTTAAAGGCGTTTACCGAGCGTTTTTACTGGAAACTGACCGGGAGTCATCTGCAGCCGGTACTCGATACCCTGCTCTATCTCAAGCATCAAACCAATGTCTGGGTCGAAATCACCACCTTACTCATTCCGGGCGAAAACGATTCCGATGCAGAGCTGGAGGAAGCCACCCAATGGGTTGTGGCAAACTTAGGCCCCGATGTGCCCATGCATTTCACAGCCTTCCATCCCGATTGGAAAATGCTGGACAAACCCGCCACCCCTGCTCGGACGCTCAGCCAAGCACGCAGGATCGCGATGAAAAACGGGGTTCGATATGCGTATACTGGCAATGTGCATGACGAAGAAGGTGGAAGCACTTACTGCCATCACTGCAAGACCAGACTGATCGGGCGCGACTGGTATACCCTCACGGAGTGGAACCTCAGCGAAGACGGCCGATGTCAAGCCTGCGGTACCCCCTGTGCTGGCGTCTTCGAGCCTCAGCACGGTCATTGGGGAGCTACCCGTATTCCAGTGCGCCTGAAAGACTTCGCCGCCTCGGGTATCGCGTGAACCGCAACGGCCATGTGCCCATGCTTCGGGGTACGCAGCACTTGCCGGCACAAGCGTTGCCCACTGCGAACGCAGGCTTCCCCTGCGGCGGGATTTCATGACAGCGACAGTGCATTCTGTTACTTTTGTGCCCTCAGAAGCCGTTTACTCGATGTGGCAAGCCCTAGGGCCGCAAAGCCTATGGCATCAACGACACAAAGATGGCGAACAGCGGGCGAGGGGCCCGCACCAGGACAGGCCCAATCGAGGCCTATTGGCCAACACATGACCAGCCGCCACGCAACCTTTTCATAGCCAGCGCAGTGGCTTTATGAGGAAGCTTGAGAGGTCCCGTAGGGGAGTGATGGTTAGTCGTCTCAACCGCGCTTAGAAACTCGCGCGTACATGGAGAATAGCTGGGATGGACATCTTTACTATTTTGATCGTACTTGCCCTTCTCGCGACCATAGGTGCGTTAGGTACAGGCGTCATCGATATGATGCGCGGTCGCCAATTCGAGCAGCAAAGTAGTCAAGCGATGTGGGCACGCATCGGTTTCCAGGGAATCGCAGTGGTGCTCATGATGATCGCCCTGTTCTTGCATTCGCTGTGAGAAGCTGTCTTAAGAAGCTGTTTTAAAGACGACTGCGCTTGTCTGAGCGGTGTTGTTAAGTAAAAACAGCTTCTCAGAGCTTGTGAACAAACCGTCGCGAGCGTCTCGATAGCAAGGCGGACGGCGCGCAGCGACGAGACATATCAGATAGATAGGCAAGGAGCGAGCACCGTCCAACGCCGCTATCGGGTTGTGTAGCAGGTTTTTTCACAACCTCTGAGTGCGTTCAGGGCGGCTCAACACAAGACCGTCGGGGAGCGGGTTCGAACGGCTCCACGCAACGCCTCCGAAACCAGCCTCTCAATGGGTCGTCACCAGCTTAGAGAACCGCACCCAGAGGATCTCTTGTGTGGATGTCAACCCGGCACCATCCTTCCTCACTAGCAGCAGCTGCTGAGCATCCTCTGTCCCGGCGGGGATCACCATCCTTCCGCCGGGACTCAGCTGATACAGCAAGGTTGTCGGGATCAACTCTGGTGCGGCTGTCACAATCACCTTATCGAAGGGTGCTTGTGCAAGCCAACCGTGGGAACCATCCCCGATCCGATGTTCAACGTTATGACAGGCTTGCTTACTTAGGCGAACCGCCGCCTCACGAGCCAGCTCCCCGATAATCTCGACTGTATACACGGTCCTGGCCAGTTTAGACAAGATAGCTGCCTGATAGCCTAAACCGGTACCGATCTCGAGAACACGATCGACAGGATCGATCTCGAGTAGGTCCGTCATCAGGGCGACGATGAAAGGCTGAGATATGGTCTTGCCGTATCCGATGGGAAGCGGGTTATCCATATAAGCGAAGGCTCGCAACTCATCAGGAACGAATTCATGTCTAGGCACGCTTCCCATGACCGCCATCACGCGGTCGTCCAGCTCTGATTTGCCTGTCTCTCCGCTCACCAGACTGGCATGGAACGCAATCTGCTCCACCATGGCCTGACGCAGCGTATCGAAATGCGCATCGTGTGAGTCACTCATAACAGCACGGCCATAGACTGGGTGATCGATATGAAACCGCAAGGAGCTCGGGTATCCCGGCCTCGAGGCCAGAATCGGCCCGACAGAGATGTCTCTACGGCAACTAGGGCAAGCGATACAACTATCTATTCAAGATTCCGAGCACGGATTGACTCCGTAACAAGCTATTTCAACAGTGACTGCACTTGCCTGAGAGGTTGTGAAAAAACCTGCTACACGACCCGATAGCGGCGTTGGGCGGTGTTCGCTCCTCGCCTATCGATCTGATATGTTTCTCGGCTTGGCGCCGTCCGCCTGGCTCTCGGGCCGCTCGAGACGGTTTTTTCACAACCTCTGAGCAGTTTTTATGGAGCCCTAACCTGATAAGCAGACATAAACCACGCTTAAGGCGACATCCTAGCGCAGCCATGCCGAATGCTAGCCAATAGTTAAACACACTTTGGTCGGGAGGGCGAGACCTTCCTGACGCCTTGAGCGGCGACCGATATACCATCAAGAGACCGCCGATCGAGCCTACGCGGCGTTCCATCAATGGCGCTCGCCCGCTTCACTAGGGATACCGCGAAACAGCACGAGCTACGAAACGAGCTGCTAGACAGCTAGTTCAATTCCAGGTGGTGGGCAAATCAGAACCGTAGGATGGCTGTGATGACCAGTAAGGAAATTAAGGACATCACGACTACAGTGGCCACACTCGTTCCCTCAGTCCAGAAAGATTCACATCCTTTGACATGTCTTGGCCCTATCGGTCATGCACCGCCTTCAGGTCAGAAACTCCCTCGCAGCTTCTGCAGCGACAACCTCAGTTGATCGAGCGGCACGTCCTTACCCTCTAGCGCTAAACCCGACGGTGGGCACATTTACGTTTCGGTTAGGTTAGGCGTCCCCTGCAAAAACAGCTTCCTACCCAGAGTCGGCAAGATGACCTCAAAGTTTAGATATAATATGGGCAGTGCACTTAGCCATTCTTGGGCGCACCATCGGTCTCTCCGGATATCCC
>CAZUZO010000135.1:0-9316 GCA_964624765.1 uncultured Thiotrichales bacterium
AATGTTCAAGTCGGCAGGTCTGGTTAGTCCACAAATCAGGTAGGTGCGCTATAGCGTTTCTTTGACAGCCTTGCAACCGAGATGGGGCTGTCGGAGGCGACCATCCCCATGGTAGACACCGGCAGCGGAAATCCCTATCGTTTGCGGAAGCCGTGCATGTCATGGCCTATAGCATAGGGAGCCGACGGCTCGAGAGATAATAATGAAGGCGACGCCCAACTGGTTAAGGTGAACATCATGACTATCCACGCTCGAGAAGGCGAGCGGGTTGTTCCCATGGATTGGGACCCTCGAAGTCTAGAACTTCGCCGGGGCCACCCGCTGCCGTTTGGTGCTTCGGTAGTGCGCGGCGGCATCAATTTCTCTATTTTTGCTAAAGCTGCCGCCGAAGTCGTGCTGGTGCTTTTCCATCCGCAACGGCGGTCTCCGCTGGCCGAGTTCCAACTCGATCCGCTTCTTAATAAGACCGGAGACGTGTGGCATGCCTTCATTCACGGGCTCGACCCGGGGGTTCAATACGGCTACCGAATGGACCGACAGCCTAACGATGCTCCGCACCTCTATCCCTTCAACCGAGAACAGCTGCTGTTGGATCCCTATAGCCACGTGATCTGCGGGCGACCGCGATGGGGGGTGACGGCCGACATCGAAGCACGCCACTCCTCAGGGAGCAGCGGTCGGCGTTGCCTAGTCGTCGCAGAGGACGACTTCGACTGGGAAGACGAGCAACCGCTCAACATTCCGTTGGTCGAGACTATCATCTATGAGTTACACGTTCGAGGATTTACCCAACACCCTTCCTCCGGGGTTGAGCGGCCCGGAACTTTTCTTGGATTGGTGGAAAAGATCCCTTACCTGAAGAACTTGGGGGTGACTGCCGTTGAGCTGCTGCCTATCTATGAGTTTGAAGAGACCGACACCGATCGCCGCAACCCGATGACCAATGAGCCTTTGCTCAACTACTGGGGCTATCATCCCATCTCGTTCTTTGCCCCGAAGGCGTCTTACAGTTCAGATCATCAAGATCAGGGTGAGCAGGTTGCCGAGTTCAAGCAGATGGTGAAGGCATTTCACGCGGCCGGCATCGAGGTGATCCTCGATGTGGTGTTTAATCACACGGCGGAGGGCGATGAGCGCGGCACGACCTTCTCCTTTCGTGGCATCGACAATCGTGTCTACTACATCGTGGACCCGGAAACGGGTCGCTACCACAACTACTCGGGCTGCGGCAACACCTTCAATTGCAATCATCCGATCGTGCGCGACCTGGTGCTCGACAGCCTACGCTACTGGGTGACCGAGATGCACGTCGACGGTTTTCGTTTTGATCTGGCTGCCATACTGGGGCGCGGACAGGATGGATCGGTGCTGCCGAACCCGCCTCTCATCGAACGCATCGCAGCGGATCCGGTGCTGGCCAATACCAAGCTGATCGCCGAAGCCTGGGACGCGGCCGGACTGTACCAGGTGGGGAGTTTTCCAGCCTGGCGCCGGTGGGCGGAATGGAACGGGCGGTTTCGGGACGACTTACGGGCCTTCATGCGCGGCGATCCCGGTATGGTGCCGGCCCTTGCCACACGGCTCACGGGCAGTGCCGATCTCTATCAGACCAGCAATCGGGAGCCTTATCACAGCATCAACTTCATCACCTGCCATGACGGTTTTACCCTGGCGGATCTGGTTTCCTACGACGAAAAGCACAACGAGGCGAACGGAGAGAACAACCGAGATGGCGACGATCACAACCTGAGTTGGAACTGTGGGGTAGAAGGTCCGACGGAGTCGGAAGCGATCAATCAGTTGCGGTTGCGCCAGATGAAGAATATGGCAGCGCTGCTGTTGCTCTCGACCGGTGTGCCCATGATCCTGGCCGGCGATGAGATGGGGCGTACCCAGCAAGGTAATAACAATGCCTATTGCCAGGACAACGATATCAGTTGGGTTAATTGGACTTTGCAGCGCGAAAACGCTGAGCTGTTCCGGTTTTTTTCTTTGCTGATTCGCTTTCGCCGCCAGTGTATCGCGTTGAAACGTAGATCATTCGTGCCGGATAAGGACGATCCGATGTCCTCTCTAGAGTGGCACGGCGTGGAACCCTATCAGCCCGACTGGTCGACAGGATCCCGGTCCTTGGCGATGTGCATGCGCGGTAACATGCCCAAGGGTAAGACTCAGAGCTTGTATTTGATCGCCAACGCTTATTGGGAAGCTCTGACGTTCAAGCTGCCGACGCCAGGAGAGGAACGCTGGTATCGGGTGATCGACACTCTGCTGGAGTCGCCTTACGATATCGCGGAGCTCGGTGAGGCGGAACGCCTGTCCGATCAGGGTCACTATACTGCGGGTCCCCGTTCGGTGGTGCTGTTGCTGAGTCGCTAAGAAGCTGTTTTAAAAACGTCACGAGCGCCGCCAGAGCAAGGCGCACGGCAGCGAGAAAGCGGAGTGTACAAAGGAGTACATGAGCATTTCGAGCTGCCGCGCAACGCAGCTCAGGCAAGCGCAGTCGTTATTTAAAACAGCTTCTAAGTGGAGGCTGGATGGTGACCCAAGCTGCGGGCGGAGTCAAGACATGTCAATGCATAGCGAACAGCGCGTGATCGCCTGCTCCCCCGAGCAATTCTTTGACATCGTCGCCGATGTGGAGAGCTATCCTGTGTTTCTGCCGTTTTGGCGTGAGGCGAAGGTTTATCGGCGCACAGGACAGGTCTACTACACGCGGCAAGAGATCGGCATTGGCCCGGTACGGGAGAATTTCCGTTCCAAGACGACGCTGCAGCCTCCAACTCAAATCGACATCGTTTCTTCCGAGCCGATGTTTCAAGAATTCGCCATTCACTGGAAGTTCAAACCCACGCCGGCGGGGGAATGCCAGATACGATTCACGCTCTCGATCGAGGCTCGCTCGGGCCTGCTGCGCAAGATAATGGATGCCTTGTTGGCGGACACCGCGCGGAGTATGGTCGCCGCCTTCGAACGACGTGCTGGGGAGCTTTACGGTTCAAAGTAGCTCTTGTGACAGCCGTCGATGGCCGACCCGAGAGCTTGTGAAAAACCGTCGCGATCCACCCGAGCCAGGTGGATAACGCCGAGCCACGAGACCTATCAGCCAGGTAGGCAAGCAGCGCCCAACGCCACGATTGGGTCGCGCAGCAGGTCTTGCGACAAGCTCGAAAGGCGTACCTTCGGCGCCCAAGCCTTCGGCAGCCGAACCCCTGGCAAACAAGGGTGTGTGCGGAGGCGGCCGTACCCAAACCGACAAGGATGTCTTCGCGGCGTCCCTTGCGGCCCTGGGTCGGCTGCCTCAAAGGCAAAGGCCATCAATCGGCTGAAGGGATGACCAATGTCCGAAAGGGAGTACAGCCGGGACTCCAGGCCAGGGATCGGCAGTACCGCCTTGCCTAGTGTAATCTCCTGCAGAAAGCCTTACACTTGCCGGGCGATTGGGAAATGGACCGCAGATAACCCTTGCCACAGCAGCCAAAACGTTTTCAGCGGTGAGAAAGTAGCTGGGGTCGGAGAGTGCCAGCTCCCAAGAACACTCGTTAAGAAGAAAGCCAAAGCGAAAAGAGCGCGGTACTTGGGGAAGGGTTGTCTTGATCGATGCGCAAGTGATCGTAGTCCCACCAAAGCGCCTTTCAGAGGCTTACAGTTCGCTGCAGTCGCTTTTCGGCTCTAGACCGGTAGCTGCTAAGTGATCGGTATTTCGATGCGTTGCCAGCGCATGGGGATATCCCGAGGTCGGTAATAGTCTGGAGGATTCAGGAGAATGGAGATTATCCGCAATCATCTGCCCTTGATCTGTGCGCTCGTCGGTGTGGCGGGGATCCTATATTCCGTTGTCCTTGCGGGGCGCGTACGGCGTGCGCCAGATGGCAACGAACGCATGCGAGAGATCGCTGCCGCTATCAGCGAGGGGGCCATCGCATACCTTAACCGTCAACTGAAAACCGCGGGTATTACCGGCGGCGTGATCGCGGTGGTTATCGCTTTTACCCTCGGCATCACCGCCGCCATCGGATTCGTGGTGGGGGCGGTGGCGTCCTATGTGGCCGGTTATGTGGGCATGCGAGTATCGGTGTTGGCCAATGTGCGCGTCGCCGAGGCAGCGCGGCAGGGATTGGCCGCCGGGCTGGCGCTCGCTTTCAAAGGCGGAGCGGTTACCGGCATTATCGTCGCCAGCCTAGCGCTCACGTCGGTCGCTGGCTACTACACCATCTTGACCACCACCGGCACCTCCACCCGCGATGCGGTAGTGGCCCTGGTGGCCTTGGGCTTCGGCGGCAGCTTGATTTCGATCTTCGCTCGTCTCGGCGGCGGTATCTTCACCAAGGGAGCGGATGTCGGTGCCGATCTCGTGGGTAAGGTTGAGGCCGGTATCCCCGAGGACGATCCGCGTAATCCGGCGGTGATCGCGGATAACGTCGGAGATAACGTCGGTGACTGCGCCGGTATGGCGGCCGACCTCTTCGAGACCTACGCGGTAACGGCCGTTGCGGCCATGCTGCTCGGGAACCTGCTTTTCCCCGATATCCTGATCGCCACCGAGTTCCCACTGGCACTGGGTGCGGCGTCTATCATCGCTTCCGTGCTCGCGATTGGTCTGGTTCGTCTTGGCAAGAGCAACTACATCATGGGGGCGCTCTATAAGGGGATGTTCGGCTCCGCTATCATCGCCGCGGTTTTCTTCTATTTCCTGACCATGGATCTGATGGCAGGGCTACCTGGTTTCTCTGCCCTAAACATCTTCTACTCGACGCTAGTTGGTCTCGTGTTGACCGTAGCCATCGTGGGCATCACCGAGTACTACACCGGCATCTATGGGCCGGTGAAGTATGTCGCGAACGCCTCGGTTACCGGGCATGCCACGAACATCATCGCGGGTCTTTCGGTGGGCATGCAGGCCACGGCGGCCCCGGTCCTCGTGATCTGTCTGGGGATCTTTATGGCGTATCACTTCGCATCGCTCTATGGTATTGCCATGGCGGTGATGGCCATGCTGTCGATGACAGGGATGGTGATCGCCATCGACGCCTACGGCCCGATTACCGACAATGCCGGCGGCATCGCCGAGATGGCGGAGATGGAGCAGAGCGTGCGTGCGGTGACCGACCCCCTGGATGCGGTGGGCAATACCACCAAGGCGGTGACCAAGGGCTATGCCATCGGCTCGGCCGGCCTGGCGGCGCTCGTGCTGTTTGCCTCCTACGTGTACGAATTTGAGTTGCACGGTTCTGCCGGCACCGATATTCGCTTCGAGCTGAACGATGTGAAGGTCGTGATCGGTCTGTTCATCGGTGGCATGTTGCCTTATCTGTTCGCCTCGATCGCCATGAAGGCCGTGGGTGACGCTGGGGCTGCGGTGGTGCAGGAGGTGCGGCGGCAGTTTCGCGAAATTCCCGGCATCATGGAAGGTACGGCGAAGCCAGATTATGGCACCTGCGTGGATATCGTGACCAAGTTCGCCCTCAAGAAGATGCTGATCCCGGCGCTGATTCCAGTGGTCGCCCCGATCCTGGTGGGGGTATTTCTCGGCAAGGAGGCGCTGGGAGGGTTGCTCATCGGTAGCATCGTGACGGGACTGTTCGTGGCACTTTCCATGACTACCGGTGGGGCGGCCTGGGATAACGCGAAGAAATATATCGAAGACGGCCACCTGGGTGGCAAGGGTAGCGATGCCCACAAAGCGGCCGTGACGGGCGACACCGTCGGGGACCCGTACAAAGATACGGCTGGTCCGGCGGTGAATCCGATGATCAAGATTTTGAACGTGGTGGCTTTGCTCATGGTGCCATTCTTGTTGTAGCGCATTGGACCGGTTAGAGAGAGGGGCTTAGAGTATCCCTGTTCGTCGAATGCCCTTGACGCGCTGGGTTAGCTAGGTCAGGTCGTCTAGGAGCCAAGAGTCGAGGAGAGGTGATGCCGATTCGACTGGCGAATAAAGAGGGGCGAGCGGTGTTAGTCGTGGAAGGTGGGCTCCTCGATGTCTACCGAGCTTCAAAAGGCACCTTTGGCCCCGATCCGATGTCGGTACTCGAGCATTGGGAGGCTTTTCGGGACTGGGCCACCGGGACCAGTTCCGGGCCCACCGAACCCCTGGATGAAACCGAGCTCAGTGCCTGCGTGCCTCGCCCCGGCAGCGTGTTTGCGATCGGGCTCAATTATCGGGCCCATGCCGAGGAAGCTGGGCTTGACCGGCCGACTCGGCCGATGGTGTTCACCAAATTCCCGAGCTGCGTGACGGGGCCGAGGAGCGATATCTATCTGTTCTCGGACCGGGTGGACTGGGAGGTGGAGCTAGTAGTGGTCATCGGTCGCACTGGCGCACGAATCGCCGAGGATGTCGCGCTGGAGTACGTGGCGGGGTACTGTGTCGGGCAGGATATCTCGGATCGGCGGCTTCAGTTTGGCGACAAACCGCCTCAGTTTTCCATGGGTAAGTCGAGGGAGACATTTGGTCCCATCGGGCCTGCGATCGTGTCGTTGGACGCTTTTGCTGACCCCAACGACTTGCACATCAGCTGTGAGGTGGCTGGGGAGAGGATGCAAGATAGCCGCACCAGCACGATGATTTTCTCCGTACCCGAGCTGGTGAGCTATCTATCAGGCATCTGCAGGCTGCGACCGGGTGATCTGATCTTCTCCGGTACGCCGAGTGGCGTTGGCGCCGTGCGCGAACCCCGGCGGTATCTCCAAGCGGGGGAACTCATCGTCAGCACCATCGAGAATGTGGGTTCCCTTATGAATCGTTGTGTTCCGCCACCCTATTAGGCGCGACTCGCCTAACGATGCCATGAAGGTGGCGGTAGCCGCCGCCGGTCGACGACCGGCGGTTTGGGGTTCTACGGGGCGTACACACATGCGCCAGGGTTAGAACCGCCATGGCGATTCCCTTGGCAGCCATCGAAGGTTACCTGCGGATCCACGTTAGGCTAGCCGCCACCGGATCGGCTCAGGTGTCCCTTCGCGCCGGTCGGCCGCTGCCCGTGGCCCGCGTTCTGGTGGGCCAACCGGTACAGGAGGCGCTGCGGCGAATAAACCGCCTGTATTCAGTGTGCGCTATGGCCCAAGGCACCGCGGCGGCAGAAGCCTGTGAAGAAGCATTAGGGGTCGAGGTCTCGCCACAACAAAAGGCCGCGCGCCGGTTGCTGGTCGAGGTCGAGACGGCTCAGGAGCATCTTTGGCGTATCCTAGTCGATTGGCCGCGTCGACTCCGAGCGGGCGGCGTAGAGGCCGCGCCGTTAACGCCGTTAAGGTTACCCGGCTGGGTGTCCGCGTACCAGGCGGCCCTGTATCGCGAGGTCGGACCGCCTCAGTGTGGTGGTGGTCGGCTCGCATTCCAGAACGGGACGTTGCAAGCGCTTTCCAGGCAATTTGAAGCGCTACTCGCTGGCGCCGTGTTTGGCATGGACCCTTCGGCTTGGTCTCGGCTAGCGGGTGAGGCGGCGCTCGCCAGCTGGTCGGCGGGTGGGCGTACCCCCGCCGCGCAGTTGGTGCAATGGGTATTGGACCGCGGTTGGGAGCAGTTCGGGCGTTCGGCGGTGCTTCCTTTGCCAGCGCTGTCAGCGACTTCCCTCCATGCAAAGCTCTCGAGTGACGAGGCCGAGGATTTCGCAGCGTGCCCGACCTGGGGGACGTGCCGAGAAACCACGCCGTTGACGCGTAACCAAGACCACCTTCTGGTGGCGGAGCTGATGGGGCGTTACGGTAACGGTCTGTTACCGCGCTTGGTCGCCGCACTGGTGGAGCTCGCCGATGTTCCCAAACGGGTGCGTCAGGTAACTGCTTTGCTGCGGTCCGAGTCGGGCGTTGCTGGCCACGGCAAGGGGTCCGTTTCCGGCCTAGGCCTGTCCCAAATAGAAGCGGCGCGCGGGCGGCTGATCCATCGGGTGGGAGTGACGGGGGATCGGATATCGATGTATCAGATCGTGGCCCCTACGGCATGGAATTTCCACCCTTCAGGGGTGGCGATCCAGGGATTACGAACGCTGGATGGGGCGCCGTCGGACGGGGTCGAGGCTCAGGCAGCGCTTCTGATCGAAGCCATCGACCCGTGTATGCGCTACCATCTGACCATTCACCACGCCCGTTGATGGTCGCTGCACCCGTCCGCTATTCGCTAGCGGGACGTTTTGGCGTGATTGCCTGATGAAGAGCGTCGGGCCTCGTACTACCTTGGTACTGGGGATCGGTAACGTGCTGCTGACCGACGAAGGGGTCGGGATTCACGTGTTGCGCTACCTGGCCCGCCATCATGCCGGCCTTCCGGGCGTGGAGTATCTCGACGGGGGAACTCTGAATTTCCTGCTGACGCCTCGCATCGAGCGGGCGGAACGCCTTATCGTGATCGATGCGTCCAACCTGGGGGTGCCGCCCGGGACCTATCGCATCCTGCAGAATGGGGATATGGACCGGTTTCTCCAGCGGGCGGGGCGCAGCGCTCACGAGGTGAGCTTGCTGGATCTGTTGGCGATGGCGCGATGGCTTGGCCGATTGCCGGCGCCCCGCGCGCTGGTGGCGGTTCAGCCCGCTTCGTTAGACTGGGGCGATGGCCCGAGCCCGGCGCTCACGTTGGCAATATCCTCCATTGCTGGGGCCGTGGTGCGGTTACTCGAGGCATGGAATGGCATCGCGCCACCGCTTGATTGATCGAGGCCGGGTATTCGGGCATGATGCGCTAGGCTGACGGCCTCGCTTAGCGCTACCGTGCATTCCTGGTACTGAGCAGGAGGAAAGGGCCGTGGACGACCCGGTCGAGACGAGCCTAAAGCCTTATGCCGCCTCGGCGGTGCTTACCCCGCCGCTTGCATCGCCTTCACAGGGGCCGCCTCTCGGTCAACCCTCGGTGGCCTCCAATAGCTTGCCCATCGCCCATGAAATCCGCCACGCTTTGCAGCGGCTCCTCGATGCGGGGGTGGAGACGGTCATCGATCTTGCGCGCTTGCCCCTTTGGCCTGCCGACGAGGCGAGGCTGCGTGACCTATTGGGCCAGGGGGAGGTGCGGGCCGAGCTCAATGCCATGGGTCGCAGCACCTTTTGCGAAACCGCCATCGCCGGGGTATGGTGGGTGGAGCATTACGGCGCCGACGGCGAGTCGCTCGGGCGCTTTATCGAGATTGCTCCGATACCCGCGATTCTCAAGGCACAACCGCAGGATATGCGGGAGGCCTTGCTGCGGCTGGCTGATCGATTGTCGAGGGAACGGCCGTAGACCCCTAATGGCTGACAACTGTCAGGCAGGATGCTTGCGGCGAGAAGTCCAGGAGGCCCTGCTGTCCCTGCCGACCACCCTGGGCGAAAGGTTACGCCGCCAAGGCGT
>CAZUZO010000136.1:0-9253 GCA_964624765.1 uncultured Thiotrichales bacterium
CCAACCTCCGCCGGCACGATCCGTCCTCAACAGTCTGGAATCCATATTGAGCCTAGAAGAATTGGGCTGTCTGCAATGCCATCACGGCAGTGGGATGCGGGCTGATGGAACACCGATCGATCCGGCTTCCTACCAGCCGAGTTGTGCAGACTGTCACGATTCGACACAGGGCGATCCGGGGCCAGTCAATGATCCCGAGATCTGTCTTGAATGCCATGGCAGACAAGCCACAGAGCATCTGGCAGAGCTACCGGACGTGCATCGAGAGGCCGGTTTCACGTGTACGAGCTGCCACACCCCGCGCGAAATGCACGGTGACGGGAATCCCCACAGCTCAATGCTCTCCCCCGGTGCCAGGGGCGTTCAGTGTGAGCACTGCCATCTCGACGATCACAATCCCGCACCGCGGCCTTCGCTGGCCAATCCTTATCACGAAATTCATGCCAAGCGCGTCGATTGCTCAGCCTGCCATGCCTCGACGATGCTCGTGTGCAGCAACTGCCATGTCCCCGGCAGCGGGCAACCCATCGGCATCCACCAGGGTTTCAAGATGTTGGTGCAGGGCACCCGCGATGACAAGGTACATGCCGCAACCTACATGTCCATCACGACGGACGACGAGAAGACGTTTTATACCATTGCGCCCAGGCACACCCACTCGATCGTGCGAAATGGGGTGGCTTCCTGCGCTGACTGCCACCACAACCAAGCGGTTCAACAGTACCTGGCGGAAGGCACGATCACCGTCCTTGGCGACCAGGACGGCAAGCCCGCCTTTGCCCAGGGCATACTGCCGATCCCGGAGGACTGGCAACAAGCCCTGCAGTTCGCTTTCTGGAAGTATGAGAACGGTACCTGGAAGTTTGTCAAGAACGATGCGGACCAGACCCAGATGCTGTTCGCGATGCCGCTGAGCGCTCATCAGATGAGAGCCTTGGCACGCGAAATTGGGCAGTAGTCGGGCAGGCCCGGCAAGCCTATACAAGGGTGGCTAAGAAACGTCGCCCCGCCAGGGCTATGTGCGCATCCCGTTCTTCAAGCGCGAGGACTTCATCCGACTCTACCGACTGGCCATCGAATCCGGCATCGAGACCGACTATGCCGAGCGGGTGCTGTGGGAACGGGGCCTGGGGGCCGGCCGAAGCGGTCGCCGTTTACCGGCGCTGCCAGCGGCTCTTCGCCACCACCGTCGGCCGTTTGCCCAGCCCCGCGACGGCGGATCTCTACCGCTCCATGGGGGCGAGTTAGCCCGAACACGCATTCCCCTCGCTTCGCGCTCCTTCGCTCCCAGTCCCCCACTCCTCGCCAGCACTGCCGGACCGGCTGTCCCATCGGCCGCAGCAGGGGCCGTTACCAGAGGCGGCTGAGGGTGGCAAAAACGGCCAGCGATTCATTTTCCTCGACGGCATCGGCACCGAAGGGTAGGTCCGGATTGGTATAGACCACCTCGCTGTGGACCCGGTATTCGATCGCCCCATCCAGCCGCCAGCGGGCGTTGAACCGGTACCCGGCCCCAGCAGTCAGGTGATGTTCCGTGATCGCAGCGAGCAACGGGTCCAGGGTCGACGCATTGGTGGGATCTCGACCGTAGTTGTAACCCATTCGCAAGACCCAATCAGGGGTCAACTGGTACGCGCCACCCACCGCCACCACCCACTGATCTCGCCAGCCGGCACGACTGCGCAGGATCAGCTCTGGCGGGGCCGAGGCATGATCGGGATTTCGCGCCACCAATGTGGTCTCGGATACAGCCTTGGCCCAATTGATCCAACCGATATCCAAGGCCACCAGCAAGCGTTCATTGGGCTCAAAAGCCGCCCCCACCACCAGTTCCTGCGCAGTGCCGAGCCCCTCGAGGGTCACATCACGATAGGTGATCCGGCCCATTCCGGCCGCGCTCATGTTGGATACCAGCTCTCCGCCATCGAAGTCGAGATCGGCCTTCGTGGTATAGGCGATGCCGAGCTTGAGCCGGTCGTTGACGCGGTACAAGGCGCCGAGCTTGACGGCCAAGCCGATGGCGCCCATGTCATCGAGGCTGAAGCCGAAGAAACTGCGCGACACCTGCGCGGGATCGAGAAAAGAGGTGTTGGGAAACACCTCCTGATCGAGGACCGAGTAAGTTACGAGCACAGTGAGCCCGAGGGAAAGATCGTTTGTGACCTGATAACCCACCCCTGGCGTGAGCTGCAAGATCCCCAGGGTGGATTTGAGGGTATCTCGGGTGCCGAACGCGGTGGCGAGATCCGGGTATTCATAGCCGGCACCGCCCTGCACGAAGGAGCCGATGCCGAGGCTCAGCGGCACCCGTTGCAACCGGTGGGCATAGCCAAAGTTCGCTCCCGGGATGGGAGTATTCTCGGTGCCCACGTCATTGCCCAGCGAGTCCTTGTGGCGCAAGTTGAGGGCAAAGGCAGCGCCTAGGGTGCTATCGAGGCGCCGGGTGGTGATCTGGGAAAGACCGGCTGGATTGACGTTGAGCGCCGAGGTGTCCCGCGCCACCGCGACATCGGCGCCGCCCATAGCGACGGATTCGGCGCCAAAACCGATGAGATTGAGGCCGTTGGTGGCGAGCACCGATTCGACAAGGCCCGCAAACACCAGAATGCTGAATATGACCTTGCGGGCAACGGCATTTACCGGAACACTCGACACGGCAGTGGCGGCAGCTCTCTGCGGATGTTCTGGTCAGGGTTCTCCAGGCTACCCAAAAACACCGAGGAGTCCTACGGAAAAAAGAGGATATATGCCCCGGTCAATTGGTTCTCACCGTTATGTCGGTCCGTCAGGCCCGCCATGATGAGCCGTCGGGGTCTACCAACGTATCGCTTGCTCGACGGTGGCCATCCTTGGCGACTGGATTCCGGCTTCCTAGCCGGAATGACGGGCGTATTCATCTGGATTCTACGCGTTAGCCAGCAGAACACATCCACCCTGGAGGATTCGCGCTGCTGCCTTTGGTTTGGCACCGCTCGCCCAACGTGAGAGCTCCCGGCCCGCTGGTCACGGTGGATAGCGCAATCGGTGACCTATCTGTAACGCCGGTCACATTAACCTGGGGCTAGCGAAACACTTATCGGTTTAGCGAGGTTGTTAAGACGATGGACGCCCGCACCCTACTGCCGCGCATTCTGGTCGTGGACGACGATCCCCGGGTTTGCCAGCTGCTAACGCGCTACCTCGATCAGGAAGGATTCCTGGTCGACAGCGCCTTAAGCGGGGCGGAATTGCGCCGGCACATGGCCACCCAGCCAGCAAACCTGGTCGTTCTCGACTTGACGCTGCCGGACGAGGATGGTTTGAGTCTCGTACGCCACCTGTGCCACCGGTCCACGGCGGCCATCATTATCCTCACCGACAAGGCCGATCCCCTGGATAAGGTGGTGGGCCTCGAGATGGGCGCAGATGACTACCTCACCAAACCCTTCGATCGGCGGGAGCTGTTAGCCCGCATCCGCAGCTTACTGCGCCGCCGAGCGCAGCACAGGGTGCCACCGGAGATGACGCCACTGAGCATCGTCCAGTTCGCCGGCTGGCGGTTGGATCTGGCGGCACAGCAGCTCACCTCGCCAACCGGTGAGGAGGTTGGCTTGACCCGCCATGAGTTTCAGCTGCTAGCGACACTGGTGCGCAAGCCGAATCGGGTGCTCACCCGCGACGAACTCCTGAGCGACGTCGCCGGCCGCAATGCCTACCCTTTCGATCGCGGCGTCGACGTCCTGGTCAGCAGGCTACGCAAGAAGATGGGCAGCGAAAGCGACAGGGGCAGTCTGATCAAGGCAGTGCGCGGCTTTGGGTATAAACTCGCGGTCGACGTTCAGCTTCTCTAACGCCAGAACGGGAACCGGCTGGCAACGCGGGGTCATCGGCGATCCCAAGACGCTGAGCGGTGCCGCTCGCGCCTTGCCATCTAAAGCGGACCTCACCGGTTTCCGTTACAGGTCACTATGGACCTACCCCCGCGGCGACGCCCGTCCGCCTTACCAGTCTCCCTGGATCCCTCGGATCTCCCCAGCCCCTCGCCGGCCGTGCTGCAGATCATCCGCGCCTGCTCCCGACAAGAGATCTCCAGCCGCCAGTTATCGCGCTTGGTGAATCTCGATACGGTCTTGACCGCCGCCCTGCTTCGCATCGTTAATTCCGCCTACTTCGGGTTTGCCGGGAAGATCAAGACCATCCCCCACGCCGTGACCATCCTCGGCACCCGTTCGCTTCGCAACCTGGTGCTTTGCATCTCGGTACGGGATGCCCTGCGGGCAAGAACCATCCCCGGCTTCGATCGAGCCGCCTATACCGACGACGTCTTGCGCCGGGCGGTGTGTGCTCGGTGTCTTGGCACCAGCCAGGGCCTGGACGGTGATGAATGCTTCACCCTGGGTCTCTTGCAGGACTTCGGTCTGCTCGCCCTTTGTTACCTGCAGCCCGAGTACGCGCAACATTATGCCGAACTGCGGCGGGTCAGCCCGGAGGAGCGCTATCAGCTGGAAACCACCCACTTCGGTACCACCCACGACCGTGTCGGACAGGCGCTGGCCAGCGCCTGGGGGCTACCGAAGGAATTCGGCAGCGCCATCGGATGCCATCACGAGAGCGAAGAACCGAATTCGTCGGCCGAGCATAAACTGGCACGCATCGCGCAGGGTGCCGACTGGATGACAGCCGTTTTCACGGCCACCGCCAAACATGCCACCCTGACCGACTGCCAGCGACAGCTCAAGGGCTTCTTCGGCATGGACACCGCGGCTTGCGAACGGATCCTGCAGCAAGCCAGCAAGTCCGTCGAGCAAGCGGCTGCCGATCTCGGCATGCAATTGCAAGAGCACATCAGCTTCGAGCAGGTCATGCGGGAGGCCAATCTCCGGCTGGCTGCAGAAAACATGAGCTACCAAGATCTGGTCTGGCGGCTTCAAGACACCCTTCAGGAACGCGATCGACTGGCCCATGAGCTCGATCGAGAACTCAAGCTGGCGCAAGAGATCCAACGCAGTCTGCTGCCCCCGAACGGCGATCCCTCATTACCCCTGACAGGCCTCAACATACCGGCCCGCGAGCTCTCAGGGGACTTCTATGACTACTTTCGTTTGCCCGACGGGCGCATCTATTTCGGGCTGGCCGATGTGGCCGGGAAAGGCACTAACGCCGCCCTCCTCATGGTCAAGACCGGCACCTTATTCCGCTCCCTCGGAAGACGCCTCGCGGAACCAGAGAAGCTGCTCCAAGAGATCAACGAGGAGCTTTGTGAAACAGCCATCCGAGGCATGTTTGTCACCATGGTGGCGGGCTTATATGACCCCCAGGCTGGGCTGCTACGCCTGGTCAATGCCGGCCATCCCCCAGCCCTACTGCTCTCGCCTCACGGGGAGCTGAGGGCCATCGCAGCGGCTGCCCCACCGCTTGGCATCCTGCCCGGCCATGAGTTTCCAGCGCTGGACCTGGCCCTGGATGGACGGGCGCTCTATCTCTTCAGTGACGGGGTGATGGAGGGCAAGCTAGAGGATGGCAGCACCCTCGGTCTCAGCGGGTTGATACGGGTACTCTCAGCACTTCGCGCCCTACCCCCGGCCGCTCGCCTGCAAGCCGTTGCCTCGCGCCTAAAGCGAGCCAGCACCCTGATGGACGACATGACGCTGCTGGTACTGGAGGACATTCCCGGTGTCACCTAGGCTGCTGGCGCGGCTGCAGTTCCCGGCACGGGCGGAAAAGCTACGGACCCTGCGCGAGGGCATCCGTACCACCACCGCGCCCCTGGGACTGGGGCCGGCAGTGGTGGACGAGTTGGTGCTCGCTGTCAACGAGGCCTGCATGAACGTCATCCAGCACGCCTATGGTGCACAGGAAGGCCGCGACATCGTCCTCGACATCCTACATGACACCGACGAGCTCATCTTCCGACTTATCGATTTCGCTCAGCCGATCGACAAGACGGCCATTCGCCGTCGCGATCTTTCCGAGCTTCGACCCGGTGGCCTGGGTCTACATATCATCGATCAGATCATGGACTCCGCTCATTTCAAAGAGCCACCCCTCGGCGCAGGCAATCTGTTGGAGATGCGCAAGCGCATTCCCCGGCCCAGCGGCTAACCGCTGGCGATACCGAGGAGCCCATCACTATGGTTTAGGTTGGGCTTGGATGGAGACGTGTTGACGATCGAGCTCTTCCAAGGCCCATTCCAACAGCGCACTACTGCCCATGGCAACGGATCCGACAATGTGCTCCTGCAAGCGTGCCCGAAGCACCTCCGAGATGGGAATATTGAGCATCGTCGTGGCACGCTTTCGGGTCGGTTTGCCCATGATCACCACATCCGCTCCACCCTCTCGAATGTCGATCGCAAACATGCCACTGCCCGACCTGTTGGAAACGTCCTTCCCGGTTATCCGAGGCTGGCTCCGAGCCGACCCGCTGTCCGCTCTACAGTCGATCGCCCCACTTTTTTTCGTCTGCACGCTGTTGGACATCGCATTACCTCCGATCCTTGCGGTATGTTCTATTTCTACCGCATTGCGGCAACGGCAAAAATACGTGCGGTCCCCTAAGGGTTAATACGTAGGCGGGGCTTTACACCTGTGGCGAAAGGGAAGGTGTTCCCAGCCACCCCAAGAGGGCGTAGGCTCATGCGGATTGACCAGAAGTGCGAGGCGAGGATAGAACGGGGGCCCGAGAAGCCCTGCGCATTACCGGCAGCAGTCACCCTAGCCCGTCGCCTCAAAGCCCCCGCGTCCACTCTCTTCGTAAGCGACAGCCATCCTGATAAGCTCGCTCAACGACTTGGTCTGGAGCTTCTCCATCAGCCGGGCGCGATAGATCTCGACGGTTCGATGGCTGATCTGCAGTAGCAAGGCGATCTGTTTGTTGGAACGTCCCACCGCCACGAGCTCCATCACTTGCCGCTCGCGGAGGGTGAGGCGAGCGATGCGCGCGCGCGATTGCGTGCGTTTGGCTTCACTTTGGCGCCGCTTGGCATCGATTTCAAGGGCCACCTCGACACGGTCCAGGAGCACCTCCGCATCGAGAGGTTTCTCTAGGAAATCCAGCGCCCCTGCTTTGACGGCTCTCACCGCCATCGGGATATCGCCATGGCCGGTGATAAAGATGATCGGCAGATCGATCCGCTTGTTATTGAGATGGCCCTGCAGCTCGAGGCCGCTCCAACCGGGCATGCGCACATCCAATAGCAAGCAACCGGGGCGCTGCGCACAGGCCGCCTGCAGAAAACTCTCGGCGGAAAGGTAATCCTCTACCCGCAAACCCGCGGCGTCCAGCAGCATGCGCAGGGACTGACAAAAGGCCGGGTCGTCGTCTATGACGAACACAGTGGGTAAGTAGACCATAATAAAACTATTTTATGTCTATATGGTTCGCATTCCCAGTCACATGGCAGTATACGTTGGAGACAATGGCAAGGTGAAGTTAAAGTTAGCACCTTGAGCCGCCACCGCCTCGACCCAGAGGCGCCCACCATGGGCTTCGATAATGGAGCGACTGATGGACAATCCTATACCCACACCGTGGGCTTTGGTGGTGTAGAAGGATTCGAAGACGCGTTGCATCGCCGCCTCGTCGAGCCCCGGACCGGTATCACCTACCCAAAGCCGCAAACGCTCCTCGCCAGCGAACCCCGTGCCGATGGTCAACGTTCGAGCGGCGATGCCACCCTCGTCATTCATGGCCTCGAGGGCATTGCGCATCAGATTCAGCAGCACCTGCTGAATCTGCACGCCGTCCATGCGCACCGCCGGCAAGGAATCGTCGAGTTGTAACCGCAATTGCACCCGGTGTGAGTGGATCTCCGCTTCCATGAATTGCACGGTATCGCTCACCAGCGCGTTGAGGTCAGTCGCTGTACGTACCCCATCGGACTTGCGCACGAACATCCGAAGTCGGCGTACGATCTCGCTGGCACGACGCGCCTGAGCCGTGATCTGCTCCAAGGCGCCGGTCAAGACTTCCGTCGCCTCCGCCTTCGCCCTCAAGGTCCGCAGGCACGCCTGGCTGTAGTTGGCGATGGCGCCGAGGGGTTGGTTCAGCTCGTGAGCCAGGGTGGTGGTCATCTCGCCCAGCATCCCGAGCCGGGCCACATGGGCCAACTCCAACTGCCGCTGGCGCAGTTGCTCTTCGGCGAGCCGCTGGGCGGTGACATCGGTATCGGTGCCCACCAAGCGATAAGCCCTGCCCTGGCTATCTCGCAGCGCCGTGCCTCGGGCTGCGAACCAGCGTATGCTGCCGTCGCGATGGAGCATGCGGTGCAGCACCTCGTATTGTGCCGTGAGCCCCTGCAAGTGCGCCTGAACCTTCGCCATGACCTGCTCGCGGTCGTCAGGATGAACATGACGCTCCCAATCCTCGAGACGGTTTTCGATCTCGTGATCGGCATACCCCAACATGGCTTTTAAGCTCGCATCCAGGTGGATCTCCTGGGTCTTTAGATCGAGATCCCAGATGCCTACCCGCCCTGCGCTGGTGGCCAACGCGTAACGCTTCTCTCCCTCCCGCAGCGCCGCTTCCACGCGCCCGCGCTCGACGATCTCGGCCTGCAGCCGTTCATTGGCAACTTCCAGCGCCCGCGACAGACCGATCGACCGAACGATAGTCTCATTCAGATTACGCGCGAGAAAATACAAGGCCCCCGTGAAGACCAGCACTAGCGCTCCCATAGCAAAATAAAGCGGTTCCAGCTGGATCAGGAACCCGACCGCCATGGGCAGACCCGCCGGCAACATGAAGACCAGGTAAGCCGGCATCATGGCTCCACTGACGGCGAGTCCACCGAGCATCATGCCGCCCACCACAAACGCGACGAACACTTGGTAGGGAAGCGGCAGATACAGGGTTGCCAGCCATCCGAGAACTCCCCAGCTGCTGCCCGATGCCGCCAAACCGAGGGCAAACCACCACCCCCAACGCTGCAAACCAGCCTCATCAGGCCTTGCCCGGCGGTATTTGCGCAGTAGCACTGCACGCAGCAAAGCGATGACGACGACCATCAACAGCCAGGTGAGCAGGATCCAGAGAGGCAGCAAGCCCCTCAGCAAGAGGGTAACGATGCACGCATTGATGAGATTGACGAGGATGCCCGCCGGCCCGTTGCGATAAAGCAACCGCACCTGCTCGGCCACGGTGCGTTGCTGCGTGCCGAGCGACGGTGCCAGGCTCGGTTCCGCCTCACCCGACATCCTTCTTCACCTCTCTCAGAAAGACTCAGAGGTTGTGAAAAAACCTGCTACGCAACCCGATAGCGGCGTTGGGCGGTGC
>CAZUZO010000137.1:0-8783 GCA_964624765.1 uncultured Thiotrichales bacterium
GGCGCTGATGCAGCAACTGGAGACCACCTATCCCGGCGTGCGGCAAGCCCTCGCCGGCGTGGCCACAGGAGACCCGGCATGAGCCAGGACCGTAGCGGCGCGAAATATCACCGGACTCAAGGTGCTACGTTTTCGTCGACCGCAACGCGAGTGGATGGCACATCACCAGAGGATCGAAGCCACCCCTCGTCATTCCGGCGTAGGCCGGAATCCAGTGAGCACCCAGTCCGATGCAACCCTGTGTTGACATACTTGCCAACGGTGACGGTCAGCGTGAGCGTATCGGTGCCGGCATTGCCCGCCGGCTAACCCCTGTAGGCCGTGATGGGCGAACAGAACCCGCCGGTGTTAACGGCAAGGAGCGAGAGACCACCCCTCGTCATTCCGGCGCAGGCCGGAATCCAGTGGGCACCCAGTCTGATGCAACCCTGTGTCTACATACTTGCCAGTCGTCGCAACGGCACCTTGTATGTCGGGGTCACATCGGACCTCGTCAAGCGTGTCTGGGAGCACAAGAACAACGTGGTCCCCGGTTTTACCGCCCAATACGGCGTTCACGCCCTGGTTTGGTTTGAACAACATGCAACCATGGCCTCCGACATGGGTCGCGAAAAGGCCATCAAGGAATGGAAGCGGGCCTGGAAGCTGAAGCTGATCGAGGCTGACAACCCAAAGTGGCGGGATCTGTACCCGGAAATTCTCTAACTGGATTCCGGCCTGCGCCGGAATGACGGAGGGGGCCAGCCATTCCGGGTGTCGCCTGGCAAGGCTGGCGTCGCGTGGCCGGTCCGGCTTACTCCAGCGCAGTGATGGCGTACTGGCGGGGTTGGAGCCGAGCAAGGGGCTGCGCGCCTGTTCCGTGTCACTCTCGATCACTCGTCGTTGTCCGTCGGCAGATTCCAACAGAACACGACCGCGTAGCAAAAGGCGCGCGGGGAAAGTGCAATGAGCCCTCGGGTGCTTGCGGGGCTACCAGGATCCTTAGGCTCTTCGTATTGACAATATAAGGGGAGCACCATGTTAGAGCCAACCGCGAAAACCTCTGAATATCCGCCCTTTAAGCACCCAACCGTGCCAAGCTGCATGTCCGGCGTGTGTACCGGCGTGTCGGTGGCGAAGAATCCGCGGACTGCAGCGCGGGAGATCCACCAAGCGATCCATCAGGTTGACTCGGAGCTGACACTGTTTTTTTGCTCGCCGGACTACGACCTAGCCGAGCTCGGTGCTGAAATGGGACACCTGTTCGGCGACCGGAATCTGATTGGCTGCACCACCGCCGGCGAGATCACACCGGCTGGCTACCTGAAGAGTTCGGTGACCGGCGTCAGTCTTCCGTCTTCGGCGTTCCAGGTTGCCACTCGGCGCATCGACGGGCTGCAGCGCTTTGAATTAGCCCAGGCCGAGCAGTGCGCAAACGCGGTGCGTGCCGAGCTAGACCAGCGTGCGAAGGATGGGGTCACGGCACAGAACAGCTTCGGCTTTCTTATGATCGACGGGCTATCCTGCCGCGAAGAACCGGTGGTCAGTGCTTTGTCCCAGCGTCTCGGCGGCATTCAGCTGTTCGGCGGTTCTGCCGGCGACGGCGAGTCCTTTCGTGCTACCTACCTCTATCATGACGGGGCGTTTCGCGCTGACTGTGCCGTGTTTTCCTTGGTGCAAACCCACCACCCCTTCACCGTCTTCAAGACCCAGCACTTCATCGAATCGCATCAGCGGATGGTCGTCACCGAAGCGGATCCGGAAAGGCGCGTCGTGACCGAGATCAACGGTCTGCCGGCGGGGCGAGAATACGCCCGCATGGTCGGCCTTGAGGTGAGCAAACTGACGCCGATGATCTTCGCCACCTATCCAGTGGTCGTGCGCATCGGTGGGGACTATTACGTGCGTTCCATCCAGAAGGTTAACGATGACGAGAGCCTCACTTTTTTCTGCGCTATCGATGAGGGCGTCGTACTCACCGTCGCCAAAGGAGTCGATCTCGTCGAGAATCTTGAAGCGTTGTTCGGCGACGTGAGGGCCGCCATCGGGCAACCGATGCTGGTGCTCGGATGCGACTGCATCTTGCGGCACTTGGAGATCGAGCAGGCCGGAATCAAGGAGACCGTGAGCCGGATTTTTCAGGACAACCGGGTGATCGGCTTTAGCACCTATGGTGAGCAGTACAACGCCATGCACGTCAACCAGACCTTTGCCGGTGTTGCCATTGGCGTGGGAAAGGGGTGAGGACGATGCCCGCGGGCGATGACACCCTGGTGATGTCTCTGGAGCGGGAAGTCGCACGGCTCAAGAAGGTCAATGAGGCGTTGATGCGCCGCGTCGAGCGCAGCATGGATATGCAAGGCGACGCCTATGCCCTGTTCGAGTCGGCGATCGTGCTGGAGAGCAAAGTGCGCGAACGCACTGCCGCCCATGAAGCGGCGCTGCGGGAGCTGGCTCGAACCAATGCGGAGCTACGTCACGCGGTGGAGGAATCGCGTAAGGCGAAGGAGGCAGCAGAGGCTGCAAGCCGGGCGAAAAGTGAGTTTCTGGCACGGATGAGTCACGAGATCCGCACACCAATGAACGGTGTGATTGGCATGACCGAGTTGCTGTCCAATACTGAGCTGACCGAAAAACAAGCCCGATTCACGGTGACGATTAAGCGCTCTGCAGAGTCTCTGCTTGGAATCATTAACGACATTCTCGATTTCTCCAAGATTGAGGTGGGCAAACTGGAGCTCGATCGAGTGGCTTTTAATCTGCGCGAGCTGACAGAAGATGTCGCAGAGATCGTTTCCGACACTGCCCACCAGAAAGGCCTAGAACTGATTTGCGCTGTTCCTCCCGAGCTGCCGAATTTCTGGACAGGCGATGCCGGTCGATTGCGCCAAATCCTGCTCAACCTGGTCGGCAATGCGGTGAAATTTACCGATGAAGGGCAAGTCGCTGTGCACGTGGGTTTGGCCCAGGAATCTGAGCAAACGGGCCTCCTTCGGTTCGAAGTCCGGGATACGGGTATCGGGGTCGCGCCGGGGGCGCTCGAGCAAATCTTCGAGGCGTTCTCCCAGGCCGATGGCTCCATGACCCGACGCTACGGCGGTACCGGGCTCGGCTTAACCATCGCGAGAGAACTCGCGGGGTTGATGGGCGGCGCGCTCGGCGTGGAGGCGCTGAGCCCGAAAGGTTCGGTCTTCTGGTTCACGGTGCGACTGGATAAGGGGCCGGCGGATAACAGCGACGCGTGGCTGAGGCCTCAAGCCCTGGAAGGCATCGATACCCTGATCGTTGACGACAATGCGACCAACCGCGAAATCCTTGAACAGCAGCTGCACGCCTGGGGAGTCAGCAGCGCGGGCGCCGAAAATGGCCCGCAGGCGCTGGCGATGCTGCGCGCGGCCGCGCGGCAGGGCAAACCCTACCGGTTGGCGATCTTCGATATGCACATGCCGGAGATGGATGCGGGCGAACTCGCGCGCGCCATACGGGCCGATACTGCCATTGCCGGGGCACGTCTCGTGATGTTGAGCTCGGCGGCCGACATGGGAGCAAGTGCCGGGCTCAAGACACTAGGCATCGACGCCTACTTGACCAAGCCATGGCGGCAATCGGAACTCTACAACGGCCTGGCTGCGGTGATGAACCCCTCGCCGGCGAAGCCTTCCGCAGGGCAAGAGGCCGCGAGCGATGGGGCAGCATCGAGGCAGATGACAGGCCACGTCTTGCTCGCCGAAGACAACGTGGTCAATCAGGAGGTGGCGCTCGGCATGCTCGAGGCCCTTGGCCTAACGGTAGCCCTGGCTGACAACGGCCGCCAAGCGCTCGAGGCACTCGCGGGCGGCGCCTTCGATCTGATTCTGATGGACTGCCACATGCCCGAGATGGATGGTTTCCAAGCGACCGCCGCGATCCGCGGCCGTGAGCAACGGCAGGCGGACGGCGCTCGCCAGCCTATCGTGGCGCTGACCGCCAACGCCTTGCAGGGGGACCGGGAGCGGTGCCTGGCCGCCGGCATGGACGACTACCTCAGCAAGCCCTTTACCCAGGCGCAGTTGCAGGGCGTGTTGGCGCGCTGGTTGACGCACCGGCGCGCCGCACCGGAGCCGGTGGAGGGGGCCCGCTCCCTGGCGGCGCGGGTGGAACCGCCGGAGGCGGTGCCGACGGCGGGAACGGTGCTGGACGAAGGGGCGTTGGATCAGATTCGGGCGTTGCAGCGGCCCGGTCGACCCAGTGTGCTGGAGAAGGTGGTGAAACTGTATCTGGACGATTCCCTGAAGCTCGTGGAAGCGCTGCGCCACGCGGTGCACCAGGGGGATCCCCAGGCGGTGCAACAGGCTGCTCACACCCTGAAATCCAGCAGCGCCAACCTCGGTGCCACCGAGCTTGCCACCCTGTGCCGGGAACTGGAGAGCCTGGGCCGGCAAGGGTGCCTCGAGCCGGTGGCGGCGCTGATGCAGCAACTGGAGACCACCTATCCCGGCGTGCGGCAAGCCCTCGCCAGCGTGGCCACAGGAGAACCGGCATGAGCCAGGACCTTAGCGGCGCGAAATATGGCCACGTTTTGGTAGCCGATGATGATGCAGGGGTTCGCTTCATGGCGCAAGAGGCACTCGAGGGGGAGGGCTTTGCGGTCCAGGAGGTGGACAACGGCAAGCAGGCGTTAGTGCAGTTTCAGACACTGCGTCCCGACATCGTCCTGTTGGATGTGCAAATGCCGGAGCTCGATGGGTTTGAGACGTGCGCCGCCATCCGCCAGCTGCCCGAGGGTGCCCACATACCGATCGTGATGATGACAGGCTTAGAGGACGCAGAGTCCATCGACCGGGCGTATCAGATCGGAGCGACCGATTTTGTGACCAAACCGGTGCATTGGTCGATCGTGTGTCAGCGGTTGCGCTACATGCTCCGCGCAACCAAGAATTTCGACTGGCTGTTGCGCACCCAGGCGAGTCTCGCTGCCGCTCAACGTATCGCCCACCTGGGAAGCTGGGAGTGGGATCTGCAAGATGACACCGTTAACTGGTCCGATGAACTCTGCCACATCATCGGATTGCCCCCTGCAGGGACGGTTCCCAAGTTCGACACCTTCTTGGCCGCGGTTGCGGAAGAAGACCGGGAATTCGTCAGGGCGTCCGTGCTGGGCAGTGTTAAGATCGGTAAGCCATCGAATTTCGACCACCGAGTGCTTGCGGGCGCGGAGTTGGAGCGCCATGTGCACCATCAGGTCGACCTCAGCACTGACCCCCTGGGCAGGGTCGTGCGCCTGTATGGGACGGTGCAGGATATCACCGAGCGGCGTCTAGCCGAGCAACGCATCCGCACCTTAGCCTATTTTGACCCTGTGACCGGTCTTCCCAACCGCGAGCATTTCAAGGAGCGCTTGAGCCAGGCGATCGAGCTGGCCAAGCGCCACCAACGAAAGCTGGCGACGCTGTTTCTCGACCTCGATAATTTCAAACGCATCAATGACACCCTCGGTCACAGCATAGGAGACCAGTTGTTACAGGCAGTGGGAGGGCGGCTGCTGGGGAGCGTGCGCAGCGCGGAGGAAGCGGGGCGGGCCGATATGGCGGATCATGTGGCTCGGCTGGGAGGAGATGAGTTCACGGTGTTGCTGGGCGAAGTCCAGGGTCACGAGGAACCGGCGCGCATCGCGCAACGCTTGCTGGAGATCCTCTCCATGCCGCTGATGCTGGGTGGCCACGAAGTGTTCATTACGCCGAGCATCGGCATCGCCCTGTTCCCCGAGGATGGAGAGGATACGGAGACGTTGGTGAAGAATGCCGATACGGCGATGTATCATGCCAAGCGAGCCGGCCGGAATCTATACCAGTTCTTCAATGAGTCCATGAATGTGGTGGCACTGCACCGCCTCAAGATGGAAAATCAATTAAGGAAGGCGCTGGAGCGGAACGAGCTGTATCTGGTGTACCAGCCGCAGATGGATCTTTTCAATGCCCAGGTAGACGGCGTCGAGGCCCTCATCCGCTGGCGTAACCCGGAACTGGGGCAGGTCTCTCCCGCAGAGTTTATCCCCCTGGCGGAGGAAACGGGTTTCATCATTCCCATCGGCGAATGGGTATTGCGGACCGCTTGCGCCCAAGCCAAGCGGTGGCGCGATGAGGGAGTGCCCTTGGTGCGCATCGGTGTGAATATTTCGGCTGTGCAGTTCGTGCAGCCGGGGTTTACTCGCCTTGTTGCCGATATTGTGCAAGCGTCGGGTCTGGAACCACACCGTCTGGAATTGGAGATCACCGAAAGCGTGCTGGCCAAGGACTTGGATTTGGCGCTGGCCAACCTCAAAGCGCTCAAGGCCATCGGTTTGCAGTTGGCTATCGATGATTTTGGAACCGGTTATTCCAGCCTCAGCTACCTCAAAAGATTTCCCATTGATCGATTGAAAATCGACCAATCGTTCGTGCGTAACATCAATTCCGATCCGGATGACGCAGCGATCGCAAGCTCGGTCATCGCCATGGCCCGTAGCATGGAATTGAGTGTGATCGCCGAGGGTGTGGAAACGGGTGCCCAACTGCGATTCCTAGAAACGAAGCAGTGTGACGAAATACAGGGCTATTATTTGAGCCCGCCCCTGAGTGCCGAGGAGGTGGTTTCTCTGCTGGGACAACCTTGCGCCAAGGCCAAGGCGGGTAGCGAGGATGAACACCGAGCGCGGGTTCTGTTAGTGGTGGACGATGATGCGTTGGCTGTTCGCTCGGTACAAATGGCGCTGAGATCCGAGGGATATAGAATCTTGACGGCGACCAATGCCCATAACGCCCTGGATTTGTTGAGTACCCATGCCGTGGGAGTGTTGATCTCCGATCACGGGATGCCTGAAATGAGCGGTACGGAGTTTCTGAGCCGGGCACGCAAGATACATCCGAGTACGGTGCGCATTATGCTCAGTGGGCGCGGCACCATGGGATCCTTGAGCGATGCGATCAATAAAGGGGCGATTTTTAGTTTCATCGAGAAGCCGGCACCGGTGAGCGTCATTCGGGATACGGTGCGCAGGGCTTTCCTGCTGTACGAAGGCAAGAGACCATTCGAGATCGCGGACTCGGTTGATGATTAAAAACAGCTTCTTAGAAAATGCTGTTTAGAAGGGCATCGGTTCCCTCGGAAAATCTTTGTTTAAATTGGAAATCTCATTTATTGGCTGTGGGCGCTTGCTGATCCGTTTCCGAATCGGGTGATATAATAACGTAATGACTTTATCATATCGTGGAGTGATATGCTCTGCGGATACCGGACTTGATCGTGATCGGCACTAAACCGTATTATCTAGGCATGAAACAGCATGCCTAGCGACGCAATGGCTGTGGGAGATGTCTGTGAACAGGCTAGCCTGAAGTTGGGCTAGGGGGGTTGGCCCGCTCTCGCGGGAGAGACGGATGGGTGGTGTTGGCCGCTATGGTATTCTTTTCGAGTGGCCTCCAATTAGATGCTACGAATCTAATAAAGGAGAGTATCTCTAACTACACCCGTCTCATTGTGGTAACGGGGGAGGCTGGTACCGGCAAAACGCTTCTTGTGCATCGGGTCATCGATGCCCTAGCCGCAGATATCTTGCCGATTTTCTTTCATGCCTCTCCCGCCAGTGTTGACGATTTTGTCGGGTATATCTTTGAGAGACTCCATGCTCGTTACCTCGAATCGGGCGACCAGCCAAGCTGCAAAGGAAATATCCGGGTACTGAGAGATCATCTGCGCCAGTGGCAACGCCATGGACAATCTTGTGTCGTTGTCATCGACGATGCGCAGAATCTATCGGTAGCGCTGCTAGAGTGTATGTTATGGCTGGAAACCCCAGAACAGGAAGGTGATCCGTTCGTCCAGCTGATACTGATCGGCCTGCCGGGGCTCGTTGGGGTACTGCAGAAAGCTCATCTGCAGTCACCGCTGCCCGAATCGCAAGTCTATATTGAAGTTCCCCCGTTATCACTTTCCGAGGCGGCTGCTTTTCTCGCGTCCCAGTCTGAACATCGACCTCCTTTTTCTCCCCGAGCGACTACCCGCATCTTGTTCCAGGCGCGCGGCATTCCGCGCCTCATCAATATGCTCTGTGAGTGCGCTAGCTTTGGTTTGCAAGCAAACGAAGTCGAAACGGTTACTGAGGAGATGGTTGATGAAGCCATTGAGACTTGTGAGTTTGCCTTGCAGTCACAGAGCGTAGGCAACAGATTCGATGCTTTGGAGGGTCAGTCTCGCAACGACGCAGGCATCCTGAGTTCCTCCATTCTCTTTCTTGACACCCCGTCAAAGAACGGGCTATTGGATCCTTCCAAGCGAAAGGAGCGACCGATGTACCGAACGGATAACATCAACAAAGTACTCAAGACCCTTCAGAGTGGTTCACCTGACGTCGAGGCGGCAGCATTGATCTCCGAGGATGGGTTGATGATCGCGAGCGTATTACCCCAAGATCTGGACGAGACGCGCGTTGCAGGGATGAGCGCCACGCTCCTTAGCCTCGGAACACGTGCGGCGGTAGAGCTCGGGAGAGGTGATGTGCAGGAAGTCGTGGTCCGTGGACGCCAAGGGTATTCGGTGATGGTCAACGTGGGGCGGGGCGCCTTGCTGCTGGTGGTCGCTAACGAGAACGCCAAATTGGGGCTGATATTTTTCGATATGCGGGAAGCGGCCAATGCCCTGAGACAGATCCTCTAGCCGGCCAGGTGAGTGGTAGGGCCAATGCATTCTGGGGTTGAAATCTGGCGCCACGCCGCTCTGGCAAGCGTAGAAGATTCGGCTATGGTCGTCGTTTCGTCAGAGTTGCTCTTCGGAGCATCCCTTCGGCGCCC
>CAZUZO010000138.1:0-8722 GCA_964624765.1 uncultured Thiotrichales bacterium
TGTTTGGAAACCCTCGGCTCAAGCCAGTCGGTTAGCCATGAGCTTGATCATGGCCCGATAAATCCAGGTTTCGCGGGTCGGCATCCGGCGCTCGTCATCCTTGCTCAGACGGCGGCAGTGGTTAAGCCAGGAAAACGTGCGCTCGACCACCCAGCGCCGGGGCAACAAGACGAATCGGCGACGCTCCTTGGGGCGCAGGACAACCGACAAGCGGAAGCGGAAAAGGCCGGCAACCCACTCCACCCACCGTCCGGCATAGGCGCTATCGACCCCGATCATGCGCCGTTTCTTGCAGTGCCCTGGCAAGCTGCGCAGGAGCAAGCGCGCCGTCGCGATCTTGGACACTCGCGGCGGTGACCCATACCCCCCGCAGCAGCCCCAACGTATCGGCCAGGATGTGGCGCTTGCGTCCCTTGATCTGCTTGCCGGCGTCGTAACCCCGTTCACCCGGTGGGGCGGTTCCCTTGACACTTTGGCTGTCCAAACAGCCCGCGGTGGGGGGCTTGTGACGCCCAAGCTTGCGGCGCAGCCGTGCCCGCAAGGTGTCGTGGAGGCGCACCCCGGTGCCATCGCGCCGCCCGCGGCGAAAGGAGTCGTACACGGCCGTCCACGGTGGAAAGTCCCGCGGCAGTTGGCGCCACTGACAGCCGGTCTTGAGGACGTAGAAGATCGCATTAAGAACTGGGCGCAGGCGCAATGTGCGCGGGCGGCCCAGAAGGCATTCGGGCAGCAGGGGCCGGAGGGCGTTCCAGGCCCCGTCGCTGAGGTGACTGGGGTAGCGTTTCCGACGGTTTTTTTACGCATGTCGACCACTCCCGAGGAAAAACCTTCGATTAAACCCTCAACCGGCGACTTTCCAAACAGCTTCTTATCTCCTTCCGCCGCGCTGCCGCCGAGCCCTCGCGACACCTCTAGAGGCATAGCTAGATAGTATGGCTCTTCTGCCCGTCGCCACCGGTTGGCTTTACATATCGCGTTTGGTTGTTTCTCTCTGTGGTTTCTTGGCGTTGGTCATCGTTTCGGCCGTTTGATTGCGTTTGCCGTTGGGGCAGCCGACCTCGGGCCGCAAGGGACGCCGTGAAGACGTCCCTGTCGGCTTGGGTCCTGCATCCTTGCCGCACACACCCTTGCGCGCCCGGGATTCGGCTGCCGAAGGCTTGGGCGCCGAAAGGACGCCCCGAAGAGCAACTCTGACGAAACGATGACCATGGCCGGTTTTTTATTGGAACTTGAATTTGCGCAGTGCCTCGCTTAACCAGGCTACTTGTAGAACGTGTTATGGCATCGAGCTTGCTACCCCGGTCATGCGGATACGTTGCAGGAGGGGCTTAGCGAATTGCCATACGTTCCAGCACCAAAGCGTGGCTGACAGTCAGATCCGCACCTGTTGTCATGTCTGGCTATCAGCTCCATACGCGTTGGCCTAACGTGATAAGGGAGTAATTGGGACGATGCTTTGGATGGGCGAGCACAAGGTGAGGATCTAACCAAACAGATGCGTTTGCCTCGGAGCTTCGCCCGGGGTTTCGAGTGTTCAATGCTTCTTATCGCCACCTCTTTGGACCCTTACCGATGAGTCAGCTTTCAGCGATCAGCATGTGTGCGAGTTTCCCACACACCACGATTCAGTGCCTCACCGCTATCGCCCAGCATCACGGTTTGCAGGTGAATCCAGAATGGCTGATTCAACAATACGCACTTGCCGCAGAAGACCCGTCGCCGGCCGTTTTGCTGCGTATCGCTTCAGACCTTGGGTTGAAGGCTAAGGTCCAAGAACTTTCCTGGGAAGGTCTTCTTGCGCAACGTGGAACCTTCCCGATGCTGGCACGCATGGTCGATGGTAGTAGTGTGATTATCGTAGGCGTTCGGGTTGAGGGGGCTGGTAAGGTGGCAGTGCTCGACCCGCTCGACAACCTGGGCACCGTGGTATTGCTGGATCGGGAGCAGTTCTGCAATAGGTGGGACGGTAGCGTTGTTTTTCTCAAACGTCATCATTCACTTGCCGATCCGAAACAGCCCTTTGGCCTGCGTTGGTTCATACCCGAGATTCTGAAGCAAAGAACTGCTTTCAGGGACATTGCTATTACCGCCATTACGCTGCATTTCCTTGCCATGGCGTCCCCTATTTTTCTCCAACTGGTCATAGACAAAGTTCTGGTTCATCAACTCACCTCCACCCTTTGGGTGCTGGCGGCCGGTATTTTCTTGGCCTTGATATTCGAGGCAATCTTCGGCTTTCTGCGCCAGTTGTTGACGCTGGCGGCTACCAACAAGATTGACATGCGACTTACGCGTCGCACTTTCGCACATCTATTGTCCTTACCCATCGACTACTTCGAAACCAACTCCGCGGGCGTTGTCGTTCGCCACATTCAGCAGCTGGAGCGTATTCGCCAATTTCTTACCGGACGCCTTTTCTTTACTGCTTTGGACGCGACAGCGCTTTTTGTGTTTTTGCCAATCCTGTTCACCTACTCGGCGAAGCTTGCCACCATCACACTGCTTTTCGCGCTCGTGATCGGGGCAGTAGTGGCTGCATTGGTGCCTACTTTCCAGCGTCGGCTGAAAGAACTCTACGCCGCCGAGGGAAGGCGTCAGGCTCTGTTGGTGGAAACCATACATGGCATGCGCACTGTCAAGGCGCTAGCGATTGAGCCATCACAGCGACGCGTCTGGGATCAGCGCTCGGCAGAAGCCATCACATCACATTTTCGCGTCGGACACCTAAGCATCACGGCGAGCGCGATGACGAGCTTCCTAGAAAAGCTCATGCCTGTGACGATTATCGTCATGGGCGCCCACGACGTGTTCGATCAGAGTCTGACGGTGGGCGCTCTGATCGCTTTCCAAATCATCTCGGGACGTGTTGTGTCGCCCTTGGTGCAGATCGTCGGCCTTGTCAATGAATATCAAGAGACCGCATTGTCGGTCCGCATGCTAGGCGAGATCATGAACCGGCCCCCTGAGGGGCGTGCCGGGCCAGGTGGATTGCGGCCGCAGCTCGGCGGGGAGATCAGTTTCGAGGACGTGACGTTTCGCTACCCCGGAGCCAGCGTGGCGGCGTTGGATCGGGCACGGTTCAAGATCCGCGCGGGGGCCGTGGTCGGTATCGTGGGGCGCAGTGGCTCTGGCAAGACTACGCTCACTAAACTGATCCAGGGGCTCTATAGCGTGCAGGAAGGGATCATCCGCTTTGACGGGACCGATGCCCGGGAAATCGACCTTGCGCACCTGCGTCGTCAGATCGGGGTGGTATTGCAGGAGAATTTCCTGTTCCGTGGGACGGTGCGCGAGAACATCGCGGCGACCAAACCCGATGCCTCCTTCGAAGAGATCGTGGCGGTAGCTGAGGCGGCTGGCGCCGTTGAGTTCATCGAGCGTTTGCCCCAGGGATACGACACGCTGCTCGAAGAAAATGCGGCCAATCTGAGTGGGGGGCAAAAGCAACGCCTCTCCATAGCGCGTGCCCTCTTGCCCAAACCTCGCGTCCTCATTCTCGATGAGGCGGCAAGCGCCCTGGATCCCGAAAGTGAGGCAATCTTCATCCGCAACTTGGCACGCATCGCAGTAGGCCGCACTGTGGTCATGATTTCCCATCGCCTTTCCACGTTAGTGAAGGCGGACGCCATTCTCGTCATGCAGCACGGGCGTCTAGTGGATAGCGGTCGTCACACGGAATTGCTGGCCCGCTGTGCAACGTATCGACAGCTATGGAATCAACAAACAAGTCACCTGTAGGGCCGGCACCAACTTCGAAGACTGAAACAGACGCGACGTTCGTCGAGTTTCTTCCAGACGCGGACGAGCTGGAGCGCCGACCTTTACCTCGCACGGCTCGACTCACTCTGTACGTGCTGTTAACGATGCTGCTGTGTTTCTTGTCTTGGGCTATTGTTTTCGATCTAGACCGAGTCGTCGTGGCGCGCGGGCGTCTGGTTACACCCTTGCCGAACATCGTTATCCAACCGCTGGAGACGTCGATCATTCAGAGCCTCGATGTCCGTATAGGTCAAGTCGTGAAAAAAAGCGAGCCTTTGGCAACGCTGGATCCTACCTTTGCCGAGGCGGATCAGAGTCAGCTCCGAACACGCTTACAAAGCCTGCATACCGAGTCTCAGCGACTCGAGGCCGAACTCGCGGGTCAGCCAACCTCTGGCGGAGGCAAAGCCGATGCAGATGCTCAGCTCCAAGCTCAGCTGGCTGCCGAGCGAGAAGCCTACTACGAAGCGCAGTTGGCCAAGATGGAGGAAATCGTCGCTGGCCTACACGCGGCGATTGAGACCAATGACCGGGATCAAAAGTTGTTGGCGGGGCGCGTCAAGTCCCTGCAACAAATTGAAGCGATGCAGGAAGAACTGGTCGCTAGGCGCGTGGGTGCGCAGGTTGCGTTGCTGGAGGCTCAGGAACGACGGTTAGGGGTCGAGCGCGAAATGCAACTCGTCAGGAATCGTGCGCAGGAGTTGCAACGCGAGCTGGCCGCAGCCGAAGCGGAGAAAGTTGCATTTGTTAAGGGCTGGCGTCAGAAAACGATGGAGGACCTGCTGTCTACGATGCGAGACAGAGAGGCGGTCAGTGAACAACTGCAAAAGGCCAATAAGCGCCAGAAGCTAGTGACCTTGACATCACCTACCGATGCCGTGGTGCTTGATATTGCCAAACGCTCTCAGGGGTCAGTTGTCAAGGAAGCCGAGCCATTGTTTACCTTGGTTCCTCTAGACGCCGAGCTGGAAGCCGAGGTGCAGATCGATTCCGCAGACGTCGGCTACGCAAAAGTGGGCGATGTTGCCCACCTAAAGCTGGACGCCTATCCGTTCCAGCGGCATGGCGCGCTGCCAGCGCGAGTAAGTACCATAAGTGAAGATGCCTTCCGGCGCGAGAGCGCGGCGGATCCCTCGTCCCTTAGACCGGGGATGGATGCTTTTTTCCTGAGTCGGATCGAGTTGGACAAGCCGCTCCAATTGAGGAATCTGCCAGAGCACGCGAGACTGTTGCCTGGCATGACGTTGACGGCGCAAATTGTAGTGGGAAAACGCTCTGTGATCTCGTACCTCTTGTGGCCACTCACAAGGACGCTAGACGAAGCGCTACGAGAACCTTAGAAGCTGTTTTAAAAAATGTGCAGGAGGCCGAAGTTTGGCGTTGATACTGCGGCTCACCCCCAATAGGGTGTTGGACCGGCAACTGGTGGCCAATCAATCCTCGATTGAGAGGCAGAGGAGTGTCGCAGCTGCTGTTATGGGACGGCTAAGGGGACGGTTCAATGGGTGCGTACCTCCTACAATGGCGTTTCGGTGGTTTTCCAAGGCATGATCTCGATCACGGTCTTTTCCGGCCTGGCCAGATGTCGGTCACGGCGCTGCTAGTTCATGATACGGATCTCTGTCGCTGACCGGTTCGCCAACTGTCGTGCTTGGGCGTGTGTAATGGCACTTGATGCGGTCCTAACTATTCACCTGCTCCAATTACGGCGTGGGCGGGGGCCACCTTGAAAAATGAGCTTAAGGGCTACGAACCGATTGACGGATTGCTCGAGGTGAGCGAAAAATTCCCGGACTTTGCTGCGCTGGGGGCGGATCTTCTTCACCGGCTTGCCTGTTCATCAACCCCATCGATCTGAAACACCCGCTTGGCCCGATCGAGCCCGACGCGCATAATTCTCATCTGGATTCCACTTCTTCACTGATTGGTGAAAACACACCTCGGATCGAGCACAGACGATGCCGCAAGAGGAGGGGGAGTCCATACCATTGTCAGAGGCTCAAAGACAACTGCGCTGCCGTATGGGCACTTCGGCGCCATCGATTCCCCCTTCTTATAGCCGTGCTGCAGCACACCGCCAGGTGAAGAGAGTTCTCTGGTGGGTGTTGGGACTGAACATGCTGGTGGCCGCTGCCAAGATAACCGTGGGGATGGCAACCGGTGCCATCAGCATGATCGCCGATGGCTTTCATTCCGCGCTCGATGGCTTTTCCAACGTCATTGCGCTCATCGGCCTGTCATGGGCGCGGCGCCCTCCCGATCGGGATCACCCCTACGGGCACGCGAAGTTTGAGACGGTTGCTATTTTTGTCATTGGCTTGTTACTGCTGATGGCGAGCTGGAACGTGCTAACGAGCGCCTATAATCGAATCATGATAGGCGGTGCGCCGCAGGTGACCGTCATCAGCTTCTCGGTGATGGCGCTCACCTTGGTGATCAATTACGCGGTCACCACTTACGAGAGCCGGCAGGGGCGGCGACTAAAGAGCAATATCCTGTTGGCGGATGCGGCCCATACGCGCTCCGATATATTGGTGTCCTTATCGGTGATGGCCGGTCTTGTGGCCATCCGGCTTGGCTGGGATTGGGTGGATGCCACAGTGGCGCTGCTGATCATGGCGTTCATCGCCTACACCGGCTGGCAGATTATTCGTCGGGCATCGGGTGTGCTGCTCGACAGTGCGGTGCTTGATCCCAAGGCCGTCGAAGGCATCGCCCTCACGGTCGAGGGTATTGTTTCCTGTCACCGAATTCGAAGCCGCGGCACCGATGACAAGATCTATTTGGATATGCATGTTCAAGTGGACGGACAGTTGCCACTTGCGGAGGCTCATCGACTCGGCCATGAAGTGGAAAGGTTGGTCAAGCGGGAGCTTGGCGTCAGCGATGTAATGGTGCATGTAGAGCCCACTGACCCGATGTTGCATGACCCTCCTCAGACGTGCCGGTAAGAACGACGTCCCTTGCCATTGCCGCGCCCGAGAAAAACGAGCCTCTGCCCTCCTGCGAGGGATCAACCGGTGGCCAAGCGATGACCAGGACTCTCACAAATAGGAAGGGGCACCCAAGGGCGCCCCTCCCGGAACGCGGTGGTCCAACCGCTATTTGCTGATATCGAGCTGGAACTTCACCGGACCGCGATATTGAGCACCATCCTTGCCACTAAAGGTGCCGTTGACCGGCGACTTCTTGTTGTAAGGGCTGGTGAGGATGCCTACATGTCCACCGGGGAACGGGACCGACTCGATCACATCGGTTCCTTCCAGGAACTTGTTGGCGGCCGTCGCGCAGGCCGGTGTCACCAGATCGTCCTTGAGTGCATAGTTTTGGTACCACTTGACGTTGAGTTTTGCGAGGTCTTTTACGTTAAGGGGCTTATCGTACAATTTAACCGGCAACGTGCCGTCCTCGGCGATAGGTTCGCGGAAGGTGTGGGAACTCATGCTGGCGATGCCGAGCGGCAGATGGATCCGCTCTTTCAGCAGCCAGCGGAACAGAGCGGCGACGGTCTTGCCGGGATTGAGCTCGGTCGCTTTTTGCAGGGACGCCTGATCGAGCACTTTGACTAAGGGCGACTCTCGGTCGATGGCCACAAATCGCATGCCGAGGCTCAAAAGGTACCCGTTCGCTACTTTGTTGCCGTTGGGAAGGTTCGCCGTGATGAAATCGTGGTGTAACGCCGGCATGCCGCTTATGGCAGCGCTGTGAGTGCCATCGATGGGCGCAACGTTGGTGATCAGGGTATCGCAGACATCCGTAAGAGTGCCGGATAGGATGTTCATCAGGCAGATATAGCCGCCTTGGCAGGTCCCGTTGAGGGTAACCTTTTGCCCGTGTTTTTCGGTTACCTTGGCGCAGAGCTCGCGGGTTTGTGTGCAGTCATCGTCAGGAGTCATGCTCTGGACTGCCTCGTTCTGCATGATATCCTTCACGACCCGGATGTAGGTGGGAATGCCCTCATTAGCGAAGGCGTGCGCGTAGCTCTTGTTCTCATAGGGTAGAAACGAAAGAATGTGCGCCCCGAGCATGTACGGCGACACGAGAATCATGGGCTTGAGATCATCCCGGACCTTGACGCCCGGCTTAACGGGCAAGACTTGATGGAGTTCAAAACAATCAGTCTGCTGGACCAATTCATAGTCCCGCGTACCGAGTTGAAACCCGAATTCGTCCTTGATTTTTTCGATCTGCTCATGGAAATTGGCGACCGCCTCCATGATGTCCGCCTCTCGGTGCGCGAAGCCGGAGAGGGTCTCACCTTCGCGATCCAGAACCGTGTTCAGGAATGCGCTTAACGCTTCCTGGGTTTGATCGAATATGAAATCGCTTAATTTCTCGCGGGAGGCCACCACCCCTTTGGTGACCAGCTCCTGGCTGTGTTCGAGCACCTCGAGCGTTTCCCAGAGACTCAGGGGATTTTGCCGTGCCGCCTGCGCGGCAATCTGCGCTGCAATGAGTGCGCTATCGATGAATTCCGTACGCTCCCGGTTTAGCGCGCGTATCAGGGCGATGTTGTAACGCCACCAATTAGCGGTGGTCTCAGGAATTTCTTTTAGAACGGAAGATGCTGACTGATACATACTTTCTGACCTCCCTGCCTCGGGAACCGTCAACAGGCAGCCTGGTTTCGGCTCAGAGGCAGTCATCGGCGTTGCTTAGATATTCGTGCACTGCACAATTTTACAAAGTGTAATATACTCTGCGGAAAACTCAATGGCGATGACTTGGATCAGGCAAGTGCAAGTTAGACTGGGTCTGTCGCTTCGGGTGTGACCGATGGAATATGCTTTGCTGGATAGGGGTTGGGCACCTCGGTGTCGCGCTGCGGCTGTATGCCAAACCGTTGCCGTCAGAAGCTGTTTTAAAAATGTTGCGAGCGCTGGCAGAGCAAGGCGCACGGTGGCGACAAAATCGTCGGGAACGATTTTGAACAGCTGCAGGCTGGCCCCGAAGGGGCGAGCCC
>CAZUZO010000139.1:0-8700 GCA_964624765.1 uncultured Thiotrichales bacterium
TCAGGCATGTCAGGCTGCCATTGCGGCAACAGCGGCCGGAAAGTGGCGATTATTTGTCGGATTTGTTGGTAACAGAGACGAGCGCTACCCTCGGCCGAAGAAGACCGATTTCACAGAGCGCGGCTTGTCGGAGTCGGTTACATAACCGCCGCGCAGGCCCGCAGTGCAGACCTCGCGGAAGAGATCGATAGTTTGAAGCGCAAGGGTCACATCTTGAATCATTCCTCTGCTGACAGCGCCTGAACAATCTTATTTGGGGGATCATGGAGACCATTGGCGGATGCGATCTGGATGAGCCTGTCACCATCCTCCAAGTGCGCCGCGGCGATAACCCGCTGGCGGCCCTCGCGGGACCCGACCTCGACCGCCTTGTTGTCGGTTGTTCGCTCTCGGGTGCGCACGCTCGCAGGGCTATCTTGAGACGCCGGTGCAGGCGGTTTAACGCGCCGCGACCCGCGTCCCCTCCTGGATGCGGTCATCGGGGTGGGTGATGACGAGCTCTCCGGCCGCGAGCCCGGTGAGCACCTGTACCGCCAGCCCGCTGCGATGTCCGGCGCCCACGGGCCGTAGGCGGGCGCGGTCGGCCTCTACCACGAACACCCCCCGGCCTTCGGCATGCCGAAACAGGGCGCTGGTGGGAACCTGCAGCGCCCGGTCTGCGTGCCAGAGCACGAAACTGGCCTCCACCCGGTAGCCATCGCCGAGTGCGCTCCACTGCTCCCGCGGCGATAAAATGTCGGCGATCACCCACACCCGCTGCTCTTCCACGCCGAGCGCCGAAATCTTGGTGAAACCGACCGGTTCCACGGTGCGCACTGCACCGGCCAGCGTGACCTCACCCCCCCAGCGCTGGAAAGACACCGGAGTACCCGGCCGCACCCGCACGGCATCGGCGGAGAGCAGATCCACCTCCACTTCTAGGCTGGTCGGATCGCCCACCTCGATGAGCGGCTCGCCGGCGCCTACCACCCCTTCACTCTTGCGGGTTAGCTTCAGCACTTGGCCGTTCACCGGGGACCGCAACGGAACTGGCTCAAAGCCATCTTCCTCGACTCGACCCGCGTGCTGCAAAGTCGTGCGGGCGGCCACCAGCTCGTAGCGTGCCACCTGCGCTCCAAATTCTGATGAACGCAGGTTGGCCGCCGCCTGGCGGGCCAGACTGTGGGCCTGATCCACTTCCTGCTCGGGCACCGTCCCTTCTCGGCGCAGCTGTTGCTTGCGATCATAGGTCAAGCGCGCGTAGTCGGCCTCGGCTCGGGCCGCATCGACTCGCTCCCGAGCCACCCGCAGGGCCGCCTCGGCGCTCGCCACTCGCGCCTCGGCTTCGGCCCGGCTGCGGGGATCCAGAACGGCCGAGGGCACGGGGTCAAGCCACGCCAAGACCTGATCCCGGGCGATGACATCCCCCACCTCCCGGTCGATGCGCCGCAGATACCCCGCCACCGGCGCGGAAATCACGAAGCGATCCTTGATGCGGGTACGGCCTTCTTCTTCCACCGTCACGGTGAGGGGGGCCTCTGTCACTCGGGCGGCCTCCACCAGTACAGGCCGCGGCCAGAAACCCCAGGCGAGCCCTGCCAACACCAGCACAAGGACACCCCAGAGGCCAAGGATTCGGCGCGGGAGCACGGCCATCACTCTCGGGTCTTGAGGACCGCGATCAGGTCCAAGTGTCTTAGCTGATACCACAGGATGGCGCCCGAGATCACCGCCGATAGCAATACCACGGTGGCGGCGAAGGCATAGGTGTCGGGCGTGACGACCACCGGGACCCGGTACAGGTCCGAGCGGAACTGGGCCGCCAGATAGCCACACAATCCGCGCCCGAACAGAAATCCCAGGGGCAGCGCGGCCAGGGTGAGCAAGGCCAGCTCGCCCAGTAGAATGTACGCGATCTCACCTTGGGTGAAGCCCAACACCCGCAGGCTCGCCAGCTCCCGACTGCGCTCCGAGAGCGCGATACGGGCGCTGTTGTAGACCACGCCGAAGGCGATGATGGCGCCCAGTAAGGCCGTGATGAAGGTGAAGAACAGGATGGTCTGTTCCATGGTCCGGTTGAAGCTGTCGATGGCGGCGCCACGCACCACCGCGCCCGCCACCCGCGGCATCTCCGCAACCGCGGCATAGACCGAGGCCTGCTGATCCTCATCCAGCGCCAGGAACACTCCGCTGATGGCAGGCCCCTCCCCCAGCAGCCGATTCAGCGCCGCCCGCTCCATATACGCCCCCACCCCCATATATTGCTTGGCCAGACCCACCACCGGTATCTCCAACACCGGCCGTGCGCCCTCCAGAACCTCGGCCAGGAGCATATCGCCGGGGCGCACGCCCAACAGCTCGCCCAGGTAGTCCGTGAGGATGAGCCCGCCGGGCGGCAAGTCGACCCGCTGTAACTGCGCATCGATCAGCCGATAGAGTTCGCCGTCTGGCTCCACGCCCCGAATCGAGGTGCGATAACCGAGGTGCCCATGGCGCAGCCGGACGGGCACCGCGCGTACCGCTTCTACCTGCAGCACGCCCGGCAGCGCCGCGAGCGAGTAGACCGCCCGGTGGGAGGTGGGCTCCACGAAGCTCAGCGCCAAGTCCTCCCGCTGGCTCAAACCGTACTGCACGTCGATCATGTAGTTGATGGCATCGCGTTGAAAATTGGAGAGCACGACGATGCCGCAAGCGCTGGCGATGCCCACCACCGTGAGCAGGGACTTGATCGGTCGGCGTTCGATGTGGCGGGCGATCATGCGGGTCGGCTGGGCTAGCCAGCGTTGCAGTCCCAGCCTCTCGATAAGCGTTTCCCGATACACGGCCGGGGTCTCCGGGCGCATGGCCTGGGCCGGAGGCAACCCGGCAGCGCGGCGCAGGGAGAGTAACGTTCCGGCGAGGGCGGCAGCCATACCGATCAATGTCGCGAAAACCACGATGCGGGGCTCGAGCCGGAAATGTAAGAACGGGAAACGGTAGAATTCGGCGTAAACGCCGCTCATGCCCTGCCCCATCCAAACGCCCGCTCCTAGCCCACCGCCCAGGCCGAGGGCGACGATGACCAGCACGAGCTTGGCGAAATGCAGGCCCACCTGGGCGTCGCTATAGCCAAACGCCTTGAGGATGGCGACCTGCTCTCGCTGGGTGTCGATGAGCCGGCTCACCACGACGTTCAACAGGAACGCGGCCACCCCCAGAAAGATAGTGGGGAATACCGCTGCCATGGCCTCCAGGCCCTTGAGTTCCTCGGACAGGAAGCGGTGGGAGAGCTGATCGGAACGGGTGAAAGCGCCGCGGCCGCCGTAACGCTCCAACAACAGGTCGAGACGGTCCACTACATCCCCCGGACTGGTGCCGGGAACCAGGGTTAGGGTCACGTCATTGAACGCCCTCTGCAAATCGTACGCAGCCGCCAACGCGGTGCGTCCCATCCACAACACGGCGTAACGCTCGAAGTCGGGAAACACGCCGCCGGGGGGCAATTGGTAGACGTATTCCGGGGATAGGCCGATACCGACGATGTCGAGCTGCCGCTGACGGCCGTTGATGACCACGGCCAGACGATCACCCGGCACCAGACCGTGGGCATCGGCAAAGGTATCGGCCACCACCACCTCTTCGTCTCGGCCAGTCTCCGGGAGTCGCCCCTGACGCACATAGAGCGCATTGAGCGCATCGAGGGGCGATTCGCGCCCGTCCGGCAGCGATACCAGGGTGGCGATGACGGGATCCGGGAAGCCATCCAGGCGCACGTTAGCCGTCGCTACCACCCGGCTCTCCGCCCGCTCCACTCCGGGCAGAGCGTGCACGCGCTCCATGAGCGACTCCGGCGCCCGCTTCACGCGCGCGAACACCTCGCCGAAGCGATGCTCTCGGTAGTAGCGTGCCTGGGTATAGGTCAAAGAGTCGTAGGTGGAAAGTGACATGACGAAGGTGGCGATGCCGCCGGCCAACACCAGGGCGATGGCCAGCGCCATGCCCCGCATGGCCCACAGGTCGCGCAGTAGCTTGCGGTCCAGTGCCTTCACCAGGACAGCTCTCGCGGCGGCTTCTTGGCCGGATTGCGTCGCACCTCGGCGATCTCACCGTCGGCCAGACGCACCACTCGGTCGGCCATGGCGGCAATATCCGCGTTGTGGGTGATCAGGGCCGTGGTGGTGCCCAGATCCCGGTTGACCCGCTCCAGCGCCTCCAGAACCGTGATGCCAGTCGCCGAATCCAGCGCCCCGGTCGGTTCGTCACAGAGCAGCACGGCGGGATTCTTGGCGATTGCCCGGGCGATGGCCACTCGCTGCTGCTCGCCTCCGGAAAGCTGAGCCGGGAAGTGATCCTGACGCCGATCGAGTCCCACCAGGGCCAGCGCATCCTCTGGGCGCATGGGGTGCAGAGCGATCTCGGTCACCGCCGCCACGTTCTCGCGGGCGGTCAAACTGGGGATGAGATTGTAAAACTGGAACACGAAACCGACGTGGAAGCGTCGATACTCGGTGAGCCGGCGCTCGTCGGCATGGGTGAGATCCCAGTCCCGATAATACACCTCGCCGCGACTGGCGGTGTCTAAACCACCCAGAATATTCAGGAGGGTGGACTTGCCGCTACCCGAGGGACCCAACAGCACCACCAGCTCGCCGGCATAAAGCTCCAGATCCACTCCCCGCAGGGCGTGCACCAACACCTGACCCATGGCATAAGTCTTGGTGACACCACGCACGCGGAATACGGTCTCTGGTCGGTGGGATCCGGCACCTTCACCCATGCTGGTCCGTGCCCGCCCCCAGGCCGCGCGCCCTCACCTCGCAGGCCACCGTCGGCGGATAGCGATGGCGAGAGTCGACAGCATATAGGCGGCGCCGGCAAGCACGATGATAGTCGCCCCCGCCGGCAAATCCGGTTCATAGGACAGCGCCAATCCCGTCGTGGTCAAGATAGCCCCAAGGCCCATAGCCACCCACATCATGAGCCCCACGGAATCGACGTGCTGCGCAGCGATGGCCGCCGGCAACGTCAGCAACGCGATCACCAGGATCAAGCCGACCACTTGAACCAGCAGCACGACGGTCAGCGCCACTAAGCACAACAGCAGAAGGTAGAAAAACGCCACGTTGACGCCACGTAGCTCGGCAAACTCCTCGTCGAAAGTGACTGCTATGAACTGCTTGCGAAACAACAGGACGCTCACCACGATGACCGCGTCGAGCCCGGCCATCCACCACAGATCCGCGCGCGGCACCATGAGGATATTGCCGAACAAGTAGCTCATGAGATCGACATTGTAGCCGGGCGTTTGCGAGATGAAGAGAATACCGACGGCCATACCGAGGGACCAAAGAGCGGCAATCAACGTATCCTCGTGTTCATGCCCTCGGAGATTGACCCAACCGATGATGAGCGCCGCTAACAGTGCCGCCACCAAGGCGCCGCCGATCGGGGACCGTCCGAGAAAATAAGCGATGCCCATGCCTCCTAGTACGGTATGCGCGATACCACCGGCCAGGAAACCGATGCGCTTGACCACCACATAGGTGCCCATGATGCCGCAACCTATACTGGCCAGAATGCCCGCCAGGAGGGCGTTCTGCAAAAACGTGTGGCTAACAAGGGCCTGCAGGAATCCGGACATAGAACGTCTCAACTGACTCAGAGCTTAGAAAAAATCCGCTGCGGCACCCGATAGCCGGCGCTGGGCGGTGCTCGTTCCCGGTCTATCGAGCGGATAGGCGCTGACACGCCTCGTCGCCGTGTAACCGCCGCTATGGCAAGTGCAGTAGTTTTCAAAACAGCTTATTAGGTTTCGTCACCAACGCTCAGTGGGTGTGGCGGATCAGGCGCACCGGTCGCCCGTACAAGCGCTCGATGACCTCGCCGGTGATGGCCTCGGTGGTGTGGCAGATCAAGGTGCGGTTCAAGCAGGCGACCCGGGTGACGTAGGTTGAGATAAAGGCGATGTCGTGGGAAACGACGATAATCGTCTGTTTGGACTGCAATGCCTGCAACAGGTCGAAGATATCCTTCTCACCTCGCAGGTCGATATTAGCCGTCGGCTCGTCCAAGATGAGCATATTCGGCTCGCTGGCCAAGGCCCGCGCGATGAGGGCGCGCTGCAACTGTCCGCCAGACAAATTGCCGAGGCGCTGATCGCGCAGTGGCAGCATCTCGGTTTTCTCCAAGGCTTGCTGCACGATGCGCCGGTCGCGTGCCGTGTAGCCACCGATCAGACGGGTTCTACCGAGCCGACCGAGCAAGACGACCTCCTGCACTGAAATCGGGAAATCACGCGAAAACGTGGTAGCTTGGGGCACATACCCGACTTGCCGTCGGGCTAGGGCAGGCAGGCTTCCCTGGACCATTACGCGCCCCCTACTCGGCTCGAGGAGACCCAAAATCAGTTTCAGCAAAGTGGTCTTGCCACCACCGTTGGGGCCCACGATACCCAAGAACTCGCCTGACTGCACACGCAGGCTCACATCTTCCAAAACCAGGTTGCGGCTGCTGGGATAGGAGAAGGACACCTGATCCAATTCCAGCAGAGCCTGGCCGTTCACTCCACTGCCTCGGCGATGCTGTTCGCCACCAGGAGAAGATTCTCGGCGTAGTTCTCGGCGAGGGGATCAACCGCAACCACCTTACCCCCGATCGCTTGGGCGATGGTCTGGGCATGGCGCCGACTGAACTGCGGTTGCACGAAAATGACCCGGATACCCTGGGCCTTGGCTTCATCGATGAGCCGTGCAAGCCCTCTTGCCCCTGGCTCCTTACCCGCCAGTTCAATGGCGATCTGCAGCAACCCGTAAGCGTCGGCAAAGTAACCCCAGGCGGGATGGAAGACCATGAACCGGCGTACCTTCTTTCCCTCAAGCAAGCCCCGGATCGCTTCATCGAGACGGTCCAGCTCGTCGATAAACTCGGCGTAATTCGAGTCATATACCGACCGATGCGCCGGATCGACTGCGATCAACGCTTGCCGGATGTTGCCGGCGATAACCTTTACCCGACGCGGGTCGGTCCAGATGTGCGGATCGATCCATTCTGGTAAGGCTTCGATTCCCTCCCCATGGGAGTGCGCGTGGGCCGTTTCCTCTGAAAACTCCCGCAGAACCACCCCTTCGCGCACGTCCACTACCCGCAGCATTGGATTGGCGGCGACGATACGCGCCATCCACGCGTCTTCGAAGGAAGCACCGATGCGAAAAAAGAGCTTGGCCTCTGCGAGCGCCACCACTTGCTTCGGAGAAGGTTCATAGGTGTGAGGGTTTTGGCCGGGCCCGACCATCACCGTAGCACGAACCTGTTCGCCGCCGACTCGCTCAACGAAGTGCTTTAACGGCAAGATGCTGACGAAAACCGGGATGGTCGTGGTCTCGGCGCGTGCGCCCGTGCTAAACAGCCCGAGGACGCAGTACAGCGCAACCCACAGGGCTGACCGAACAGCCCACGTTCGATCCGGCTTTCCAAGCTCTGCCCCGAGCGTCACCATGACCTCATCTGCATCTATCTGCAACGCAGTCACCTACGGATCCTCACTGTTACGTCCAAGAACATCGGAAAGTTATATCATTTCAAACCAGCTGAAAAGTCGAGAACAGGCTCGGTGCTCGGAACCTGCAAGCGGGTCGGCGGGGGTATCTGCGACCGCGAGCGCTTCTCAGCCACGGCTCAAGGAGGCCCTTCCTATTAATCCACGAATCAGGTCGGTGCGCGACAGCATCCAGGTGTATTCGCTTAGGCGCCAGGGTCTATGCGTTTTGCTGGCTTGCCCGTTCTGTCCAGATGAATACGCCCGTCATTCCGGCTAGGAAGCCGGAACCCAGTCACCAAGGATGGCTAGGATCGAGCGATCGATACGTTGACCGATCGCGACGACTCTCTATCGCGCGCATGATGACCGACATGACGGTGAGAACATGACCGTGGCTCGTGCGCCGTAAAAAGATGACAAAAGGCGGGCTATTTGTTAGCGTTTCGAGCGGTGAGCTTCGAACATCAGAAGGTTTTGGAAGTCACCACTACCCACTGAACGCATCCCAACTCGGCGGCGCGGCGAGGATAGCCGACGGATTTCACGAGAGGAGACGTAGTCCATGGCAGACCCAGGCAAAACACACACGGCGCATGCGCACACCCATGGCGAGGGCTGCAGCCATACCGCCATTCAGCACGGAGACCACATCGATTATCTCCACGAAGGCCACCTGCACCATCCCGATGGCAACCATGTAGAGGAGCATGCTTTAGACATCGACAGCACCAATCCGGCCAATTGTACGCCGCAGCACAGGTGTGCAGGGCATGATAGTACCCATCGACATGGACCGGGATGTGGACATGAAGCGGTTCCCCACGGCGACCACATCGATTATCTGGTCGAGGGTCACCTGCATCACCCCCACGGTGATCACTGCGACGATCATGGAGCAGTCAAGGTCGTGGCATGAGAGGACTTTGAACTGCCCTAGCGCGCAGTTCCGGAAGCCGGCGGGGAACACACGCGCAGCGATGAGGTATGGGCGAGCTAGGCGGTTAGCGGGCCGATCGACTCAATGTTCGTTTCATGCTCCCCTTCGTGCTTGCCGCAGCGTGACTTTCTGGCGCCGTGCACGGGGTACAGCAATGCGATGGCGTTGATCGGCTAAGAAGCTGTTTTAAAAATTACTGCGCTTGCCTGAGCGGCGTTGCGCGGCAGCTCGAAATGCTCATGTACTCCTTTGTACACTCCGCGTTACT
>CAZUZO010000140.1:0-8510 GCA_964624765.1 uncultured Thiotrichales bacterium
TATAGCTTCTGTTTTCGTTTGCAACGGGCGACCGTGGCCCCACGGTGCCGCCGCTGCCCTGGGGTAGCGGCGGCATCGGTCCGTGGAGACCTGCTGTTGCAGGCCCGGCCCTCGTTTCAATTCAAGCCTCTTTAGCAGTTGGAACTACCCGCTCTGACTGTTCTAGCAGCACCCATCGATATATCACGCGGTCGCTGATCTGTGTCATCGGGATCGGTTGCAGGCGCACTCACGCCCCGCGCGATTTTCATCTAGGCAATATTACGTAGTGTCTTTCCTGCATTACGATGCTTAACTGACACACAGTTCACCGCGGACCTGATCCGCCGAATGAACGAAGGCGCGGTCTGTCTCCTCAAGGCCGACTGCGCCAAAAACCAAACTCAATACCCCAGACTGAACGACCCGAAGGAGATATCCGATGCCCAGAACCAAAGTCAGCACTCTGTCCGCGGCTGGCCTCGCCAGCGCCGTCGCATTCGCCGTTGCGGGCGCCGTTTATTCGCCAACCACCGTTGCTGCCAGCATGGACAAGTGTTATGGGATAGCGCTCGCCGGCAAGAACGACTGCGCGGCTGGACCTGGCACTAGCTGCCAGGGCTCGTCCACCACCGACTACCAGGGCAACGCCTGGAAGTTGGTTCCGGCCGGTACCTGCGAGGACATAGAGCTGCCGGGAGACCGTCAGGGCGGCCTCCAGCCTCTCGATCGCGACCTGCCAGGCCAATCCTGATCCGGTGCTGTACGCAGGCTCTTCAGGAGGCCCGAGCATGCCACGCCAGGCGGGCTCGCGGAGTGCCCGCGTCGAAGCCTCGATCCCGACCAACGCCGGGGTCGGGCTGAAACCGGCGCACTACCGCACCATTCTTGAGAAGCGGCCACAGGTCGGATGGTTCGAGGTGCATCCCGAGAACTACATGGGCGAAGGTGGGCCACCGCACCGTTACCTAGAGGCGATACGCGAGCTGTACCCCATCTCCCTGCACGGTGTGGGACTTTCCATCGGCGGGGAGCAGCCGCTGGATGCCCATCATCTCGAGCGCCTTGCCGCCCTGGTGCGGCGTTACCAGCCTGGATTGTTCTCTGAGCATCTCGCGTGGTCTACCCATGCCACGGGGTTCTTGAACGACCTGCTGCCGCTTTCCTACAACGAGGAAACGCTGGCGCACGTGGTGGCTCACGTCTCCCAGACACATGACTACCTTGGCGTTCGAATCCTACTGGAAAACCCCTCGACCTACGTCCGCTTTTCCGACAGCTATATCAGCGAGCCCCAATTTCTGGGCGAGGTCGCCGACCGCACGGGCTGCGGATTGCTCCTGGATGTCAACAACGTCCACGTATCGGCGGTGAATCACGGCTTCGACGCCGGGGCCTATATCGACCATTTCCCCATGCAACACGTCGCCGAGATCCACGTCGCCGGTCATCTGCACCAACGCGGTGATCTCGGCGAGCCGCTGCTGATCGACTCGCACGACCGTCCGGTGCAGCGGGCAGTGTGGGCATTGCTCGAACAAACCCTGGAGCGTACCGGGCCACTGCCGGTGCTGATCGAATGGGATGCGCACATCCCCGATTGGGCGCTGCTGTTCGAACAAGCGCAGCAGGCCGAACGCATCATTCATAGAATCATCCACAACTGGAACGGCCCACATGCCGTCGCTAGCTGAAACCCAGGCGGATTTCGTCAAGGCCCTGCGAGATGGGACGGCACCTCCGCCATCCACACTCATGGGAAGTGCAGGCGAATCGCCAGTCCTGCGCTTCAATGTTTACCGCAACAATGTCCACGTCAGCCTGGTAGATGCGCTTGCCGCCATCTACCCAACGGTGCAGCGGCTGGTGGGCGAGGCATTCTTCCGGGCGATGGCGAGGGTGTTCGTGGGCGCGGTGTTGCCCGCCACGCCCGTGCTCATCGATTACGGCGAGGGTTTCCCCAGCTTCATCGAGGACTTCGAACCCGCGGCTGGTTTGCCCTACCTCGGCGATGTCGCCCGCATCGACCGGGCCTGGCACCGGGCCTACCACGCCGCGGAGGCGCTACCGCTGGCGCCTAGGTTGCTGCAGCGTGTGCCTCCACAGCACTTGGGCGAGCTCATCCTAGCACTCCATCCGTCGGCTCAGGCCCTCAGTTCTCATTGGCCGGCGCTGTCCATTTGGCTAACGAACCGCCACGACGAGAAGGTTCGCCCCGTTGATCTTGCCTCGGGCGATGAGAGCGCGTTGGTGTGTCGGCCCGGGATAGATGTAGGCGTGTGGCGTCTTCCTCCCGGGGCCGCGCGATTCGTAGCGGCCCTCGCTGCGGGCGTCACGCTGGCCGAGGCGACCGCAGCCGCGAGCCTCTCTGCACCGGACTTCGACCTGAGCGAGACCCTCCAGATCCTGCTGGGCAGCGGCGCCCTCACAGGTTACCGGTTTTGAGAGGAGAGAGGAAATGAACACCCCCGCCAACGAGCTGAAAAGTAGCGGCAATGCGTTCGTCAAACTCTTTACGCGCCTGGTCGGTGCCTTCCATTATCTGCCGCCGTCGTTGTCGCTCTTGGTGCTGCGCATCGCCGTGGCCGTCCCGTTCTGGCGCTCTGGGGTTAACAAGTGGGACGGCTTCCTCGATCTCTCCCCAGGAACACGTTGGCTGTTCGAGAATGAGTTTCAATTGCACCTCTTCAATAACACCTACCCCATGCCGCTGCCGGTGATGAGCGCCTATCTGGCTGGCATGGGAGAGATCATCCTCCCGATCTTGCTCGTCCTGGGACTGGGTACGCGCTTTACGGCCCTGGGCCTTCTGATTATGACGGGCGTCATACAGCTCGTCGTTCCCGACGCCTGGTCCACCCATCACCTGCCCTGGGCTGCCATGCTGCTGGCAATCATGACCTGGGGACCCGGTAGGATTGCCCTCGACCACGCGGTGGCTCGTTGGTACGGCATGACGAGGCACTGACCTCGACAGGCCGATCGCTGCGAACAGCATTTCGACTGGTCCAAAGAGGCAGCCGAATTGAGCTGACAGGCGCATGGCTGTTGGGCACCCCATCCCGTCAACCCCGAGCTTGTTTTGACGTGCTTCGCGCCCTTCGCGGTGAGACCTTTTGTTAGTTTACGTGGCAGAACCTGACATGCCTGAACTGATTCAGCTCCACCCTAAGGACCGGCACAACCTTGAGCTCGAGCGCAATGTTCATCCGCCGGAGTGGATCAATCCAACGCCGTCGGGACGTTATCACCTCGTCGTCATCGGCGCGGGCACCGCCGGCCTGGTAACCGCCGCCGGTGCCGCCAGCCTGGGTGCGCGGGTCGCCCTGATCGAACGTGAGCTGATGGGTGGGGATTGCCTGAACGTCGGCTGCGTGCCGTCCAAGGCGCTGCTCGGTTCAGCGCATCGGGCGGGATTGGTACGTAACGCCGGCGCGCTGGCCGTGTCTGTGCGCGACGGCTACGAAGTCGATTTTCCGGCGGTAATGGAAAGAATGCGTCGGATCCGGGCCAGGATCAGCCATCATGATTCGGTACAGCGCTTCACAAGGCTGGGGGTAGATGTCTTCCTGGGTGAGGGACGCTTTACCGGCCGCAACCGGATCGCAGTCGGCGATCGAACGCTGAGCTTTAGCAAAGCGGTGATCGCCACCGGGGCGCGTGCCACCGCCCCTCCCATCTCAGGCCTAAAGGGAATCGACTATCTCACCAACGAGAGTCTGTTTTCCCTGACCGAGCTGCCGAAGCGCCTGGGCGTCATCGGGGCCGGACCGATCGGTTGCGAGATGGCCCAGGCCTTTGCACGCCTGGGGTCTTACGTTCACCTCATCGAGGCTAGACACGGTGTGCTGCCCAAGGAGGATCCGGAAGCCTCAGAGCTCGTCAGGGCCTCGCTGATCAGAGACGGCGTGCAGATGCTGTGCTGCGGCAAGGGCATGCGGCTAGGCCTTGAGAACGACGGGATACATCTGGCCCTCGGCTCCCATGGCCAAAGCTTCGATGTCACGGTCGACCGGCTGCTGGTGGCAGTAGGGCGCCGGCCGAACATCGAGGCGCTCGACCTCGAAGCCGCGGAAATAAAAAACGACAGCCGCGGTGTGATCGTCAACGATCGACTGCAGACCTCCAATTCCCATGTGTTTGCCGCCGGCGATGTCTGCTCCGCGTATCAGTTCACCCACGCGGCGGATTTCATGGCCCGCATCGTGATCCAGAACGCGCTTTTCAAGGGGCGCGCCAAGTTCAGCGCCCTGACCATTCCCTGGTGCACCTACACCTCGCCGGAGCTCGCCCATGTCGGGATCACGGTGCGCCAGGCGGAGGAACAGGGAGTCAATCTCGATACCTACACCCAACCCTTAAGCGAGGTGGACCGCGCAATACTGGAGGACGAGACCGAAGGTTTCGTCCGCATCCACACTCTTAAAGGGAGGGACCGCATCGTGGGTGCAACCATCGTTGCCGCGCACGCCGGGGACATGATCTCTCACCTCACCTTCGCGATGACCCACGGGCTCGGCCTGAAGAAACTGGGTGCCACCATCCACCCCTATCCCACCCAGGCCGAAGCCATTCGCAAGCTGGGCGATCAGTACAATCGCACGCGCCTGACCCCCTTGGTGAAGGGTCTATTTCGCCGCTGGCTAGCTTGGACCCGGTAGTGGTGGTGGCCTTTCGTATCCCCGCCCGATAGTCATTCGCCCCTACCCGACCCGGCGCGCGCTGAATAGGGGCGTCACCGCACCGTCACCATTGCGCTCACCTCAGCGCCGCAAGGGATTGCTTGGCGATCTCCCGCAGACGCGCAAGCCCTGGATGCCTGCGGTTGTAGACACGCAGACCGTAGACGACGGTAACGAGGAAGCGCGCCAACGCCTGTGGCTCGCTGTCGGATCTCAGCGATCCCTGCCTTCTGGCTTCCTCCAGCACCGCAGCAAACTGAGCCTCGATGTCTTCGAACATCTCATTCAAGCGTCGGTTGATCTCATCGTCTCGGGTCGGCGTTTCGAGGAGCGTGTTCACTAACAGGCAACCGCGCGCCTCGGGATCGGACGCCGCATCCTTGATCAACTCCTCGAAGAACTTGTGCACGCGCGTCAGCGGGGGGCCGTCGGCGCCAAGTATCCCGTTTACCTGAACCCGCAGCTCCGTGAAGTAGGTCTCCAAGGCGGCGAGGAAAATCCCGCGCTTGCTATCGAACGCCCCGTACAGACTGCCAGGATTTAGGCCGGTGGCGAAACTGAGATCCCTAATCGACGTGCCAAGAAAGCCCTGACGCCAGAAAACGGCCATAGCTTGCTGCAGTGCCTGATCGCGGTCGTAGGTGGCCGGTCGCGCCAAGGAATGAATGCTCCCGTGTGAGTTGAGGAGATTAACAATACTTGAATGTCCATTCAAGAACTGCCATACTCGACCCACTAATTGAGTGATCGTTCAACAATAACCCGAGTAACCCGAGGACCGCGATCATGAGCCACTTCCCTCTCCATGACGAACACACCGCTCCGACCGCTGCCCGGCCATGGATCGAGCAGGCCAAGCAAGGCTTCGGCTTCCTGCCCAACTTGATTGCGGGTATGGCGGAAGCCCCTGCTTTAGCGGAAGGTTACCTGACTCTCTCCGATATCTACGCGCGCACGGGTCTCAATGCTCAGGAGCGGGAACTGGTCCTGTTGGCCGTCAGTCGCGAGAACGGCTGCGACTACTGTGTCGCCGCCCATTCCATGCTGGCGCAGATGAGCCAACTGCCGGCCGAGGCCATTCAGGCCATTCGGGATGGCCGGGAAATCCCGGACCCAAGGCTCGAGGCCCTGCGGTGCTTCAGCACCCAGCTGGTCGAGAAACGCGGGTGGGTAAACGATGAGGACATCCGGGCCTTTCTCGGTGCCGGCTACGAAATCAGTCATGTCGGTGACGTCATTCTAGCGGTCGGTCTTAAAACCCTGAGCAATTACTTCAACCATATCGCCGGCACCCCCCTCGATCAAGCCATCCAGGGCCATGCCTGGAAAGGAGAAGGCGACACAGGCCCCTGACGTCTGTTCAACAAACGTCGCAAAACGACCGCCGCTGATGGCATCTAGCGCTAGGCACTGCCAAGGATCAAAAGGATAGTGAGCACCGCCCACCCAGCACCCTCGGTATGAAAACCCGTACCCCCCTTGTGACCTTAAACGGCCTCGGTTTGGTGCAAGGGTTGATGTAAAGAACCCAGGTGCCATGTCCACCATAAACCTGCAGTTATCCCAACAGCTGACCCGCCAAGAGGGTGGCACCTATTGGTTCTGGCTGTCGAGCCGTAGCGTCATGCTCATCACCCTGTACTACGCAGTGGGCTTATGGGGCTTCGTGTTCACTCCCGACACCCACGGCATCCCGCTGGTGTGGCCAGCAACCGGTGTGGGGCTAGCCTTTGTGTATCTCTACGGTTACCACCTGTTGCCGGCATTGGGCGTGGCTGCCGCCCTGGTCAGCTGGCAGTTCACCGCAACCATAGTTCCGATTCTGGAGGCCATCGGCATCATCTTTGCCACCATGGCCGGAGCTGCCCTGGGCGCATACGCCTTGCACCGCTTCGAATTCTCGGCGCGCCTGGAACGCCTGCACGACGTCTGGCTGCTGCTCGTCATCGGTGCGCTCGCTGGGTCGGGCTCGGCCGCCACGGCCGGCGCCTGGGGGCTGGCCGTCGGTATGAAAGAATTGCAGTTCACTGAAACCTGGTGGCGATGCTGGCTAGCGGACCTGATGGGGCTGGTGTTCGTGGCGCCAGCGCTTATCACGTGGCTGGGTGCCCGTTTCATTCGCCCTCTAGAGCACACCTACCTCAAGGGTGCGGTGCTGATCTCGAGCCTCATCGGCATCACAACCGCAGTTTATTCGGGGCAGCTACCCTATGGCGTCTCTATGCCGTTGTCCTACGCAGTGTTTCCGCTCGTGATGTTGGCGGCCCTGCGCTGCCCCGTACAGGTCACCAGCACGTTGATGCTGACGGCGGGCGGCATCGCCCTGTCTGGCACCGGCTGGGGACTCGGTCCCTTCGCCGAAATGGGACTCGAGACGAGTCTCCTGTCCCTGAACGCGCAACTGGCATTGCTGGTGCTAACGGGTCTCACGCTCACCGCGTTACGTGGTGAGCGTGAGGCCGCCGAGAGTCGTGCCCGCCAACACCTCGATCAGCTGGCGCGCGCCGGCCGCCTCAGCACACTGGGTGAACTGTCCGCGGGGCTTGCGCACGAGCTCAACCAGCCGCTGTGTGCCCTCGCCAGCTATGCCCAGGCCAGCAAGCGGCTACTCGAGCGCGGCAAGCTGGAGGAGTTGCGGGAGGCATTGATCCAATTGGATGCAGGCGCACACCGGGCTGCCGCGACGGTGCGCCAGATGCGCGCCTTCGCGTCCGATCAGCTACCCGAGCGTCACTCTGTCTCCCCCGAGGAATGGGTTCGCCCAGTGATGGAACTACTGCACCCAGAGTTGCGGCGCAAGAACATCGAACTGCAGATGACGCTCGATGACCCTCTTCCGCCTATCCTCGCCGCTCCCCTGCAAGTGGAACAGGTGCTCGTCAACCTGCTGCGCAATGCCATCGAGGCACTCGAGGGACGCCGGGCCGGGCGCATCCACTTGAGCATCGGTCGCGCGGGTGATGAGCTGTGTGTGAGCGTGACCGATAACGGCCCGGGGATTCCTCCCGAGCATCTGACGCGGCTGTTCGATCCCTTCGCAACCTGGAAGGAAGGCGGACTGGGGCTAGGGCTATCGATCAGCCGTTCACTCGTGGAAGCCCATGGTGGCCGGCTCATGGCACGCAACGCAGCGAGTGGTGGGGCAGTGTTGCAGTTCACCCTGCCCGTGGAGGTAGGCCATGTCGGTGCCTAAGCGCACACAGATCTACCTGGTGGACGACGACGCAGATGTGCGTGCGGCGGTCAGCCTGCTGTTAAGGAGTGCGGATTTCCCCGTCAGCGCCTTCGCGGATGCCCATGCGCTGCTCTCGATGGTAGGACCGGAGACCCCCGGTTGCCTCATCCTAGACGTACGGCTGCCCGACATGGACGGGCTTAGCCTGCAGTGCCAGTTGAAGCGTCGTGGCATCACGATGCCCGTGATCTTCATCACCGGCCACGGCGACATTCCGATGGCGGTTCGTGCCGTCAGTGAAGGCGCCCTCGATTTTCTAGAAAAGCCCTTTCGCGACGAGGTGCTGTTGGAAGGCGTGCGTCACGCACTCGAGGTAGACGCGGCAAGGCGTGAAGGAACCGCGGAGCAGGCCCAAATGGAGGCGCGCCTCGCCTCGCTCACGCCCCGTGAGCGCGAAGTGCTGGAGGCTTTGCTGGAGGGCAAGCCCAACAAGCTGATTGCCCGGGATCTCGATGTGAGTGTGCGAACGGTCGAGATCCACCGTAGCAACCTGATGCAGAAGATGGGCGCCAAGAGCGCCTCCCACCTCGCACGCCTCGCGCTCGCCTGCACAAAGTACCGAGACCGGCTGTCACCGGTCGGATCGCCTGTGTCTTGAGGCCACCACTCGGCCA
>CAZUZO010000141.1:0-8456 GCA_964624765.1 uncultured Thiotrichales bacterium
CGCTGTTCAAAATCGTTCCCGACGATTTTGTCGCCGCCGTGCGCCTTGCTCTGACGGCGCTCGCGACATTTTTAAAACAGCTTCTTAGGCACCTGTGGCGGTGGCGCGCCACATCGATCCTTGGTCTGTGATAAGGGAGCCAGGCCCCCCGAGGGAGGGTGAATCTTACGTCCAAGATCGCCTCGAGACGCCTCATGTTACCGGCAAAAGAGCGGCCGTGAAAGGAAACTCGGAACCCGAGTCGCTTCACCCTGCAGAGCTCCCCTAGCAGCTCGCCCCGGCCAGGGCTGAAAAGTCTTGGTGCCTTGCAAGCCATCGGAGGTCGCCTTCTGCCGGTCTTTGCCGTCCCTGTCCTCTCTTACCACCTGGCCACCGCCACGCTAAAGCTTCACAAGAAACGGAACTCAAAGCTTACCGCTGCTTCTTCGAGCGCCAACAAATCGAGCACGATCTGGATCGGCTCCTGAGATGGCATGCCTGCCGTCACATCTATCTCCGAGGCCAGGTACTCGGCAGGACGGAAGGTCCGTCCCACGATGGCCTCGCTGTTTACATTGAAAAGGGTAAATTGCATCTGCGGGTAAGGTTGAGTATGCGCCAGGCGATTCACCATCGTGGCGGTGATCCGTAAGGCTCCTTCATAGTCGGGATGCACCCGAACATCACGGCTGATCAGTTGAATCTGGGTCGGGTCGCGGGGCCTAGCGACCTCGCACCCCGCATACTGACACAGCGGCTCCAGTACCGGTAGCCAAGCCGGGTAGCGTTCCCCGAGGGTGGCCCCGGGCAACCCGATCCACTGACCAGCAAGCAGAGCCAATAACACCAAGCTCCCTATGCCAAATGCGATCCTGTGGACCGAGGTGGACCGGGAGGGGGAAGATGCCGGTGACGGTTCGAGCGAGGTCTCAGCGAGCCGGTCATCCGAATCATGACTGAGATGCCCGGTATCGTCTCGGTGTTCCTCGCCTCGGGTGGAGGCATCGCTATCGGAAGCAGAACAGAGGAGCCCTGCGGGACTGCCCGAACCTTGGTCGCGATGCGCCTGGACGCTGGTGTGGGCGAAGGCCTTCGGCTCTGACTCGCAAGCCCGATTGCTGACAGGGCGGTTTTCCGTACCACGGTTTGCCGTCTCGGCCAGCAATTCAGCGAGCGTATCGGTTAGGGTCTCCAGGGCATCAAATTCCTCCAAACAATGACCGCAGCGTGCCTTCCCACGCCCTTCCCGGATGGCTTGAGCGTGAATAGCCAAGATGCTCCAGCAATTCAGGCACTGCGTGTACATGGTCTAGTCTCCCGGACTGACGCGCTGACCGATCACCCTTGCCCAACCCTCTCGGAGAACGCACTCGTGCATGTGAAACCACGGCCTATAGGCAGCCGCGACGGCGTCCACCTGGGCTTCCAGAATGCCGGACAGCACCACCCAGCCGCCAGTTCGAACCAGGGCGGCAAACTGCGGAGCTAAGCCGATGAGCGGCACCGCCAAGATATTCGCCAGTATCCCATGGGCCCTAACCTGCGGTAGGGTCTCGGGTAACCCCACGGTGAGCGCTTGGGCAACCCCATTGCGCAACGCGTTCTCTTGGGTGACAACCAGCGCGTTGGCATCGCTATCGACCGCGAAGACGTGTCGAGCCCCGAGCTTCACCGCCGCGATGGCGAGGATTCCAGAACCACATCCATAATCGATGACTTCGGCGCCGGCAAGATCCGTTCCCTCTAACCATTCCAAGCACAGAGCAGTGGTAACATGGGCTCCGGTGCCGAATGCCCGTCCCGGATCCAAGACCACGTTGACTGTATCGGCCGAAGGAGGCTGATGCCAGCTCGCCCCTATCCACAGCCGCTCACCGATCCGAAGGGGCTGGAAGTGCGACCTTGAAAAAGCAGCCCAGTCCCGGTCCTGCAACGTTTCCACGTCATAGGATGGAAGCCTGTCAGGAGCCAACGCGGCTTCCATCGCCATAACGACCTTGGCAACGTCAGCGGTACAGGGGAACAGCCCCCGAAGCCGAGTCCGCTTCCACAGCGATCCGGCGCCTCCTGAATCCTCGCAGAGCGCTTCGTCCGATGCCGGGCACCAGCCCACCGCGACAGCGCCCAAGTCATCTAGCAACCGCGACAGGAACGAAACCTGCTCCTCGGCACAAACGAAGCTAAGCTGCCACCACGCCATACTGATCCGCCCACCATCGGCGCTCAAACCCTCAGCAACCGAACCGCTTCTGGGCCTGACCAAACCTATGAGAAAAGCCTGGAGAGCATCCCTCTAACGCCGGAGCTTTTGCTCCAAATAGTGGATATCCGTTCCCCCCTCCAAGAAGGCTGCATCGCGTAGCAATTTCTCATGCAGGGGAATATTGGTCTTGATCCCCTCGATCACCGTCTCACTTAGGGCCGTGCGCATCCGTGCGAGGGCGGAATGGCGCGTCTCACCGTAGGCAATGAATTTTGCGATAAGTGAATCATAGTAGGGAGGCACCCGATAGCCGCTGTAAAGGTGGCTTTCGACACGTATGCCCGGCCCGCCCGGTGGATGAAATACCGTCACCTGACCGGGACGAGGCATAAAATTCTCGGGATCCTCAGCATTGATACGGCACTCCAACGCGCAGCCGCGCAACGAGACATCCTCTTGCCGGTAGGACAGAGGCTCTCCAGCGGCTACCAGAAACTGCAGCTTCACAATGTCGATACCGGTCACCATCTCCGTCACGGGATGCTCCACCTGCAGCCGAGTATTCATCTCGATAAAATAAAACTGGCCCCCAAGGTAGAGAAACTCAAAGGTCCCCGCCCCGCGATAACCGATCTGTTGGCAGGCCGCCGCACAGATCGAACCGATCCGATTGCGCTGCTCCCAGGACATACCGGGCGCCGGCGCCTCTTCCATCACTTTCTGATGCCGCCGCTGCATCGAGCAATCCCGTTCTCCAAGGTAAAGGGCATTCCCGTGCGCATCTGCGATCACCTGAAACTCGATGTGACGGGGGTTCTCCAAGTATTTCTCCAAGTACAAGGTACCGTTACCGAAGGCATGCAGTGCCTCAGCACGGGTCAAGGAGATCGCATTTAACAGCGCCGCTTCGGTATACACGACCCGCATCCCGCGTCCGCCTCCACCACCGGCGGCTTTAATGATGACCGGATAGCCAACATCACGCGCGGTTCGTAAATTCTCCGCACCCTCTTCGCTCAACGGCCCTTCTGACCCCGGCACGCAGGGCACACCCGCCTGGCGCATGGCGGCAATGGCCGAGACTTTGTCGCCCATCAAGCGGATGGTTTCCGGTCGAGGACCGATGAAGATAAACCCACTTTGTTCCACCCGTTCGGCAAAATCCGCATTCTCGGAAAGAAAGCCATAACCGGGATGGATAGCCACGGCATCGGTCACCTCGGCAGCACTGATCACCGCGGGGATATTAAGATAGCTCTCGGCCGACGAGGGTGGACCGATACAAACCGACTCATCCGACAGCCGCACATGGAGCAGATCCCGATCCGCAACGGAATGCACCGCAACCGTCTTGATGCCAAGTTCGCGGCAAGCACGCCAGATGCGCAAAGCGATCTCACCGCGGTTGGCGATGACGACCTTACCTAGCACCGATCCGAGCCTTTCCCTGAGCGGGGTTGTTCACGCCTCCACCCCCAGACGGCAAGCAGCCCAAGCGGCTTGGCAGCCCACGCAGGTAATCGGTGGACAATCATGCGATGATAAACAGCGGCTCGCCGTACTCCACGGGCTGGCCATGCTCCACCAAGATGGCAGCGATCACGCCCGCAAAATCGGCCTCGATGGGGTTCAGAATCTTCATCGCCTCGATAATACACAGCGTATCCCCCACCTCCACGCGCTGCCCGATAGCCACGAACGGCGCGGCGCCAGGAGAAGAGGCGATGTACAGCGTGCCGACCATGGGCGACGATACCGTGTGCCCCCGAGGCAGCGCCTCAGGAGCATCGTGACCCGCGGGAACGGGTGGCTGGGGCACTAACGGCTCGGTGCGGCTCCTCGGGGCCATGGCGGAGTGGCTACGGACAATGCGTATGGCTTGCTCCCCCTCGCGGATCTCGAGCTCAGCGACATCCCCTTCCCGCATCAAGTCGATGAGCTTCTTGAGCTTGCGAATGTCCATATTCTCCGTCCCGCCCTAGGGCGAAACGCGGTCTAACATCGTTAAGATTGCATGCAGAGCACAATCGTAGGAAAGCGGACCGAGACCGGCGACCACTCCCATCGCGATATCGGAAAGGTAGGATCGATGTCGAAAAGACTCCCGCCGGTAGACGTTCGAGAGATGCACCTCCACGAAGGGGATCTGCACCGCTGACAACGCATCACGCAAGGCGATGCTGGTGTGGGTATAGGCGGCTGCATTGATGATGATAAACGCAATGCCCTCGTGTCGAGCCGCCTGAATGCGCTCCACAAGCCTGTGTTCAGCGTTGCTTTGGAAACACTCCAGCGAGTGTCCTTGACTCGCCGCACTTGACTGGAGTCGCCGATCGATGGCCTCTAATGTCTCCTGGCCATAGTGGCCGGGCTCGCGTTCACCGAGCAGGTTCAAGTTCGGACCGTGTATCACCAGCAGCTTAGCCATAGCAAAAAAAACACACGGACTGCTAACGTTTGGTTCAATACTGCCTTGTGAAGGTGGGTTCGAGATGGGCTGTGCAGCCTTCCGACCAACCTCTCAGACCAGACAGCGCGCCACATTGACCGATGTTGTCAGTATGCCAGCTTAACACCAATCCGAACCCATTTCACCTTCAAAAGGCATACACGAACGCCGTTGACGATCCTAGAGATACGGCAGAACCTTTTGCTCCAACTCATGCCCGGTGAGAGCCCCCCCTTTGATGGACACGATTCGACCTTGGCGATCGACCACCGCCGTGAAGGGTAGGGCCCCCCAACGATTGCCGTATTCTCGGCTCAAGTCAATGCCGGATAGCTGGCCAAGCAGAATCGGGTAATTGACTCCGACCTCCTGCACGAACGGCAACACGGCCTCGGTCTCATCGATAGCGATACCGACGAACTGTAAACCGCGCGAGGCGTATTTCTTCTGCAAAGTGATGAACTCCGGAATTTCCTCCCGACAAGGGGGGCACCAGGTCGCCCAAAAATTAATAACCAGCACCCTCCCATCCCACTCCTGTACGCTACGGGACTCGCCAGCGGTATCGGGCAAGGTAAAAGCCGGGCGTACATCAGGAGCGACGAGCTCAAGGGCTGGCTCGTCGTTATCTGCGGAACGAATCTGATGCTCCAGCCTGTGGCCGATGTAAAACCCCAGCGCAGCACTGCCCATTGCGACTATTCCGATCAACACCCAGGAGCGTATCCTCGAGGTTCTTTTCACGATACCATCACCCTAAAGCCTCCAGCACGTGGGCTCGAAATGCCTCCGCGTTCACGAAGCCAACTACCCGATAGCCCGTGAGCTCTGCGCCGTCAGGGCCAAAAAATAAAATGGCAGGCGGTCCGAAAAGACCGAAATGCTTCAACAAAGCTCTGTCCTGTGGGTCGTTAGCGGTGACATCGGTCTTGAGCAGCACAGCCTTGGCCAACGCCGCCTGCACGCCAGGATCGGAAAAAGTGTACTTTTCCATCTCCTTACACGACACACACCAATCGGCGTAATAATCCAGCACGACCGGCCTACCGACGGTGCTCGCCGCCTGGATCTCCGCCTGCACCTCCTCCAACCCTTTGACGTGTTTGAACGCCAACGGCTGGGATGCACCGACCCCAGCGGACATCAGGGCGACGTTCTTCAATGGCCGTAGTACATTGTCTCCTCCGCTGGCCGCCCCTACCATGAGCAAAACACCGTACACCAACATGACCAAGCCCGTACCTTTCCAGAACCGCCGCCAACCACTCACTCCAGGTTGCAGATAATCGAGCGCCCCGATATAAATCGCCACCACGATGAACAGGACAGCCCACAGCAGCATCGCCACCCAACCGGGGATTATCCTCTCGATGAGATAGATGGCTACGGCAAGCAGCAAGACTCCAAACACGTGCTTGACGGTATTCATCCAAACCCCAGCGCGCGGCAAAAGCTTCCCGGCCGAGGTACCGATGACCAGCAGCGGCACACCCATCCCGAGGCTGAGGGCAAATAGCGCGGAGCCGCCGAGCAAGGCGTCCCCACTCTGGCTAATGTAGATGAGCGCCCCGGCCAGAGGAGGCGCCACACAGGGGCCTACGATTAATGCCGAGAGCAAGCCCATGATGGCAACGCCCAACAGAGTTCCTCGGCGCTGACGGTTGCTGAAACGTGCCAGCCAAGACTGCCAACTAGACGGCAGCTGCAGCTCATAGAAACCGAACATGGATAAGGCGAGCAGTACGAACACGGCGCTGAAGGCAACGAGCAGCCAAGGATCCTGAAAAGTGGCTTGTAAGTTATGGCCGAAGAGGCCGGCGATGACGCCCGCCAGGGTATAGGTGAACGCCACGGCTAGCACGTACACGAGCGACAAAACGAATGCCCGGCGCGCCGTAATCTGTTCGCCTTGGCCAGCGATGATGCCGGAAAGGATAGGCACCATGGGAAAGACGCAAGGGGTAAACGCCAGCAGTAGACCAAATGCAAAGAACGTCATCAAAACCAACCAGAGATTACCCAGCGCCAGCGAGCGGGCAATGCGGTCTTGTTCTGACAGTTTGCCTTCGCCAGCAGCTGGCGGGCTGGCGGGCTTGCCGGCTGCGGCAACAGGCGCAACGCTAGGCGGCTCGCTCTCAGTGGCCCTCTCCGCATCCTCCGCTAGGCCATCGGATACGGCTTCCGTTTCCGTGGATGGCAAGTTGAAAGCGACACGCTTGGTGGTCGGCGGATAACACAGCCCGGCATCGGCACAACCCTGATAACCCACCTCGAGAACGAGGGCAGTGGCTGCCGGTTCACTGCGCTGAAGGCCGATGGTTGCCTGCACTGCGTGCCGGAGAACTTCCACCGTTCCGAAAAACTTATCGCGCTCAACCTGCCCGGCGGGGATCTCGATATCGCCCAGTTCCACACCGGCCCGATCCATGAGCACGAACTGAAATTTGTCGCGATACAGATAGTAACCGTCGGCGATAGTCCATCCGATCCGCAGGCTCTGATCGGTGAGCACCTGCCAATCCAGCACGAAGGCCTCGTCGACATCCAGAAACTCATTCTCTGGCTTGCCTCCTCCCAAGATGGCGGCCAAGGCCGCCAGGGCGGCTACCGGATCGTTTCTCGGCGCTTTGGCGGCCTCGACTTGTTTCCGGCCGGACATGGCAACTCGATGGGTTGCGCTATGGGGCGGATAGCATACGCCCCGGTCCGCGCACCCTTGACTAGTGGCCTTGATCTCGATGACCTCAACGGGCGGTCCTTGCTTGGCCACCGGCACGGTGACGGTCACCTGATCGCGAAATATCTCCAGCTCACCGAAGAAAGGGTCCTGGATGAGTTGACCCTGGGGCAGCTGCGGCTTACCGAGCACCACCCCCGGTGTACTCGTCTGAAAGCGAAACTTACTGGCATACAGATAGTAGCCAGCGGCAATGGACCATGTGAACCGGACCGCTTCCTGCGTCGCTTCGGCTTGGGCTGGGAATGCCTTGTCGGCAGGCAGCAGGGGAGCATCCTGGGTTTGGGCAAAGCTCGACGCGAAAGCCAACAGCCAGAACGCAAAGACTACAAAGCTCAATCGCCAGCGGTCATACATCTAATCGATCTCAAGGCAGCGCCTTATCCAAGCCAGGTAATCTGACGAGCCGCCCCCAATCGCTACCCGGATCACCTCGGGCAATTCATAGGGATGCTGCTGCAAGATAAGCTGCTCAACTTCGGCATAGCGATCCACGTGGGTCTTTATCATCAGGAGCACCTCATCGTCTTGCTGCACAGCACCTTTCCAGCGATAAACGGAGCGTAACGGCCCAAGGATATTGACACACGCGGCCAAACTTGTTTCCACCAAACGGCTAGCCAGTTGCTCGGCTGTGTGTTGGTCTGGGCAGGTCGAGAGCACCAATGTGTAAGCGCTAGCCTTTGACATCCGACGGCTCCTCGTGGCTGACCAACTTGGATAACCGAGACTAAATCACGACGTCCGTGATTTTTCAACAGCAGTCAAGAGGAGGAAATGAAACTTGCACGGCCGAGCGCCGTGCTGCTGATGGAGAAGCAACGCGACCTTCGCAACACCTTGACACCGCCCGTGAGGACCCTATTATTAGCACTCATCCAAGTTGAGTGCTAGCGTTGGTCGTCGCCATCGACACCTGCGCGTCCCGTTCTGCACCAACACGGCAAGCATAATCTTATTACAAACAAATTCTTACGGTGACTACCACCTAACTCAGCACTAGTTTCAGGAGAGTTCGATGAATCTAAGACCCTTGCATGATCGCGTGATCGTTAAGCGGGCCGAGGAAGAGACCCGGTCCCCCGGTG
>CAZUZO010000142.1:0-8254 GCA_964624765.1 uncultured Thiotrichales bacterium
ATCGGTCCTAGCTGTCGATGCAAAGATGGATGTTCCCCTCTTGGCTGAGAGGTTGCCCAAAAAACCTGCTACACCACCCGATAGCGGCGGCGTGGGGCGCCCCCCTCGCCGTGCTCCTTATTACAACCTCCGCGTCCCCCCTCAGAAGCTGTTTTAAAAATGTCACGAGCGCCGCCAGAGCAAGGCGCACGGCAGCGAGAAAGCGGAGTGTACAAAGGAGTACATGAGCATTTCGAGCTGCCGCGCAACGCAGCTCAGGCAAGCGCAGTAATTTTTAAGACAGCGTCTCACAGAGCACAAGCCTCGCTACTTACCGGGACGAATGAGTGCGCCGAGGCCATGCTTCTCCAAGGCTTCATTGAGTAGGCTACGAATGGGCTCTGGTTTATCATAGGTCAACGCGCGAGCTAAAAGCTCCTGAGCGGTCTTCTTGGAAACAGTCCTTAGCACGCGTTTGAGTCGCGGCAGGTCACTCAAGCTAGCGCTCAGGCTATTGACCCCCATCCCCAGCAACAAGACGGCAACGGCCGGATCGCCCGCCATCTCCCCGCATACACCCACCGACTTGCCAGCCTCTTGTCCCGCCTCAATGACATATATTAGGGATCGCAACACCGCCGGATGCAACGGTTCCAGAATTTTGGCCACTCTTGGGTTATTACGATCGGCCGCCAACAGGTACTGCATGAGATCATTGGTACCGATCGAGAGAAAATCAGCCCGCCGTGCGAGATCGGACGCTTGAAATACGGCAGAGGGAACTTCGATCATCACCCCGAGCGGGGGCCTCGTTACCGGGACACCCTCTTCCACCAGCTCATAGTAAGCGCGGTCCAGCAATTCGATGGCGTCCTCAACTTCGCTCACGCCGCTCACCATCGGCAACAGTAAGCTGAGATTACCCAGACCCACCGCGGAACGCAGAGCGGCACGGAATTGTGTCACAAAGATCTCCGGATGGTCCAGAGTCATGCGGATCCCGCGCCAGCCGAGAAAAGGATTATCCTCCACCACCGAAAAATAGGGCAGGTTCTTGTCCCCACCGGCATCTAACGTGCGTAGCACCACTGGCCGAGGAGCGAAGGCTTTCAGCACTTGACGATATATCCCCTGCTGCTCCTCTTCGCTGGGAAAACCTCCCCGTAGCATGAAAGGCAACTCCGTGCGATAAAGTCCAACCCCTTCCGCACCGCCATCGAGGGAAAGGGCGCTCCCAGCAAGCAGTCCAATGTTGGTATAAAGAGGAATGAGCACACCATCCGGTGTCTCGGCCGGTAAGTTGCGCAGTGCTTTAAGTTCCTCTTGGAGTTCGCGCTCCTCACGGGCAAACTTTGCAAACTCGCGTCGCACGGAAGCGTTGGGTTGTATGTAGATCCGACCGCGATAGCCATCCAGCACCAACTCCTGCCCATCAAGCCGCGTAACCGGCAGATCCGCAACACCCATGACAGCCGGGCAGCCCAAGGCGTGGGCTAACACAGCCACATGGGATAAGGCAGAACCCCGTGCTGAAACCACGCCGGCTAATCGATCCGGAGGAACTTCGACCAAATCCATGGCACTCAGTTCCTCACCCACAAGAATAGTATTGGGTGCATAATCGAGGGCTGAGCGATGAGTCTCGCTGAGGTGAACCAGAATCCGCGCACCGAGATCGCGTATATCGTTGGCGCGTTCTCTAAAATAGGCATCCTGCATAGACTCGAAGCGACGGGCATGTTCATTAATCGTCTCGCGTAGCGCTCCGGGTGCCCAGTTGCCCGCTTGAATCCGAGCCACTGTATCCTCAATCAAGCCTGGGCTGGTCATCATCAAGGTGTAGGCATCGAACAGCACCCTATCTTCGGCCGACATCACACCCTCGAGCCTCGCGCCGAGCTGTTTGACTTCTGCCGCAGCACGCTCCACCGCAACACGCAATGCCGCCTCCTCATTGTCGCGGTCCTTCGGTACCCGATCCGGCACCGCGTTCAGATCCAGGGGCGGATAAACGACAATAGCGATCCCGGTCGCCACACCCGGCGCCGCAGGAAGCCCATCGAGATGGTGGTCATTCCAGGCTGAGGCTTGTCCCAACCGGCGCACTAAGCCACTCGCCTTGGCTAAAGCGATCACGCCGGCGAGCTGAGCTGCGAGAGTCACCAAGAACGCAACATGCTCCTCGCGAAACCGGCGTGCACAACGCTGCTGGGCGACCAACACTCCAAGCACCTTGCGCCGATGAATGACGGGAACACCGAGAAAGGCATGATAGGAATCCTCGCCGGCATCCGGCACGAAACGAAACCGCGGATGAGCCGGTGCATTCGCCAGATTGAGGGTCTCTGCCCGATCCGCCACCAGACCCACCAAGCCCTCTCCATAGCCGAGCCACACTCGCCCCACCGCATCGGCACGAAGACCTTCCGTCGCCATCAATACGTGTCGGCGCGAAGCGTCGTCGCTCAAGTAAACCGAACAGACATCGGTGGCCATGACCTCACGGGTACGGCGCACTATGAGCCACACGGCCTCCTCCAGATTAGGGGCAGCATTGACATCTTGTACGATGTGCCCCAAGGAATTCAGGATTGACATCGCGGCTCTATAGCTTTCGGGGGTAACAAGAGGAAGGGCGCCCCTCTGGGACCGTTGGCGGGTACGGAATGCGAATACCGAGCCCGGTTGGATGCGCGTCCGGCCCAAGAAGAGTGGCAGCGGGGAGGCCTGGCAACGTCGAGCCTAAGACAAGCACGGGCGGGTCGCGTGCTTTCCATGTCATCGATCAAACACTCGCTTCCTGTAGCCGGACCCGCGAAACCGAGGAACGGGTTCTAGCGAGCCAATATGGGCGTTGGTCATCGTTTGCTCTTGGGGCAGCCGACCCCGTGGTGCACGGGACGCCGTGAACACATCCCTGTCCGCTTGGGCCAGCATCCTTGCCCGCACACACCCTTGCTAACAAGGGGTCGGCCGCCGAAGACTTGGACGCCAATAAGCGAACGGGCAAAGGGCCGATCTTGCCTTTCCCTTGGCAAAGGAGCTGCATTACTCACTATGGCGTCATATTTCTAGCTCGAATCCCGTACATGCCACGTCGGTGTGATGAAGAGAATTCTGGGTTACACTGCGGGGTCGTGACCAACTTGGGAGTCCGATGAGACCCCGCACTCGCGCGAGGGTGAAATGAGAAATCCAGACTTTGCCCGTACTGACCTTGGCTACCTGGAGAACCGGGATCTTCAGTTTATCATCGAGCACTTCCCTCTGCCTGGAAGGAGCTACGAAGAGATTGCGCGCCTCGTTCACACGCTTCCTACCACGCTCGAATCACTGCTTCGCAGTGACTACCTATTTCGCAAGGTCTGTGGAGAAACCAAACTGCTGCTCGATATTTCGCCATTCCTGCTCTTCAGCGTCCTGTTGCGCCGCAACCTTCGGGATCACCGCACCCAACCGGACCGCAAGATCGTCAACTACATCGCTAATCTGTTGAGCCTCTTCATAAGGACAGACCGGCTGTTTCGCGTCCAGGCGCACGACCCCATGGCCCATGAGTATCTGATCGACCTGATCAGCGAGGGTGAGGCTGCCGATTCACGCCGTCGTTTTCTCATCCACTCCCATATCGGTAACTACACCCTGTTCATCAGCGGCTTGTTCCCCTCTTGGATCGAGTACCGTCATCGCTACAAGCGTCGACCAATCGATAGACAGTTCTATGTCGACATGGGACGCACTTACTTTCAGCGCGCCGCAACCCACCCAATGGCACGCGAGCTTGCACTCGACGACGTTTTTCGCCGATTAGCGCTCCTATTCGAGGCCTACCAAGGAACACTTAACGAAATTTCGCGCTCTTATCTCAAGCTCTGTTAACGCGAGCCTCGCGAACCGCCCGCGCCGCGCCCGAGCGCTCGATTCAAGCTGTCGGACCTTGGGCTACAAGGCAACACATCCTGCTGGCTAACCCATTGAGTTCAAATGAATACACCCGTCATTCCGGCGAGAAGGAAGCCGGAATCGAGTCACCAAGGATGGTTACGGTCGAGCAGTCAATATGTTGACAGATCTTGACGACTCTCTATCCTAGACATGATGACCGACAGCGTGGTGAGAACAAATTTAGCGTGCCTTGGACTCGGAGTTTGTGAAAAAACCTGCTGCGCTAACCGATAGCGGCGACGGTTCTTGCACAACCTCTCACTCCCCAAGTACACACTTGCTGTATAGATTGCCGAAACCGCCCAGGGGATCGTACTTGGCTTTCAGGCGCTCATAAGCGGCTCCGTTATAGATCTGCCAGAACTCATCCGGGTCGTAGTAGCTCGCCGAGTAAAGTGACTTGATGCCGCCTAGCTCTTTGACCTTGGTCTCCACCTTTCGATTGTGGAAACCCTCGGGCAAAGGATCCTTACTCCTGACTAAATCCCAGAAGCCAAAGTTGATGTAGATCTGGCTCGCATCCATCGGGTACAGATGAAACGACGCGGCGTCGTGGCGGGCACGGATGGGGCAGATCCAAATAGGCAGAATGCCTATCTCGCGAGAAAAAAATCTCAGAAACTCCGCTGCATTACTCAAAGGGATGTCCACATCCTGGATAACCGACTCGCTATGGATGCCAAATAATTTTTGTAGACGCCTTGTCACCTGCCAGCGACTATTCCAGCGCATAATCTTGGTATAGGTAACCGAATTAAGACGTGACCTACCGAAAATCCGGCGAACCAGAGGATGGTGGGCGAAAAGGTTCTTGGAACACCAGAACCAGTCCGTATCCCAGCGCCAAATATAATCGTATGTCGTCAGATAATCCGTCCCCTTGCTGCGTATGGAGCGATAATAGATGTGCTCAAACGTATAATCGCTGGTAAATGGCACCTGGTCGACAAATCGGCCGATAGTCAGATACAGCTCGTTGGGGGCAAATACCACACCGTCGATAAAGTCAGCATCCTCTGCACAGCGCGCCTCCAACTCCCGGAACAAAAGTTCAGGCTGAGTGTAGCGGATATGTTCGAGCGCTACGTAGGGTTTGCAGGCAACGGTTGCCACTTTTAACCTCAGGGCGTAGCCGAGGGTTCCGTAGGAGTTCGCAAAACCATAGAAAAGATCCGCATATTCGTTATCCGGGCGACACAGTAGAACACGCCCATCCCCCACCAGGATCTCCATCTCCTGTACGGTCTGATGGACAAGGCCATACTTGAAGCTAGAGGACTCGACACCGACACCCGAGACCGCACCGCCGACGGTAATGGATTTGAGCTCAGGGACCACACGAGGCATGACGCCGTGGCGAAGAGTGACGTCCACCAGCTGAGCGTAGCTTGTCATGCCTTCGACATCCACCCAACCTGCGTCGCTATCGACTGCCAAAACGCCCTTGAAATCCGCAACTCGAAGGGGACGCTTGCGAACCCCCTTTTTTCGATCACGGAACAGGTTTGAGGTGGCTTTCTCTAGCCCTACCGGAACGCCGCTGTCGCTGTCAGCGGAGAATCCACGCACAAGGTGTCGTTTTTTCTCCTCGTAGGTATTCTTAACCGCTGATCGGCGCGCAGCGCGCATCAAGCTTTGGCCAGTGTTTCGCTCCACGATTGATCCCACCTCTAACATTAAAGCAACGCCCCAGAACTTGTGAAAAAACCTGCTGCGCTACCCGATAGCGGCGTTGGGCGGTGCTCGCTCCTCGCCTATCTATCTGATATGTCGCTCGGCTTCGCTCCGTACGCCTGGCTCTCGGGCTGCTCGCTACGGTTTTTTCACAACCTCTCAGCTGCATCAGACACCTTGCGATCATCCACCTCGCTCTGAACTTGGCATATCTACCCAACGTGCTCCGGCGTCGAGCGCTTTGCCACCCATCGGTACTGAGCGATACTTACACCCCCAATGGGGCACCCCAGCCTTCTCCCATCCGAAGCGCGCACCGAAGAAAAGGATCTCAGTCACATGCTCGATGAGTGGATACACACATTTGTAGTCTTGTTTGTCGTGATCGATCCAATCGGCTTGGCACCCATCTTTGCCGCACTGACACCGGGAGATAATTCCAGCTACCGTAAGCATATGGCTCTCAAGGGTGCGGGAATCGCCGCTCTCATTCTATTCGGCGTCATGTTGGTGGGCGATCTTGTCCTCGGCTGGCTCGGCATCGGGTTGCCGGCGTTTCGAATTGCAGGCGGGGTGCTGCTCTTTCTGCTTGCCATCGACATGGTGTTTGCACGCCGTTCGGGGCTCCAGGGTACCACCGCCTTGGAGCAACAAGAAGCAGAACGCAGCGCGGATATCTCCGTGTTTCCCTTGGCGTTTCCGCTTATTGCCGGCCCCGGGGCCATCACCACGACTCTTCTGATGACCGCGGGGGACGCGGACTGGATGATGGTCTATATCAGGTTGTTCGTGGTGTTGCTGGCGGTGTTGCTACTCACCCTGGCATCGTTACTGTTGGCATCGCACATCGCCAGACTGCTTGGCGAAACCGGCACCAACGTCATCTCGAGGCTTTTGGGACTCGTGCTCGCGGCATTGGCAGCACAATTCGTACTCGACGGCCTGCAAGCGAGTTTCGCTTTGCTACGCTCTGCCCCATGAGAGATTGTGAAAAAACCGTAAAGAGCAGCCCGAGATCCAGGTGGACGGAGCAAAGCCGAGCGACATATCAGATAGATAGGCGAGGAGCGAGCACCGCCCAACGCCGCTATCGGGTAGTGCAGCAGGTTTTTTCACAAGCTCTGAGTCTTCGCCACAAGAGATGAGCCATCATGCCGAGCGCCATAGGGCGCTTCCTAGCTCCCTCTTTCTGCCCTCGTGCCCTTATCTTCAGAAGCAGCCTCGCTAAAGGCATAGGCGCCGTAGCCCACGACTTGATCGCGGGGCCCAGCGGTATCCCCCGAATTACGTTGATCCAGGGTGCGACCCTGTAGGCCGTGGGCACGCGCGAGGTTAAGCAGCCCGCTGATGGGATTTCGGCCACAGGCGTGATCGTAGCCGATATCCTCAAACCTGAGCTTTTCGATAGCACGCGAGGTCGCTTCATCCAGATACTTGGCTGTCTGGTAATCGTGGTAGTGACTGAGATCGGAACTCACCACGAAACGTGTTTGCGGACCGTCCCAAAGGCGTTCCAGAACCTCGCTAATGACCGCCGGTGCAGCATCCCCCACCACCAGGGGCACCACGCTAAACTCGTCCAGTATGAGTTGCAGAAAAGGCAGGTGGACCTCCAAGCTGTGCTCCATGGCATGAGCCTCGTCGAGGACATGCACTTGAGGGAGATCGCGGATGGCGTCACACGCGGCTCGATCGACCGGTATGTTGCCGAGAGGGGTTGCGAAATAGCGGGCTGAGCTCAACGCCAAGCCGTCGAATGCTAGCCGATGGGAGGGTCCCAGCAAAACGATGCGACGTATTTCAGCTCGAGCCTTGGCGAGGGCCCGATAAGCCGTCGCTGCGACGGGCCCGGAATAGATATAACCGGCATGGGGCGCGATGATAGCCTTTGGCGCCTCAGCCCCCATAGCTAGGGGGCCAAGGAAACTTTGCACCATGGTCCGCAGCTCTCTGGCATCCCCTGGATAAAACATACCCGCAACCGCCGGTCTTCGTATGTCACTCATCGCCATCGCCCACCTCCCCATCTGTGTACCTGATGCGTGTAACAGGACGTCCACTTTATCCTTAACTGTACGACCCGCTTGGGCATTTGCAAGTGCCGGTGTCTGCCACCCCAAGGCGGTGGACAAGCAGGCATGATCAACAGCATGCCAAGACGGTAACCCGAGCGCCTACAAGCCTACTCGTGGAAGGAAGGATACTAAGAGGAAGCGACGAGACTAAGAACATTAAACCCACCGCGGCTATGCTTTCCGCGACCACACGACACGGAGCTCAATCTCGCCTGTCGAGCCAATAGGTCCAGTCGCAGCACGCTAACCACCGTGCTCGAATCGTTCGCTAAGATTTTTTCCCAACCCGAGTGCAGGCTTTGCGCGTCCCTGCGCAAAGCCTGCCGTGTTACGGCTCAAGAGCTCGTGGCCGGCAACACGATGATGAGGGGCGGCGGAGGAGGGGGAGGCGCCCACCAACCGGGATAGCCCCAAGGCCCATAGGGGTAGCCCCAGGGACCACCCCACCCGCCGGGGCCCCATCCCCAGTTCTGCCCAACGGACATCCCGCAGCAGTTAAATCCCCACGGCTGGGCATCCGCGGACCGCATCGGAGCCGCTGCCAGCCCGACTAGCACCATCACCGCTAGCATCCTACCTAT
>CAZUZO010000143.1:0-8037 GCA_964624765.1 uncultured Thiotrichales bacterium
GGCGACAAAATCGTCGGGAACGATTTTGAACAGCTGCAAGCTGGCCCCGAAGGGGCGAGCCCCAAGGATGGGGCGAGTAACAACCGGAGTGTACAAGGGAGTACATGAGGATTGCGAGCCGCCGGGCAACGCAGCTATGGCAAGCGCAGTAATTTTTGAAACAGCTTCTTAGGGATGCGGCTACCGAGGTGATACCAGGGGCGCAGAAATAGAGTCGACGATGGATCGTTTGAGGCCCATGAGTAACCTCTTCCCGTGGCACCACCAGCAGTGGAGGCGGTTAGTGGATGCGTGCAAAAGGGACAGGCTTGGCCATGCTTTGTTGCTTCGCGGTCGACCGGGCCTTGGTATCCCGCAGTTCGCCCGACATTTTGCCACCGCCTTGCTGTGTGGCGAGTCGATCTCTGAGACGTGGCCTTGCGGAGCCTGTCAGAGCTGTGCATTCAACAGCGCCGGTTCCCATCCTGATCTCGTTGTCGTAGAACCTGAAGAGGGACGATTGCGCATCGGTGTCGCTCAAGTGCGTTATCTCATCGAAGCACTGAGTTTGGCACCGAAGTTTTCCGAACATCAAGTCGCCATCCTGTCGCCGGCCGAGCAGTTGACGCGCGAGGCGGCCAACGGTTTGCTCAAGAATCTCGAGGAACCTCCGGGTGAGGTAGTGTTTCTGCTCGTTTCCTATAACAGTACGGCGGTTCCTGCGACGATCCGCAGTCGCTGCCAACTGATCGACTTTCCAACGCCGCAGCGCGCTGTCGCTCGCGAGTGGGTGGCTAAGCAGATACCGGAAGACAGCGATGCCGACTGGGTGTTGGATGTCGCGGGGGGAGCTCCGCTGCGAGCTTTGGATATCATGCTGCAGGGGCAGCTCACGTTGCGAGACAAGATCCTAGAGTCGTTTGTCGATGTGGTGAGGGGGCAAGCCGATCCACTTGAGGTCGCGCGATCCTGGCAGGTCGTGGGGACAAGAGAGGCGCTGGAGTGGTTGGCCTCCTTGACCACAGACTGCATAAAGTTGAGCTACGGCGAAACGGCTTCACGATTGGTCAATCGCGATGTGCTCCCAGCGCTCAACCAACTGCTGGAGTTGGTCGAGAGGCGCTGCTTTTATGAGCTTTGGGATCGCTGCCTACAGGCTAGCAGAGATCGAATCGCGAGCGTTGGACTAAACGATCAACTTTTGCTGGAAGGCGTCGCTATGACCTGCGCATCATTAGCACGCCCGCGCGGCGGGTCGCCGAGTTCGCGGTTGTTTTGAAAATGGCGCGAGCGCCGGCAGAGCAAGGCGCACGGCGGCGACAAAATCGTTGGGAACGATTTTGAACAGCTGGAAGCGGGCCCCGAAGGGGCGGGCCCCAAGGATGGGGCGAGTCACAACCGCAGTGTACAAACGAGTACATGAGGATTCTAAGCCGCGCAACGCAGCAGAGGCAAGCGCAGTCGTTTTTAGAGCAGCTTCTGAGTCCTGGAGAGTGTGCCCATGAGTGCTCCAAAACAGGGAATTCTCTCGATTTCCATCAAGGACGTAGCAGCCTTATATGCTTCATACATGCCGTTCGTGAAAGGTGGCGCACTGTTCATTCCGACCACCCGCCACTACCGACTCGGCGATGAGGTCTTTATGTTGGTCGCACTCATGGACGAAAACGAGAAGACGCCGATCGTGGGGCGTATCGTGTGGATGACTCCCAAAGGCGCGCAGGCAAATCGAGCAGCCGGGATCGGTGTGCAATTCAGCGAAATCGATCAGGGCAAGACCCGCACCAAGATCGAGAATTATCTTGCCGGCGCGCTAACGTCGGACCGTCAAACCCATACTTTGTGATGGCCCATGGAGCCGTTGCTTGTCGACTCTCATTGCCACCTTGATCTGCTGAATCCTGCCGCCTATGAGGGTGGGATAACGGGAGTGATAACAGCTGCCCGTGTCCAGGGTGTAGCCTGGATGCTCAATGCCTGCGTCAGTCTAGCGAGCTATGTCACGATCGCTGACTTGGCCGGCCGTTATCCTGGGGTCTTCGCCACGGTGGGCGTACACCCAAATCACCGCCTTCGGTCCGAGCTGGACCCCGATGAGCTGCTACGCGTCGCGTGTGCGCCACAGGTTGTTGCCGTGGGGGAGACCGGCCTCGATTACTATCGAACTCAGGTGGGACGTAGTCAGCAGCAAGCGCGTTTTCGTGGGCACATTGCGGTTGCCAAAGCGCTGAACAAGCCGCTGATCATTCATAGTCGTGATGCGCTGGCTGACACATTACGGATTCTTCGTGAGGAAGGCGCGCAGGAGGTGGGGGGGGTCATTCACTGCTTTTCGGGTGACTGGGAAACGGCTCGTCAGGCCCTCGATCTCAACTTCTGCATCTCTTTGTCGGGCGTTGTGACTTTGAGGAACGCCGGTGACCTTCGGCGGGTCGCGGTTCATGCGCCACTGGATGGTTTATTGGTTGAAACCGACTCCCCTTACCTTACACCCCTTGCGCGCCGCGGCCAACCCAACCAACCCGCTTATGTTAGGCTTGTCGCCGAGCACATAGCGGCTCTGCGCGGCCTGTCGTTTGCCGATTTTGCCGACGCCTCGACCCGAACCTTTTTCCGCCTTTTTCGCCTCGCTTCCCAATATCCCACCTAGAAGGGGGATTGCCCAAAGGTTTCGCTCAGAGGTTGTGAAAGAACCTGCTACACGACCCGATAGCGGCGTTGGGCGGTGCTCTCTCCTCGCCTATCTATCTGATATGTCTTACGGCTTCGCGCCGTCCACCTGGCTCTCGGCCCGCTCGCTAAGTTTCCTTCGGGACTCCTGATGCGCCGCAGTACTCAAACACCATTGCCATGGCCTGCTCCAGTTTCGCTTGTGGGGTGTAGTAGTGAGGGGAGAACCGAATGTTGCCATTGCGAAGCGCGCAGACCACACCTCGTGACTTCAGAAAAGAAAACAGCGCCTGGGGATCGGATGACGTGCAGCGAAAGCTCACAATGCCGCTGCGGCGTTGCTCATCGCGCGCGGACACGAGCTCGAGCTTCGGATGTCGTCGAACGGTTTCGATGAGGTACGTGGTTTTGCCTAGCAGATGCTCTTCGACATTTTTCAAACCCACCTCGAGCAATAGCGACAAACTGGCACTGAGAGCATGGATGCCGAGCATGTTTAGACTTCCGCATTCGAAGCGCTGCGCGCTGTCGGCGATCTGCCAATCGGTCCGGTCGAAATTTCCTGCGTGGGCAACCATGTGCCACCCATACTGAACCAGATCGAGCGCATCGCGCCGTTCGGGCCGACAATAGAAAATTGCGACGCCCTCGGGTCCTAGCATCCACTTATGTCCGTCGGCCATTACAAAATCGGCGCCGATCCTTTGGACATCCATCGGCAGAGCGCCGAGGCTTTGGATAGCGTCCACACACAACAAGATGTCCTGCTGGTGGCAGTAATGCCCGAGGCGTTCGAGATCTAAACGCAGCCCAGTCGCGTACTGAACTGAGCTGACTGCCAGAAGGCGCGTGCTGGCGTCGCAGGCACCCATGAGTGCATCTTCGGGAGATCTGCCGTCTGCCAGTGATACCTTGCGCACACCGACACCCAATCGACACAACGATTCCCAGACGATACGGTTGGAAGGAAATTCCTGATCGAGAAGCACCACTGTGTCGCCGGCATTCCATGGCAAGCCATAGGCTACCGTCGAGAGTGCTTCCGAAGTGTTCTTAAGCAGGGCGATGTCTGCGGCTGTGGGGGCATTCAACAGCGCTTGGCATTGCGACCGCAGAGTTGCCTCGACTTTCAGCCAACGGTCATAATCCAAGGCTCCCTGATGCAGATTTTCCTCAGCGAACCGCATCACAGCTCGCGCCGTGCGTCTGGGCCACGGGGATACGGCCGCATGGTTAAGATAGATAAGGTTATCCCGCTGGGGGAATTCCTCGGTGTCTCGGGAGCCTAGCATTGGGCACTGATGGGTCTGGGGAGTCGGACAATATCGACGTCAAGGACCGGTAACAAATAGCGAGGATCGAGGTTCATGCCTATAATAACCGTTTAACCTACGGAATACCGAATATCCTGCCGAAAATGCGGATCATTCATCGCAAGAACGCTTACGCTGTGGAGAACGATCTCAGATGGTAACTACCTCACCCCATGTTCCGACAACAAGCTCCAACCGCGAGACCGGTTCTTGGCGGGTTAAAGGCGGCCTGGCGCAAATGTTGAAGGGGGGAGTCATCATGGATGTGACCAGTGCGCAGGAGGCTAAAATTGCGGAGGAGGCCGGCGCCTGTGCGGTGATGGCGCTGGAGCGGGTACCGTCGGATATTCGTGCCGCAGGGGGCGTCGCCCGCATGTGCGATCCGGTTAAGATTCGAGAGATCATGGATGCGGTGACCATTCCGGTGATGGCCAAGGTGCGCATCGGGCATTTCGTTGAGGCCCAAATACTTCAGTCTCTTAGGGTTGATTACTGCGACGAATCAGAGGTGCTAACGCCTGCGGATGAGGCTTTCCATATCAACAAATGGCAATTCAAGATGCCCTTCGTGTGCGGTTGTACTGATCTGGGCGAGGCTCTGCGCCGTATCGGCGAAGGTGCCGCCATGATCCGGACTAAAGGAGAGGCGGGTACCGGCAATGTGGTGGAAGCAGTACGCCATGCCCGCGCCGTGTTGGACGGTATTCGGCGGTTGTGCCACACACCCGAAGAGGAACTGATGACGGTGGCCAAAGAGCTCGGCGCTCCCTATGAGCTGTTATGGGAAGTCAGGGAACGAGAGAGGCTCCCAGTGGTTAACTTTGCGGCGGGTGGGATTGCGACGCCGGCCGATGCGGCATTACTCATGCAACTCGGCATGGACGGTGTCTTCGTCGGTTCGGGTATTTTCAAATCCAGTGACCCGGCATCACGCGCCGCTGCCATCGTTAAGGCCACCACCCACTATAACGACCCGGACATATTAGCCGAGGTTTCTGTGGGTTTGGGCGAGCCGATGTCGGGTACAGACATCCGCAGGCTCGAAGCGAGCGAGCGTCTTGCCGTGCGTGGTTGGTAGCGTTGAAGCCCGTACGGATAGGCGTTCTGGCACTGCAAGGCGCTTTTCGCGAGCATTTGGCGATACTGGGATCGCTTGGCGTGAAGGCGAAGGAAGTTCGCTTACCCGTCCAGCTTGAAGGACTCGACGGTCTGATCATTCCTGGAGGCGAAAGCACCGTTATCATCAGGTTGGCTGAAGCCTATGGCTTACGAGAAGCTATACAGCAGGCAGCCGTATCCGGCATGGCGCTGTGGGGCATCTGTGCGGGCCTGATCGCCATTGCTCGAGATTTGACCGGGGGCTATCCTCAACCCTTTGGCCTGTTGAATGTGACGGTTGCTCGAAATTGGTTTGGACGTCAGCTAGAAAGCTTTGAAGCGAGCTTGGCTGTATCGGGTCTTACGCCGGAGCCGTTTCCAGCCGTCTTCATTCGGGCACCGGCGATCGTTGGCGTGGGCAGCTATGTCGAGATATTGGCAGCATTGCCCGATGGTATGCCTGTGGCGGTGAGGAGCGGCAAGGTCCTTGGCACATCGTTTCATCCAGAGCTTACGGAGGATAGCCGGGTTCACGAGTTTTTCCTGCGGCTATCGGGGAGGGACAATGAGTAGCGCCTGGTCGATTCAGAGGTTGTGAAAAAACCTGCTTACACAACCCGATAGCAGCGTTGAGCGGTGCTCGCTCCTCGCCTATCTATCTGATATGTCTCGTCGCTGCGCGCCGTCCGCCTTGCTCTCAGGTCGCTCGCGACGGTTCTTTCACAACCTCTCAGCCGACAATGAGGAGTAGCGTAGCAATGGGGGCTAAGCCGAAGATCGCGATACCGGTAGGCGATCCGGCCGGCATCGGGCCGGAGATCGTGGTTAAGGCGCTCAACGAGCCGACACTCTACGAGATTTGCCGTCCGCTGGTGATCGGCGACTACGGTGTCGTGGAGATGGCGCTACGGACGAGCGGACTTGACGCGAGAGTGGCGCAAACCACTTCTCCTGAAGAAGGTCGCTACCAGATAGGCACGCTTGATCTTTATGCCGTGCACAGTGCCGATGTCGGCACGATGGCCATGGGCAAGCCCCAAGCAGCCTGTGGAAAAGCTGCGTTCGCTTATATCGAACGGGCAGTGGCGTTGGCCGTGGCACGGCAGGTTGACGCCATCGCAACGGCACCGATCAACAAGGAATCGCTTAAGGCAGCTGGAGTGCCCTATATTGGCCATACTGAAATGCTGGCGGAATTGACGGCGACTGCCGATCCCTTGACCCTGTTTGAGGTCAGAGGGTTGCGTGTTTTTTTTCTGACTCGCCATGTGGCGCTGCGTGATGCCTGTGAGCTCATTACCCGAGACCGTGTGCTCGATTACATTCTGCGTGGGACGACGGCGCTCAAGCGACTCGGTGTGACAGAGGGTACGATGGCGGTGGCCGGGGTCAATCCCCATGCGGGAGAGCATGGTTTGTTCGGTCGAGAGGAATGCGATCATATCGAGCCGGCAGTGAGAGAAGCCCAGTCCATCGGCATAGACGTAGTGGGACCGATACCGGCAGATTCTGTCTTTCACTTTGCGCTCGAAGGACGATACACCTCGGTGCTTTCTATGTACCACGATCAGGGGCATGTGGCCTGTAAGACCCTGGATTTCGAGCGCACCATCGCTATCACCAACGGCTTACCTTTTCTGCGCACCTCCGTCGACCATGGGACAGCCTTTGACATCGCCGGGCAAGGAGTGGCCAGTCCGGTGAGTATGGTGGAGGCCATCCGATTAGCTGCCAAGTATGCCCCCTATTTCACCGGCGCTGCTGACGTTGGGGACCTAGGTCAAGGCTCTCCGGCCGGAAGTCTTCATCGGTGAGTAAGAGGGTGACGCCCTTTGGTGGATGAACGGTCAGGCGGGGTGGCGGGTCAAGCCCGGGGCGCTGCCTACTCTATGGATGCGTTGATCGCCCAGACGCGGCGTTTGGCAGCGGAGTTTCGGGCACTCACCGGAAAGCCTCTGCCAGTCAGTGGCGAGATCGCTCAGTACGATGCATGCCGGCTACTCAACCTCAAGCCCGCATCCCCTGGAACGGGCGGCTACGATGCAATCGGTCTTGAGCATCGCGCCGGCCAGCGCATTCAAATCAAAGGGCGGGTCGTTTCCCAGGAAGGGCGCATTGCCCATCGTATCGGTCAGCTTAAAATCGATCAAAACTGGGATATTCTGATGCTCGTATTGATGGACGAGCAGTTTCTGCCATCTCTCATCTACGAAGCCAAGCGAGCGGTCATCGAAGCCTACTTAAGCGACGCAGAGGGTAGGAGCCGCAACAGGCGCGGAGTGATGTCGGTCGCGAGGTTTAAGAACATTGCACAGCTTGTTTGGTCACGGGAGGATGGCAGCTCAGTTGAGCTGTCCTAGGTCGCGAAACGGGTCAGAATTTGGGGAAAAAGGCTGCTGTACGACTTGCTAGCCGCGTCGGGCGGTCCTGATCGTTTGTTTCCAGGAACTTAGAAGCCGCATTCCGGGCGCCCTGCAAATGCCCAAGATCGTTTCTAAAAGTCTTAGAAGCTGTTTCAAATAATGTCACGAGCGCCGGCAGAGCAAGGTTGCGCGGTGGCGACAAAATCGTCGGGAACGATTTTGAACAGCTGCAGGCTGGCCCTGAAGGGGCGAGCCCCAAGGATGGAGCGAGTCACAACCGGAGTGTACAAGGGAGTGCATGAGGATTGCGAGCCGCCGTGCAACGCGTTCAGGCAAGCGCAGTAATTTTTGAAACAGCTTCTTACGTCGAGGCCTTGGGTAATGCCAATTGCGTAAGCCCGGCCGTCCCCATAAGTGCCCCTGCGTAGGATCAGCCAACCACGCGTCTTGCGCTATGACCAAGGCGGTGCTGCGCGTTGGTCATCGATCCGCCGTTGATTCATCCTCAGGGTGCCGACCGTAACCGAATCCGTTCGCCGGCGGGGCGTCGCCACGACCTTGCGGTTGCCCAGATTGCCATCATTTTGACATCGGTTTGGAGTCATGGTTAACTC
>CAZUZO010000144.1:0-8019 GCA_964624765.1 uncultured Thiotrichales bacterium
CCATCCAGATGGCCCTCTCCGGCCAGCTCTACGCGCAGGGGCGTGAGTAGCTACGCGCAGGGGTTATTACAACTCATCGCACTCCGTTTCGGTCCCCAGGTCTGGCAACACCACACGCTCTACCTGCGAACCCAATCGCGCGCGCTGCCCTCGGAGCGAACCGTCAAGCAGGTACTCGCCGCGTTGCTCGTTAAACAACTCGTCAATCTCCCATCCCACAGTATCATCTCAAAGATAAGGCGCTGTGTGGCCCCCGCCGATGAGGACGCGCATGAGAAGCATCGCTCGGTAGCCTGAATAGGGCTACAATCCCCAACTCCAGCGGCGGTTTATCGGCTGATTTTAGGATCGGTCCGGGACAGCATTGCTCGGTGAGAGGGTGATAAAGTTACGACTGAGGAGATCAGTTTCAAATGCGCCAGAATTCGGCCCAAACCTATCCGGTCGGCGCAGTCTTGCAGCCTGGCCAGCACCGCGCGCGATCGGGTTGTCCGGGTTCTTTCTGTCCTGCAAGGCCGCCTCGATGGCGGCGCGGTCGTTCGGGTCGAAGTCCATGGGCTTACCGTAGGCTTTCGTTCCATTGCTTGTCACGCCCTTCCCGGCGATCTTCGGTTGCCGGCGGCGCCGTCTCTTGTCTCCCGCCACGGCCGCACGAACCTGCGACTGTCTGGCCCGGCGCGCCGGCCGGTCAATGGCGGCCCGCTCCATTCGCTGACGCTCCCGTGTTGGCCATCTGACCTGCCGGCTTGTCCGCCGAGCCTTTCGTCTCCGGTTTCGAACAACCGTTATGGGAGACAGAAAATGACGGACACCAACAGCACCACCAACCGCATCGCCGAGCTGAACGACATGCTCCGCAAGACCTTCTTCGCCGGCGGTCGCGTCGTCATGACCCAGGGCATCCGGGCGCTGCCCGAGGCCGACCAGTCGGCGATCCGCGAGAAGGTCGAGACCTTCGACGACTTCGGCGAGGACAACGACCCTTACGGCGAGCACGACTTCGGCAGCTTCGAGCACGCCAGCCACAAGGTGTTCTGGAAGATCGACTACTACGATCCGAGCCTGACCTTCGGCAGCGAAGACCCGGCCGACCCCGCCAAGACCTGCCGCGTCCTGACCATCATGCTCGCCGAGGAATACTAGCCCCGCCGAGCCAGGCCGCCCCGGTCGGGCCGGGGCGGCTTGCCCTCTTCTATCAGGCTATCGCCTCAAGCCCTTTCCGGTCGGCCAGGTCGAGCAGCCGCAAGGCCGGGCCACGGGGCTTCTTGCGCCCCTGCTCCCACTGGCTCACCGTCGATTTGGTCACGCCCAGATAGACAGCGAAGACCGGCTGGGAGACCCGAAGCCGGTGCCGCAAGGCCTTGATCTCGCCAGCCGAGAATTCGTGCATCGGTGACAGGCAAATGGCGTCGAACTCCTTCATCGTGGTCTCCGACATCACCCCCGCATCATGCAACGCCTTCGCCGACTCATGCACCGCCTCCAGGATACCGCTACTCTTTTTCTTCATCCGGTTTCACCTCCGTAAGCGCGCCCTTGTCGAGAGCCTGGCGGAGCTGTTCCTTCGAGTAGGAAAACAACTCCTTGGCTAATTTCTTCAAGGCCCTCAGCTCGGCGGCGTCGAGATTTTCTCTTGCGCTCTTGGGAAAGCCATACATGAAGAACGCCTTCGTTCCCGAGCGCCAGGCAATGATCGTCCGATGCCCGCCGCTCTTCCCGCCGCCCTCGCGCGCGATCCGCTTCTTCACCACGCCGCCGCCCAGGTCGGCGTCGATCAACCCTTGCTCCATCTCCGCCACCGCCTCGGCCAATGCGCGGTCCGGCACTCCCTCCTTGCCCGCCCAGCGGTTGAAGCTCTTCGTCTTGAAAATTCTCGTCACGCCGCCCGGCCATGGTTAGAGATGGGTTTATGTATCACTTTGTGATATATCACTAAATTATACATGCGTCAAGTTTTCTCGTTACCCTCGTCCTGACTACCCTTGACATCCGCCTGAGTAAACAACGGGTTGCCGAGGCTACTGGCCGCCAGGCGGCGGCTTCGACCAGAGGATCTCAGGGGGCTTGACTGGCGCCCCCAGTCCGGTTCACATTGAACGCGTCTGTGATCGACAAAACCCCAGCTATAGAGCCACCATGCCCGTGAACCCGTTGGCCCTGATCGGCGCCCTCGTCCGGGTGGTCCAGCGCCTGCTTCGACCGGCCCGCTCGGCGGTGGAGGTGGGGATCGGTGCCGCCCAGGATCTCACACGCACACGGTCGGAGCTCCTGGCCGAGAATGCTTTGCTCCGCCAGCAGCTCATCGTGCTACGTCGCAGCATCCGGCGACCTCGGGCGCACCAGGATGACCGCCTGCTCCTGCTCATCCTGGCTCGGCTGTGCCGCCGATGGCGGGACGCCTTGCATATTGTCAATCCCGAGACGCTGCTGCGCTGGCATCGGGATCTCTTCAAGTTCCTCTGGAGGCGTAGGTCCCGACCCAGGGGCCAGCCGATGCGGCTCGCCCCGAAGGTCGTTACGCTCATCCAGGCGATGGCCAAAGACAACACACTCTGGGGTGCGGAGCGGATCCGCGGCGAGCTCCTGAAGCTCGGCTTTCGCGTCAGCAAACGCACGATCCAGAAGTACATGAGGCGCGTACGGCCGTCGGGCAATCGTGGTCAGACCTGGCGCACCTTCATCGCAAACCACAGTGGTGACATCTGGGCGTGCGACTTCCTGCAGCTCTACGACGTGCTGTTTCGCCCCATCTTCGCGTTCTTCTTTGCGGTTCATGGCACGCGGGAAGTCGTTCATTTCAATGTGACCCGCTGCCCTACCGACGCCTGGGCGGCCCAGCAACTCCGGGAGGCCACGCCGTACGCTGACGGACCGAAGCACCTCATCCGAGACAACGATGACAAGTTCGGGAAGCGGTTTGCCGACGTGGCCAAGGGCACTGAGATCGAGGTTGTGAAGATCCCGCCGCGCTCTCCCAATCTGAACCCCATCTGCGAACGCTTCCTGGGTTCCGTGCGCAGGGAGCGCCTCGACCACGTACTGATATTCAGCGAGCGACAGCTGCGTCGCGTTCTGAAGGAGTACGTCAAGATGTACTTCAATCGCACTCGGCCCCATCAAGGTTTGTGGCAGAGAATACCTGTCGCCGCATCCTGGTCGGTCCCCAGGGTTGGCGGAAAGGCCATCCCGCTTCCGATCCTTGGCGGGCTTCATCATGATGACCAATGGGCGGCATAGGCGACCCGCATGCAGGCGGACGGGTGGATGACACAAGTAGCCAGGACGCCCCACGCCGGCATGAGCCGGAGCAGCAAGCCGAGCAGAATCTTCGCCCCTTGGAGGCCGGACCACCGCGCCCGATTCAGCACTCGATGGTATTTCTCAAAGCGCCGTTCCCCGCCTAGCCCCATGACCCGCAGCACCGCCGCCACCGTGCGCGGTCCCCGGCAGAGGACGGCTCCCATCCACAGGACTTGCACGTGGCGCCACATCGGTTGGGTGAACAGGGCGGCAAACGGCGCCCAGACCGCTATAGCGCTCCTAAGACATTCGTGGTAGCGATCCCAGCCAATGTTCAAGTCGGCAGGTCTGGTTAGTCCACAAATCAGGTAGGTGCGCTATATAATCGCTTCCGGCAGAGGCATCGTCATCGGGGGATCCTCCTCATGGGTTTGGTCGCCCGCGTAGGATACCCCAACGGTGTCTCTGCCTACCTTATCCTCGCGTCAGAACCCCAAAATGGCCAAAGTCGAGTTGATCACCCCGAACCTCATGAATTAACCCCAGAGGACTGGAACGTCTTGCTGGATCAACTCGCTTCTACGCCCTGAATGGCCAAAGTCGAGTTTGCACAAGATTTCAGCGGTAACAGGCAAGTCACGAAACCCGAGATGTGTTCACGACAAAGTCGCAGCAACGCTGAAGGGGTTTCCGGAGTTGGTCCGGGTTGTGCTGGATGTAGCGTTCCGTGATGCTTTTGTTCTTGTGATTGAGTAACCGCTGAACGGTCACGTAGTCAATACCCACATGATGGGCCACACTGGCGAAGATTCGCCGTAGGTCATGGCAGGTAAATCCAAACCCAATACGTTCGCTTATGCGCTTCACGGCTTTCTGAGGCTCGGCAAGGGGGCGGGTTCCTAATTTGTTCGGGAATACCCACAGACCAGAGCGCTCGCCGCCACAGAGGGAGCGGCGACGGTGAAAAATGGCGCTGATAACGTCAACCATCGGCAGAGTGTGGTCGGTGCCGTTCTTGGTATCCCGTACCTTGAAACTCTCGGGGCCAATGTCAGCCCAGAGCAATCCCGCGGCCTCGGCGCGCCTTAAGCCTGTCAGCAACAGCAATTGCAGATAGTCGCCTATGACAGGGTTCTGGTCGCCTCTACAGGCGGCTAGGAAATCCGGAAACAGGTTGAAGGGTAGATACCTATCCCGCGGTTTGATACTTCTGTCGATGCGCTTCTGGGCCAACACAACGACAGGGTTGTCTGGGATGAGTTCCGACGCGACCGCATCGTTGCATAGCGTGCTCAGTAACCGCATCGCTTTGGCGGCTTGAGCCTTCCCACGCTCGCGCACCAGCTTATGGAACCGGTCCTCTATCCGTGAGCGGTTGATGATTGTTATCGGTTGTGCGAGCCAATCCGGGAAGCATACGCGGCACGTTGACCGGTAACCGTAGGCGGTCTTCGGTTTCAGGCTACGGTTCGCGAGGAGGGCGTCTAAAACCGCCCCGAGCGTCTGCCCGCGGCCGTGCACCTCCCGTGGGTCGCGGCCTTCGCGCAGGAGCTTGATGTAGCCTAGCGCCTTGTCTCGATCCTCATCGAGGCCGATAATGGGATACTCCCGGAGCACCAGGCGCCTCGTGTGTTCTCCGCGCTGGCGTACGTTGACGATGAAACTGCGGCGGCCGGAGGGTTTAACCTCTAGACCGAAACCGGGTAGGGCTTGGTCGTAGATGTAGAAAGCGCGGTCTTGGGGTTTGATGTTGGTGAGTAGGGTTTTCGTTATTTTCGCTTGCATCGCTACTGCATCCTCTACTGCGGAAGAGGCGGAAATACCGCACTAGGGGACTGTGTAACGGCAGATAGCGCTGAGACTTAATAGCGTGTAGCCTATTGAAAATTATGTGAAAGCGGTCACAATTTCCCATTCGGCCGGTGTAGCTCAGTCGGTAGAGCAACTGATTCGTAATCAGTAGGTCCGCAGTTCGAGTCTGCGCACCGGCACCAGAAAAACTGGCCCTGAGGACACCCAGGCTTCTCCGTCCATTGACCGGGCCAAGTGGCACGGTTCCTCATTCACCGCGCCAAGCGCCACCCGCGAGCGGTGCGCACAGCGCCATCGGCGGAGAGCCTCCCTTTTCGGCGCTGTTCATCGTTTCGGCAGTTTGCTGAGCTTTGCGGCCATGGTCATCGTTTCGTCTGGGTAGCAGCCGGTCGCCTTGCCTCAAGGAACGCCGTGAAGACATCCCTGTCGGCTTGGGGTGTCACCTACCCCCAAGTGCCAAGGAACCGGTGCTAGCGCAGGCTGTCGATAGGACCATCGCTCAGGGTTTCGATTAGATCGGCGTGGCTCGCTTCCACTTCAAGAATCTTCGTGCGTGGCTACTCGAAGGTGCCACGAAGCAGAGCATTGGAGAAGCCATCGCTGGGCTTTGTTTCCTGGCCTTATTGCTTATGGTCATTCTGGCAGCCTGCCTGAATGGCAAGGGATAACAACGGCATGTGCAAGCGCCGACAGACGATGCCGCTATAGAGACATCACGTCTACCCTCTCCTGAAGGAGATTCGATTATGTCTCGCAACTATAGGCTACTCGATGGCGATTGGGAACAGTTTTGGGAAGAGCCAGCGATCGACGATTGGGAGGAACGCTTCTCAGCGCCACAGGAGTTTGATGAGGAAATCGATGAGGATCTCGACGAGACTTGGGAATCGCCGAAGGCTCACCTCTTTCGTTGTCCTCGATGTGGCACTCAAAGGCTGGTGGACGCGGACTCCTATCGCTTCTTTCAGACATCGCGCGCCTGTGACGATTGCCTGTGGGGAGCGCACGGTGGTGACGATGGCGACGAGGGTTCGCTGTGATGAGCGAGTTGCCTTGACAACGAGTTACGCTTGCCTGAGCGTCGTGGCACGCCAACGGGGCAGCTTTCCCGCGACGCCGGTAGCGTCTCTCTAGGGGCCAAAGAGGTGGAAACGCATCGAGAGATCAACGGCGGTCACGTCCTTGGTCAGGGCACCAACAGAGATATAGTCGACGCCCGCCGCTGCAATTTCTCGGAGCCGATCGACGCGTACCCCTCCAGACACCTCGATCTTAGCGCGCCCCCCGGTTCGCTGAACGGCCACCTGTATGGCCGGTATATCGAAGTTATCGAGCAGCACGATCTCGACGCCGCAGCGCAAGGCTTCATCCAGTTCGACCAGGGTTTCCACCTCGACCTCGATGGGAAGTCCAGGGTGGGTGCGCCTCATCTGGTTGATAGCGGTGGTGATCGAGCCCACGGCGAGGATATGGTTTTCTTTGATGAGAACGCCGTCGAAGAGTCCCATGCGGTGGTTTTGGCAGCCGCCACACCGCACAGCATACTTCTGCGCAGCCCGCAGACCCGGAATGGTTTTGCGGGTGTCCAGGATTCGTGTCCGGGTACCGAGTACCGCTTCCGCATAGTGCCGCGCTTTGGTCGCCGTGCCCGATAGGGTTTGGAGAAAATTGAGCGCCGTACGTTCACCGGTGAGTAATGCACGGGCTTGACCAGCGAGGGAGCAAATAGGCTGGTTCGGTTCCACCCTCGTGCCCTCTATCGCTTGCCAGGTGATCTCGACCTCTGGATCGAGCTGTCGAAACACCTGCTCGAACCATGCTCCACCGCAAAGAACGGCCGTTTCTCGAGCGATGACCGTGGCGTGCGCCCTCTGAGGGGCAGGAATGAGGGTAGCCGTCACATCACCTTTTCCCGCGTCTTCCTGCAGAGCGTTGCGAACCGTTTCGGCGATGCCGAGGGAGAATTCGGCGTTTTCGGCAGATGTCGTTGCATGCATGCTGTGTACCCTATCCAATTGCTAGGTGATAATTAAGAGCCGCCACTCAAACAAACCGTGTGGGGCGGCTGCTAGAGCCGCCTCGGGAAGACATGGAACTTGTGGTTATAATGTTTGCCCGCAACTCAATTTAGGCTTCCCCCCGAAAGGCATGACCGTTGCGAAAACTGCTTTACACGTTGCGGGATAGCGTACGCGATTTGCTACCGATCGTCCTCGTCATCGCTTTTTTTCAGCTATTCGTCCTGCAGCAACCGATCCCGAATCTAGTGGATTTGGTGGTCGGTGCAGTACTGGTGGTGCTCGGTCTCACTCTCTTCGTGCTCGGTCTTAACCTGGGTTTGTTTCCCTTTGGCGAATCCATGGCCTACGCCTTTGCTCGGCGGGGCAGTCTTCCCTGGTTATTGCTCTTCGCATTTGCACTGGGGTTTGGTACCACCATCGCTGAACCGGCGCTGATCGCGGTGGTCAATGAGGCTGCTGAGGTGGCCGCCAGTGCGGGAATTGTCGCCGAACACCAACAAGCGAAGGCACGCTACGCCCTGGGATTGCGCATAACGGTGGCCCTTTCGGTAGGGTTTGCGATTGTCGTCGGTTGTTATCGGATCGTGCGTGGTTGGCCCATTCAGCGTCTCATCCTAGCCGGTTACCTGGGAGTGCAAGTCATGACTCCGTTGGCGCCGCCGGAAATCGTCGGCATCGCTTACGACTCCGGCGGTGTCACGACCTCCACCATCACCGTACCCTTGGTGACGGCCTTGGGCGTGGGACTCGCCTCCAGCATTCGCGGGCGCAATCCCTTTTCGGATGGATTTGGCCTCATCGCGTTTGCTTCCCTGACACCCATGATTTTTGTCATGGCCTACGGATTGATGGTTTGATGGAGATCCTGCGGAGCCTGGTCACAACCCTCTTGTCGACTATCTGGGATATCGTACCGATCGCGGTCATCATATTCGGATTTCAGCTG
>CAZUZO010000145.1:0-7820 GCA_964624765.1 uncultured Thiotrichales bacterium
TAGCGGCGTTGGGCGGTGCTCGCTCCTCGCCTATCTATCTGATATGTCTCTCGGCCCGCTCGCGACGGTTTTTTCACAACCTCTGTGGTGTCCCCGCGAGATGCACGTTGGCGTAAGGAATCTGGCTACCGAAGATTTCGCGCCGAGTCTACGACCCGAGAGACCCTTGTTGAAACGATGACGGTAGCGGTGATTAGAGGTGCGGTTCAGGTTGGTAAAAGTAGACCTCAGGTGAGGTTTCCACGATCAGGAGAAAAGATATGCCGAGAGGAAGAAAAAGAACTATAGAATCGATGCGAAGCGAATGGCAAACCCTGAAGCAGCAAATCGAGACGCGGGAGCGCGAGGAAAAGCTGGTCCACCTGACGGGCTCCAAAGAGTTCAAAGTCGTAGCAAAAGAGATCGTGCGCCTGGGTCTTTCAGGGGATGAAATCAGTAATTTGTTTCAAAAGCCCAAGGAGGCAGTGAAGCCAAAAAAGATCACACGCAAGAAGGGGGCGGTCAAACCCAAGCCCAAATACCGTGACCGAGAGAATCCAGAGCTCGTCTGGAGCGGGCGTGGGAACCGGCCACGCTGGATCAGGGCTGCGCTGGAGCAGGGTCTGACGCTACCAGATCTATTGATTGAGTCGGACGAGGCGGTTGAGGAGCTGTCCTAAGAGCGATCGCGCGGGTTTGCGCTGTGTCACGCGGCGGCTGGAAATGATGATAGCAAAGGCGGCAAGCCCAGTACGGGTATAAGCCTTGCATATCCGAGTTGCCAACGATTGGCGTGCAGGGAGTTGAGAGGATGAAGACACTGGTTACTGGCGCTGCCGGGTTCATCGGTGCCGCGCTGTGTAAAGCATTGCTGGAGCGCGATGAGAGCGTCGTCGGCGTCGACAACTTGAATGCCTACTACGATGTGGGGCTCAAAGAGGCTCGGCTTGCCCAATTGACACCTTACCCCGGCTTCAGTTTTGTCCGGCTCGATATCGTGGACCGGGAGAGCCTCACGGCGCTGTTTTCGCGAGAGCAACCCGATTGTGTGGTGAATCTAGCCGCTCAGGCTGGGGTACGGTATTCGCTGGAAAATCCCCATGCCTATGTGGACAGCAATCTCCAGGGATTCATCAATATCTTGGAAGGCTGCCGGCATCACGGCGTGAAGCATCTGGTCTATGCCTCGTCGAGTTCCGTGTATGGCGCCAACACCAAGCTACCGTTCTCGGTTCACGATAACGTCGATCATCCGGTATCGATGTATGCGGCCACCAAGAAAGCGAATGAGCTGATGGCTCACTGTTACAGCCATCTGTACCGATTGCCGACCACCGGGCTACGCTTCTTTACCGTTTACGGCCCTTGGGGGCGTCCGGATATGGCGTTGTTTATCTTCACGCGCAACATCCTCGCCGGTCAACCGATCGATGTCCACAACTTTGGCCGGCATCGCCGCGATTTTACTTACATCGATGATATCGTCGAGGGTGTAGTGCGGGTGCTTGATCGGCCTGCAGAACCGAATCCGGCGTGGTCGGGTGACGATCCCGATGCGGCCACCAGCCATGCGCCTTATCGGTTGTATAACATCGGCAATAATCAAGCGGTCGATTTAAGCCGCTACATCGAAGTCTTGGAAACCCGTTTGGGGAAAAAAGCCGTTCAGAATCTGCTTCCTTTGCAACCCGGTGACGTGCCCGATACCTTCGCGAATGTCGATGACTTGGTGAAAGATTTCGGATACCGGCCCAATACCCCGATCGAAGTGGGGATCACGCGTTTTGTCGACTGGTATAAACAATTCTATGGAATTAAGTGAGATGGAGCACAACCGAAAGATCTCCGTCGTCGGTCTCGGCTATGTGGGACTCCCGGTCGCGGTGGCCTTTGGCCGGCAGCAGCGAGTGATCGGATTTGATGTCAGTGCGGAGCGTATCGAAGAGCTGCGCAAAGGCTACGACCGCACGGGAGAAGTCAACGCTGACCAGTTAGCTGAAGCCGACGTACTTTATACCAGTAACGCCAAGCATCTGGCGTGTGCGGATTTTCACATCGTGGCGGTCCCCACCCCCATCGATGCCGGCAAGCAACCGGATTTCAGGCCTCTGATCACCGCCTCGGAAACCGTGGGGCGGGAGCTCAAGCCGGGGGATATCGTGGTGTACGAATCCACGGTCTATCCCGGAGCCACCGAGGAAGAGTGCATACCGATTCTGGAGCGGGCCTCGGGTCTTAAAGCCGGCTCGGATTTTACCGTGGGCTATTCCCCTGAGCGCATCAATCCGGGCGACAGCGAGCATACCTTCACCACCATTACCAAGGTGGTATCCGGGCAAGATCAGGCGACCTTGGAGACGGTGGCCAGCGTCTACGGCTCGGTGGTCACGGCCGGTGTGCACCGCGCCTCGAGCATTCGGGTGGCGGAAGCGGCCAAGGTGATCGAGAATACCCAACGGGATCTCAATATTGCGCTCATGAACGAGCTGGCGCTCATCTTTACCCGGCTCGGCATCGATACCCGCGATGTGCTGGCGGCGGCCGGCACGAAATGGAATTTTTTGCCTTTTACGCCGGGCCTGGTGGGGGGGCATTGTATCGGTGTCGACCCCTTCTATCTTACCTACAAAGCGATCAGGACCGGCTACCATCCACAGGTCATCTTGGCGGGACGGCGCATTAACGATGAGATGGGCACCTTCCTGGCCGGCCAGGCCGTGAAGCAGCTTATCAAGAAGGGGCAGAACGTTCGGGAAAGCGTCGTGACGGTGCTCGGGTTGACCTTCAAGGAAGACGTTCCGGACTTGCGCAACACGAGAGTGGTCGATGTGGTGCGCGAGCTCCAAGAATATGGGATTCAGGTGCAGGTTCATGATCCCTTGATCGACGCGCAGGAGGCGCAGAGAGAGCTGGGGATCGCGTTGCAGGATCGGGCCGACCTGCGTCCCGCCCATTGCGTCATTTTGGCGGTAGCCCATAGAACTTACGTCCAGCAAGGTTGGGCCTTGATGCAGGAATTGCTGCACGAGCAGGGCCGGGTGGTGGTGGATGCGAAGGGAGTATTGCCCCGCGACAGGACTCCTGAAGACGTGCTGTTGTGGCGGCTTTGAGCCGGTAGCGGAGGGATTAAGGGATGAATGTTGTCATGATCGGCGTAGGCTATGTTGGCCTGGTTTCCGGCGCTTGCTTCGCCGAGTTCGGGGCGAGTGTGACCTGCATCGATGTCGATGAGGGCAAGATAAGGCGGTTATTGGAAGGGCAGATACCGATCTACGAGCCGGGACTGGAGGATTTGGTGCACCGCAACGTGCAGCAGAACCGGCTTCAGTTCACCACCGAGTTTCGTGCCCCCATCGGGGAGGCGGATCTGGTCTTCATTGCGGTCGGCACGCCCACTCGGCGCGGCGACGGTCATGCGGATCTGAGCTATGTCTATGCTGCGGCTCGGCAGATCGCGGGGCACCTGCGTGGCTATACGGTGGTGGTGGACAAGTCCACGGTGCCGGTGGGAACCGCCCGGCAGGTGGCGCGTCTCATCCGCGAGGAGAATCCGCAGGCGGACTTCGACGTGGCTTCAAACCCAGAATTTCTGAGGGAAGGCGCGGCCATCACCGATTTCATGCGCCCTGACCGCGTCGTGATCGGCGTAGAGAGCCCCCGGGCGGAGGCCTTGCTGCGGGAGCTGTATCGGCCTCTCAATCTCATCGAATCGCCCATCCTGGTGACCAATCTGGAAAGCGCGGAGCTCATCAAATACGCTTCCAACGCGTTCCTGGCCACCAAGATCAGCTTCATCAATGAGATGGCCGCGTTGTGTGAGGCGGTGGGTGGGGACGTGCACTCGGTGGCCAAGGGCATCGGACTGGATGGCCGGATCGGGCGAAAATTTCTCCACCCCGGTCCGGGCTACGGCGGTTCCTGCTTTCCGAAGGATACGCTGGCCCTGGTGCGCACGGCGCAAGAGCATGATCTCTCGTGCCGCATCGTCGAGGCCGTGGTGGAGGTGAATGCCGCCCAGCGGGCGCGGATGTTGAGAAAGATCCGGGTTGCCGTGGGGGGCAAGGAGGCGGGCAAGACCCTGGCCATCCTAGGATTGACTTTCAAACCCGAGACCGACGACATGCGCGACGCGCCGGCGCTAGCCATCCTGCCGGCACTGCTGGAGAAAGGCGCGATCCTCAAGGCCCACGACCCGCAAGGTATGCAAGAAGCGAAAGCCCTGCTTCCTTCGGGCATCCAATACTGCGATGATATCTATGCGACCTTTGAGGGTGCGCACGCGGTGGTGCTGCTCACCGAATGGAATGCTTATCGGGGACTGGATCTGGATCGGGTCAAGGCTGCGATGGCAGGGAACGTATTCGTCGACCTACGCAACGTCTATGAGCCGCGGCTGATGCGCGAGGCGGGGTTTGAGTATGTTTGTGTGGGGCGGCCCGTCGCTTAGAGGCTACCGCGGCACCCAGTAGTGTTGCCTGGCGCCGTTGGCGGCCGAGCAGTGGCGTAGGTTATCGCGGTTTAGACAGCATGCAGGCTTGGTATCTGGTGTTCAGCAAACCGCGTGGGGAACGGATGGCCTTGACCAATCTGCTGCGTCAAGGTTACCAGACCTATCTGCCGTTGATCCGTAACCGCCGCAAGCGCTACGGCCGCTACGCCCATGTGGTCGAACCCATGTTTCCCCGCTATCTGTTCATTTGTCTCAACGATCAAACCGATGATTGGGGGCCGATTCGATCCACCACCGGCGTGACCAGCATGGTGCGATTCGGCGACCGCGCGGGTCGGGTTCCCGATGATCTGGTGATGGCACTGAAACGACGGGAGGCCGATAAGGGGTACTTTGAGCCGCAGACACGGATGCTGCGGCAAGGCGACTCGGTACGCATCTGCGAGGGCCCGATGAGCGGCTACGAAGGCATCTTTCACTGCAAGTCTGGCAAGCAGCGCGTCATTCTGCTGCTGGAGATCGCGGGCCGGTCGGCCAAAGTGCAAATCGATTCAGACCATATTCAATGGGTCCCCCCATCCCCGACCTAGAGCCGTTCTGGCGGCGATGATGTGCGCCGCCGTACCCCGCCCGTGCTGGTGGCCTCCTGGCGCCCCCGACACGGCTCGAACACCCACCGAGTGCGCTCAATATGACCCTCATCACCGATCTATTGCTGGATCTCGACCTGGTGGTCGACGTGTGTGCTGAGCGGGAGCCCTATCGGCCTTCTGTGGTGCAAGCCCTTCGGCACGCTGAGCAGTCGGGGCACCGTCTGTGGTTGTCGGTCGCGAGCGTCCAGTCGCTTATCCAAATGACCGTCCAAGCGTTGCCACGGCAAGCCGGATCGGGGGGCGAGGCGATCTCCAGTGAGCGTGCGGCCGAGCTCGCTCGCCAGAGGCTGGAGCGGTTTGCCGCCGGGATGCAGTGGCTGGCGGCCCTGGCCGAGGATGGGCCCGTGTTCCATCACGTAGATGGTCTGCAGGCACAGCTGGCCAATGCGGTGACGCGTCTGGGTGCCAGCGCGCGCTTGCTGACGCGGGATGCTCGGCTGGCCGCGCAATGCGAGCAGGCGTTGCTGCTAGACGACTATCTCGCGAATAGATGGCCTAAGCCGCCCATGCCTTTCGTCGATCTGCAGCAACAGCTCGACGCCGTTCGCCCCGCGATCGAACGTAACATCCACCGGGTGCTCCACCACGGGCAATTCATCATGGGTCGCGAAGTGGTGGAGCTGGAAAGCCAACTCGCGCACTTCGTCGGCGTACGCCACGCCATAGCGTGCTCCAGTGGCACCGACGCGTTACTGATGGCGCTGATGGCCTACGGGATCGGACCTGGGGATGCCGTCTTCACCACGCCCTTTACCTTCGTTGCGACGGCTGAGGTCATTGCCCTACTCGGTGCGACGCCGGTGTTCGTCGATATCCATGCGCATACATTGAATATCGATCCGGAGCGCCTTGATGACGCGGTGCGGCGCATCCGAAGCGAAGGCGCGTTACACCCGCGGGGGGTGATCCCGGTCGACCTCTTTGGCCTGCCGGCAGACTATGATTCCATATGCGCCGTTGCCAAGGCTTGGGACTTGTTTGTCTTGGAGGACGCGGCGCAGAGCTTCGGGGCCTCGTATAAGGGGCGCACTGCCGGCAGCCTCGGCGATGTGGCCGCCACCAGCTTCTTCCCGGCCAAGCCCCTCGGCTGTTACGGCGATGGCGGCGCGGTGCTCACCGACGATGATCGGCTGGCGCGGATCCTACGCTCGCTGCGCATCCACGGTCAGGGCAGGGATCAATACGACAATGTGCGTATCGGGCTCAATGGCCGCGCCGATACCCTGCAGGCGGCGATTTTGCTGGCCAAGCTGCAGGCTTTTCCGGAAGAATTGGCCGCCCGTCAGGCCATTGCGGAGCGTTACACGGCGGGGCTGAAGGATGTCGTGGCCACCGTCGACGTACCGGAGGGCTACCGTAGCGCCTGGGCACAATACTCGATCATGACCGATCGCAGAGACCTGCTGCGCGCCGCCCTCAGCAGCCACGGGATCCCCACGGCCATCTATTATCCGAAACCCCTGCATCGCCAAGGGGCTTTTACCGAGCTTGGCTATGCCGAAGGGGACTTGCCGGTTGCCGAGTCGGTGGCCAAATGCATCCTCAGTCTCCCGATGCACCCGTATCTAGACCCGGAAACCCAGCAACATATCGTGGACTCGGTACGCGCTGCGCTCGCCGCCTAGAAGCCGCTTGCCACCTATCAGTTCCTTCAAACCCGTCGTTCCGGCAGGGATTGCCGGAACCCAGTCGCCATGGATGGCTGTCTGGGCCACTTCCCTGTGCTGGATACCGGCAATCCGGGCCGGAAAGACGGCCCATTGGGATTCTCGGCTCAAACCGATAGGTGGTGAGGACGAAACGATGACCATGGCCCGAATGGACGTCGCGACTCTGTTCTCGTCGGACCACCGTGCCAAGGCGAAAGCAAATGCGTTCTGCTGGCTAACCCGTACAGTCCAGATGAATACACCCGTCATTCCGGCTAGGAAGCCGGAATCCAGTCGCCAAGGATGGCTACCGTCGAGCGATCAAAACGTTGACAGATCTCGACGACTCCCTAGCGCGGGCAGGACGACCGACATTGCGGTCGGAACAAAGCTACCGCAGCGGTTGGGCCTGGAAAGCTTCCTTTCGGTCGCAATTGTTTCGATAATAGGCCGTATGCGTCTGTCGATCACTGCACTATCGTGCATGAGGCCCTAGGGTGGACCGCAGTATTCCTCGGGACCGGGCCGCCTCCGAGCGGGTGCGCCGGCTCGTCGACGAGATCGCGCGGGAAGTGCACGCTCGTCTCGGCTCAAGGGCCAAAGTGATATGGTTTGGCTCGTGGGTTAGCGGCAAGGCGCGGGTCAACTCCGACATCGATATCGCGATTGAGGTACCAGAAGGCCTATCTATGGCAGACTATGCCGCGCTCTGGGATTGGGTCGACGAGCTGCCGACGCTCTATACGATAGACTTGGTGAATCTATCGGAGGTGGGGCCGCAGTTTCGCAGAGAGATACTGGAGGGCGGAAGAGTGATATGACTGTTGCCCAAGTGGATGCCTACCGCCGGGCCCTATCGAGGCTGGAGGAAGGACTGCGAGAGCCAGAGTCTGCCCTGATTCGGGATGCCTGTATTCAGCGCTTTGAATTCTGTTTTGAATTGGCCTGGAAGAGCATTCAACAATTACTACGCGAGCAAGGGCAGCAGTGCTCCTCGCCGAAAGGGTGTTTGCGGCAAGCCTTCAAGCAGGGTTGGATCGAGGACGAGACCGGATGGATAGCCATCCTAGCAGACCGTAACTTGACGTC
>CAZUZO010000146.1:0-7807 GCA_964624765.1 uncultured Thiotrichales bacterium
CACCGCCCAACGCCGCTATCGGGTTGTGTAGCAGGTTTTTTCACAACCTCTGACTCGCCGAGTACTGGATCGGTCGCCGAACAGACGTTGCCTATTAAAGCCAACTTGTTCGGTACGCTTGACACTCAATCCTTGAGTGCAACCCATTGAATGAGATGCTGACTCTTGGGTTTTCCGGCGTAACCATCGGTCATCCCTGTGAGCGCCCACTCACCCTGGCCGCGCCAAGCCGTCGAACAGCTTTACAGTCGTCTCTCGTCAGTTCCCTATCCGTCCCAACTAAATGCCTCAACTATCTAAATCTATTGATTATTTTTTGCAGAGGCAGCTTCGGCATCGAATTTGCCGAAGCCTGTGAGAAAGCGCTATGACGGTTTGCACGTCAAACGCGTAAAGCCGTGTGGGTACCAGAGATCACGACCATGTCAATCATCACCATGCCGGTCAAACCGACGCTGAACGTCACCCATGTCGCGCGCGCGGATCTCGTTCCGCTAGCCGCACTGTATTATGTGCACGTTGACCCCGACCCAGCGAAAGCCCAGAGCCTCATGGCTGCATTTTGTGCACAAGCCAGAACCCGGGCGGCGATCGAATTGACCAACAGTCAGTATCAGGCCTTCAAAGCCGCGACGAAGCACATCGTGCTATGCATTGAGCGCACCTATGGCGCTTATCTGAAGGAAGCCGAACGCCTGGCATGAAGCTCGGTGCTTTTTCTACAGCTGTCCCTTCGATTTGCAAGGCGTCGGTCGTTCTCGGTAGTTTGCTGTCCTTTGCCCTTAAGACAGCCGACCCGGGGCCGCAAGGGACGCCGTAAGGACGTCCCTTGCGTGCGGCCTGGGATCGGGCGGCCCCAAGGGCAAACGTCATCCAACGGCCGAAACGATAACCAACACCCGTGCCGCTAAGTCTCTGCTAGGTAACGTACTCTCTTGTGGCCATGAAGAGTATACGCTTAGAAGCTGTTTTACAAATGTCACGAGCGCCGGCAGAGCAAGGCGCACAGCGGCGGCCACCGGAGTGTACAACCGAGTACATGAGGATGGCGAGCCGCTGCGCAACGCAGCTATGGCAAGCGCAGTAGTTTTTAAAACAGCTTCTTAGGTGCGGCGAGTCGGAGTGGCTTATCCTGCTGTAGCCCGATCGCCGGACATGGCGACAATCCCGGCTCCCAATGGTGCCACAGGAGTATAATTGTTGGCTCCTGAACCAGGTATGGCATCCGTCCGATAGCCTGGCTTTACGCGCAGGATGCCAGCACTGCATGAACCTCGGAAGGACCCCGCGGTAACCGATGCGAATAAGGTCATCAAGCTGCCGTGCCGATGACCAACGCCAACATAGCTTTCCTCCGGAGTCGTTGATGAGTAGTCCCTCATGGCTAGAGAAACACAGTAACACATCGCTGCAACGGCTGTTACCGCGGTTGGAAACACGGTTTTCCGAGCGGGTCGATGACGGCGCGTGGCAGGCTTACGTTCAGCGGATTCGAGTCCATTTCCCAAGATTATTTAAGCTATTACATTCTTTATACGGCCACTACTACGACTTCTTTTTCCACCTGGAGAATATTCTTGTCACCGCCACTCACATGTGGGTCGAGAGACCCGACGAGTTAAAGGCGCTCGACGTCATGCGCGAAGCGGATCCCCATTGGTATCAATCCCATCGCATAGTCGGTGCCATGTGCTATGTCGATCGATTCGCCGCTAACCTCGCCGGGCTGCGCGCAAGAATTCCCTATCTCACGGAGCTGGGAGTTACCTACCTGCACCTCATGCCGCTGTTTCGATCCCCGGAAGGGGATAACGATGGGGGATATGCTGTCAGCAGCTACCGAGAAGTCAATCCCACCCTCGGCGACATGGGCGCACTCGCGGAACTGGCTGGGGAATTACGGCGGCATGGCATCAGTTTGGTGCTGGATTTTGTATTCAACCACACCTCCGATGAGCACGAGTGGGCCAGGCGGGCCTTGGCCGGTGACGCGGAATATCAAGAATACTATCGTATGTATCCGGATCGCACTCAGCCGGACGCGTTTGAAAGGACCATCAACTCGGTGTTCCCAGAAGAGCATCCGGGCTGTTTTACTTATCGAAACCGTATTCGTAAATGGGTGTGGACGAGCTTTCACAATTATCAATGGGATCTCAACTACGAAAATCCCATCGTATTTAGTCGGATGGCGGAAGAAATGCTGTTTCTGGCCAACCAGGGTGTCGAGATGTTGCGGTTGGATGCAGTGGCTTTTCTGTGGAAGCGCCTCGGTACAAGCTGTGAGAACCTGCCCGAGGCTCATCTTCTCATCCAGGCTTTCAATGCGGTGTGCCGAATATCGGCGCCCGCCCTTGAATTCAAATCTGAAGCCATCGTGCATCCAGACGAAGTCGCTAAGTACATCAGCGAAGAAGAATGCGCACTTTCCTACAACCCGAATCTGATGGCGCTGCTGTGGAACTCCCTCGCCACCCGGGAAGTGCAGTTATTGAAGCATTCCCTGCAAAAGCGTTTCGCCATACCAACCGGGTGTGCCTGGGCAAACTACATCCGCTGTCATGACGATATCGGTTGGGCCTTCTCCAATGAAGATGCGCAGGAGGTACAGATCGGTCCGCGAGATCACCGGCGTTTCTTAGCAGAATTCTATACAGGCCGTTTCCCCGACAGCTTCGCCCGCGGGCTGCCGTTCCAGGAAAATCCTGACACCGGTGACGCACGCATCTCGGGAACGACGGCTTCGCTGTGTGGACTGGAAAAGGCTCTCGAGGAAAACGATCCGGTGGAGATCGAGTTGGCGATCCGTCGCATACTTCTTCTGCATGGCATCATCTTCACCATCGGCGGCATTCCCCTACTCTACTTGGGTGACGAACTCGGTTTCTTGAATGACTATAGCTACACTCAGGATCCGGACAAGGACGGCGACAGCCGGTGGGTACACCGTCCCATTTTCGACTGGGAGCAAGCGAAGCTGCGGCGGGAATCGGAAACCCTATCGGGTAAAATCTATGCGGGCCTGCTGAAGTTGGTGCAGATTCGCCAGCAAAACCTTGCCTTTACGCGTGCCGAAACGGAGATCATCGCCACCGGTAACGATCACGTGCTCGGTTATTTCTGTCATCACGATGAACAAAGCGTGCTGGTGCTCGCCAACTTCAGCGAGCGAGAACAGTTGGTAGCAGGCCGGCAGCTAAGACTATTCGGTATGCGCAAGACCTTTACCGATGTGGTAGCCGGTAAGACCATTACCGCCACCCAAACCCTGGTTCTCGACGGTTATCAATTCATGGTCTTGGTCGGGGTTCGTTAAGCGAACGGTGGCGATGCCCAAAAACCTCCAAGTGATCGGGTGGCAGGAATGGGTTGCGCTCCCGGAACTCGGCATCCGTCGGATCAAATGCAAGGTCGATACCGGCGCCCGGACCTCGACCCTGCACGCCTTCTTCGTCGAGCGTTTTACCGAGCAAGGTCGGACGCGCGTTCGCTTTGCCATCCACCCCCTGCAACGGCGCACCGACATCGCACATCGATGCACGGCTGATCTCGCAGACGAGCGGATGGTGACTGACTCCGGCGGACACCGTGAGAAGCGGTGTATCATTCGCACTGCAGTGCTCGTGGGACGGCAATCCTGGCCTATCGAAATTACCTTAACCGCGCGAGATACCATGCGCTTTCGCATGCTGCTCGGACGCACCGCTATCCGCCGCCGATTCCTTGTCGATCCTGCCGCGTCCTATCTGACCGGCACGCCGAGTCCAGGAATATCGAGTTAGTTTTTTGAGGAGGCCATGGTCATCGTATCGTCAGGGTTGCTCTGGAACACACCGTTGACGCCCAAGCCTTCGGCAGCCGAATCCCTTGCCCCATGGGGCCGGTTGTCCCAAGGGCAAAGCTCATCCAGCTGCCGAAACGCTGACTAAGGCTCTTGAAAACAAATAGCTTGCCGAAGGAAAGATAAGGAATAATCATGCGCATTATCATCCTCTCGAGAAACCGCAAGCTCTATTCGACGCGGCGGCTCGTCGAGGCTGGACAACAACGGGGTCATGAGATGCGCGTCATCGATCCCCTGCGCTGCTACATGGACATCGCTTCCCATCGGCCCGGCGTTTGCTACAAGGGTGAAACACTGGAGGATATCCATGCCGTGATACCGCGCATCGGGGCCTCCGTGACCTTCTACGGAGCGGCGGTGTTACGCCAATTCGAAATGATCGGCGCCTACCCGTTGAATGAGTCGGTCGCCATTACCCGCAGCCGAGATAAGCTCCGCTCGTTGCAGATATTGGCACGGGCCGGTATCGGATTGCCCCTAACGGGGTTCGCCAGCTCGCCCGATGATACCCAGGATCTGATCAAGTTGGTCGGCGGCGCTCCTTTAGTGGTGAAGTTACTCGAGGGCACCCAGGGCAAAGGCGTGGTGCTGGCCGAAACGGACAAGGCGGCCGAAAGCCTCATCGATGCGTTCCGGGAGCTCGACGCGCACTTCCTCGTGCAGGAATTCATTAAGGAAGCGGGCGGCGCCGACATTCGCTGTTTTGTCATTGGGGAACGGGTGGTCGCGGCCATGCGTCGTCAAGCCAAAGCCGGCGAGTTCCGTTCCAATTTGCACCGGGGAGGCACAGCGAGCCTCGTCAAGCTCACCCCAGAAGAACGCACGACAGCGATCCGAGCCGCAGGAAAAATGGGACTCAACGTCGCCGGCGTAGACCTTCTGCGCTCTAACCACGGACCCGTCGTCTTGGAAGTCAATTCCTCCCCCGGTTTGGAGGGTATCGAACAGGCTACCGGAAGAGATGTCGCGAATATGATCATTCAATTTATCGAGAAAAATGCCAAACCCCACAGAACAGCCACCCGTGGCAGGGGTTAAAGAACGGTGAGTGAGCCGTTAGTCATCAATGCACAACGCATCGCGCCGGGCACGCGAACGATTATGGAGTTAAAGCTGCCCCAGCTTTACACGCATACTCCAATGGCCATGCCCGTGCATGTGGTGCGGGGACGAGAAGAAGGGCCGCGTCTCTTCGTCAGTGCCGCCATCCACGGCGATGAACTCAACGGGATGGAGATCATCCGCCGCCTCCTCCGACCCTCCCTGCTGAAGCGGTTAAGGGGTTGTCTCATCGCCATCCCCATCGTCAATGTCTACGGGGTCATTCAAAATTCGCGTTATCTGCCCGATCGCCGCGATCTGAATCGCGCCTTCCCCGGATCGGATCGAGGGTCGCTGGCGGCGCGGTTGGCTCATCTTTTCATGCGTGAGATAGTCAAGAACTGCACCCATGGTATCGATCTCCACACCGGCAGCCTGCATCGCGCCAACTTACCCCAAGTACGGGCGAATCTGGATGACCCGGAAACACTCCGTCTGGCCAGAGCCTTTGGAGTACCGGTCTTGATCAATGCCAATGTGCGGGATGGATCCCTTAGAGAAGCAGCCGCCGAGCATGGAATATCGATGCTGCTCTACGAGGCCGGTGAGGCGCTCAGGTTTGATGAGGTCAGCATCCGGGCAGGATTGCAAGGCATTATCAATGTGATGCGAGCACTGGCCATGCTACCCGCCAGCCGCACCCCTAACAGACGAGCTGCGGAGCCTTTTGTAGCGCGCCTGAGTGCCTGGACACGCGCGCCAGAGAGCGGTATTTTGCGGACTGCGGTAGGCTTAGGTGCGCGGGTAAAGAGAGGCGATCGGCTCGGAGTGATCGCCGATCCCTTTGGGGAAAAGGAAACTCAAGTGCCAGCACCCCTCGGCGGCGTCATCATCGGCCGTACCCAGATCCCGCTGGTGCACGAAGGCGAAGCCCTGTTCCACATCGCCCGCTTCGAAGATCCCCGGGAAGTCGCGGAGCGCGTGGAGGCCTTCCACAGCAGTCAGATAGACGCCATCAATGGCGACTCGGAACTCACTATTGTCTAGCTTGCGGCCACAGGGCTCCCGACCAGGGGGCCGGCGCAGACTGTGATACCTTATATTACCGATAACCCTCGACGACCATGACCGACCACGCCCTGCTTTGCTCTGACCTCGATCGGACGCTGCTCCCCAACGGCCCCCAACAGGAATCTCCCGAAGCGAGGCCAAGACTCAGAAAGCTAGCGGCCCACTCTCGCATGGTCGTTGCGTATGTCAGCGGCCGCCATGAAGCCCTGTTGCAAGAAGCGATCCGGGAATATGCCCTGCCGGTACCCGACTACGCGATAGGCGACGTCGGGACCACAGTCTACGAAATCTCCGGCGGTCAGTGGCATCCATGGCCAGCCTGGGCAGAGGAGATCGCCCCCGACTGGCAGGGTTTACAATGGCACGACCTTAACGCGGCTCTGAAAGACATCGAGCCACTCACGCTGCAGGAGTCGAGCAAACAAAACACCTTCAAACTTAGCTACTACACGGCTCAGGATATCGATCGGCCAAGCCTACTCAACCGCGTCCAGGAGCGACTCGACCGGTACGCGGTGCGTGCGAGCATTATTTGGAGCCTGGACGAGCTGAACGGTATCGGCCTGCTAGACGTGCTTCCTGAACACGCCACCAAGCTGCATGCCATTCAGTTCTTGATGGAACGTCAGGGTTTTGCCTTCCATCAGATGGTGTTTGCCGGCGATAGTGGTAACGACATCCCGGTGCTCACCAGCGGCCTCCAGGCAGTGCTGGTCAAAAACGCCAGCCACGAAGTGCGACAGGAAGCACTCGCGCGGATCGAAGCGATCGGACGGCGCAAACGGCTCTATCTCGCCGAAGGCGGCTTCCTCGGTATGAATGGCAACTATGCCGCCGGCGTCCTCGAGGGACTCGCCCATTTCCTGCCCGAGACAGCCGAATGGATAGTGTGACGAAAACGACATTCCTCCTTGCGCAAATCCAAGAAGCCACGAAAAAGCCCGCTGCGCCTGCCGATACCCACACGGTGGGGAGCCCGCTACGGCCTCTGCATAACCTCTACTGTCGCGGCCTGACGCCGGCGACCGCCTGCGGCGCAGGCGATACACGATTCATGTTCAACCACTGGAGATTAGGTTTGTGAAACATGGTTTCTGGCGAGCAGCCCTCATCGCGAGCGCTTGCATTTTCTCCGTCTCGGCGCTCGGCGCCCCAAGACTCACCCCCCAGGAAGTGGTGCAGAACACGGCAGAGCAAGTGCTGCGCATCTTGGATGGGGAACAGGAAAAGCTCAAACAGGATCCGGAGCGCCTCCATGAAGTGGTGGAGGACTATATCGTGCCGAATTTCAGCTTCACCACCATGTCGAGGCTGGTCCTCGGCCGGCATTGGCAGCGCGCCAACGACCGCCAACGCGAGCAGTTTACCCAAGCGTTCCGCTCGTTACTCGTGACCACCTATACCCAGTCGTTGCTCGATTATACGGGGGTACCCATTCGTTATCTCCCCGTTCACATGGGTGCCGATGCTGACAGTGCCACGGTACGCACCGAGATCCTACCACCGGCCAGGCCGCCGGTTGCCATCGGTTATCGATTGCGTTTAATCCGTGGTGAGTGGAAGGTCATCGATGTCGTCGTCGAGGGTGTCAGCCTCGTCACCAATTACCGAACCGAGTTCAGTACCGAGATCAGCCAGAGGGGCTTGGACGGTCTCATTCGCAGTCTGGAGGCTCGAGCCCAATCACGCAATCCTCCCATCAATTGAAACATAGCCGAGCTCAGAGCTTGTGAAAAAACCTGCTACACGAACCGATAGCGGCGTTGGGCGGTGCTCGCTCCTCGCCTATCTATAGTGCACCTACCTGATTTGTGGACTAATCAGACCGGCCGACTTGAACATTGGCTGGGA
>CAZUZO010000147.1:0-7636 GCA_964624765.1 uncultured Thiotrichales bacterium
CGCCGTCCGCCTTGCTCTCGGGTCGCTCTCGACGGTTTTTTCACAAGCTCTGAGAGGTTGCGGCGGTATTGGGATGCACGGCGTGGCCTCGGCGGCGTAGGTGGCGTTGGTACCGACTCGATGGGTTTCCATCCCGAGACGGGTTGCTCCTTCAGCCTAAACTGGCGTAAGCTCGCGCGGTAGGCGCTTGCGGTGTCTGGCCGTGTCCCGGCGGATCCAGAAGCCTGGATCGTCTACCGGTGCCAGGGCGTCCATCAGGCGGAGGCAGGCTCGTTGCCCGAAGTGGCAACGCGAGAGTCCTCTGGAATCGGGGGTCGTGCACCCGGTATACGGGGTACAGTCGGTTACGCGGGGGGTGCTTCGTTTTCGCAGAGGGTCACCGCAGGCTCTGAATAATCAATTTATGGGGAATTCGATGATGATGAAGCTTGTTCTGCTGCGACATGGGGAAAGTATCTGGAACCGAGAAAACCTATTCACTGGGTGGACCGACGTGGATCTCTCGGAGAAGGGTATAGAGGAAGCTAAGACGAGCGGGCGCTTACTCAAGGAGGAAGGTTATGAATTTGATATCGCTTTCACATCAGTCCTCAAGCGGGCAATCCGAACCCTATGGCTCGTGCTCGATGAAATGGACTTGATGTGGATCCCGGTGCATCGGTCGTGGCGGCTCAACGAACGCCATTACGGTGCGCTACAGGGTCTTAACAAGGCGGAGACCGCGGCAAAGTATGGTGACGAGCAGGTCTTGGTTTGGCGCAGGAGCTACGATATACCACCGCCTCCCTTGGATAAGACCGACGAGCGTTATCCTGGGCACGATCGCCGTTATCAGGAACTGAAGGAAAGCGAACTTCCGCGAACGGAATGTTTGAAGGATACGGTGGAACGTTTTCTACCCCACTGGCACGAGGTGATTGCGCCCACGCTACGCGCTGGCAAACGGGTTATCATCGCTGCCCACGGTAATTCCCTGCGGGCGCTGGTGAAGTATCTCGATAACGTCTCCGAGCAAGATATTTTGAAGCTTAACATACCGACAGGGGTTCCTTTGGTGTACGAACTGGACCAGGATCTAAAGCCGTTACGGCACTATTACCTTGGCAATGCCGAGGAGATCGAAAAAGCCATGCAGGCGGTGGCGAATCAGGGCAAGGCGGGAAAATAGCTGCCTTGGGATCGGGGTGGGGGTGGACGCTGCATCTCCGCCCCTCACCTACGACCCCCCTATTCAGTTGCTTTACGGTAGGGTTGGGAGCGGCGATCTCAGAAGCTGTTTTAAAAATGTCGCGAGCGCGGGCAGAGCAAGGCGCACGGCGGCGACAAAATCGTCGGGAACGATTTTGAACAGCTGGAAGCTGGCCCCGAAGGGGCGAGCCCCAAGGATGGGGCGAGTCACAACCGCAGTGTACAAGGGAGTACATGAGGATTCTAGCCGCCGCGCAACGCCGCTCAGGCCGGCGCAGTGATTTTTGGAACAGCTTCTCATGGGAGTGCCTACACAGGTGGTGGATGACAGCGCGCTCGGTCGGGACTCCGAACCGCTCTCGCCCGGAGTTCGTTCCCTAAACAGGTTGACGGAAGTTCTGGTGGAAATGCAAGAGGTGTCAGCAACCGGGGATGTCACCGGGACGGGTGATTTATTGCAGAGTTTGGAGTATGTAGGGGATCTACTGGACGATATTGTCGAGAGTGGCGCGACGGTGCCGGTGGTTTTTCGTTTGCCTGTAGAGTTGATGGATCGTTTGGACGCCTACGTGAAACGATTGAATGATGCCGATCCCTCGCGACGGGTGACCTACAATGCTGTGGTTCGGCAACTTCTCACAAGAGCCCTGGGAGCGCAGGGCGGCCCGAAATAACCAGTGGGCGCTTCGGTGCGCTAGATGCTCATCCAGCGGAATGCATCGATGACCCGATGCATTGCCAGCGTTAGGTCCGGGTGAGCCTCCTCGAAGTCGGTTGCGGCCTCACGCAGCCGATCGAGGAGAGACTGGTGTTCCTCCATCGCGCCTCCCTCCGCCTTCTCTAGAGTCTGTTGGATATCATCCATGAGGTCCTTCAGCAGGGCTCGATCCTCTGGCTCGACGGATTCGGTACGGTCCAGTTCCTCATGAAGCTGTTGCAGGGTCTCTCGTAACCGCCGTTCTGGCATCGGGTCTACACCTCTTGTTGGGGGACGCTTTGGCGCAAGCGTACCGGTTCATCGTAATGTAGTTGATTATACTCAGAGCTTGTGAAAAAAAGACGTTGGTCATCGCATCGATTACCTTTGCTGTTGGGGGCGGCCGACTCTTCGGTGCCAGGGCACCTCGAAGACGTCCTTGGCGGCTTGGGGTGGTGCTCGTTATGTGCCTGAACAGCTTGGGAAGTAGGGCATCGAGTCTAGCAGTCACGCGGAGGGATTATGCATCCGGGTCTCAAGTATCTCTTGTCAGGGTCAGTGGGTCTTCTGATCCTAGGTTGGGCATTCGTCGCTCTCAGTCAGGAGGAGTTGAATCAATGCAAGCGCAGCTGCGAGAGCGATTACTGGAGGGGAGTGAGCGAATGCCACCGGTCCCACACGTTGTACAACGACATCAAGAAATGCCAGCAGGGCAAAGAGCAGGATAAGCGCCGATGCCTAGATCGATGCTCGCAGCCGATGGGTCGGGGGCCAGCCGATTGCCTGAAGCGTTGCGATGGCGACTATTGGTACGACATCAGTCTTTGCTATCGATCGAACTACCTTTACAGTGACATTAGAAAATGTGAAGTGACCGCAAGAGCGCGCAAGGATACGTGCAGCCAAGACTGCTCGCGGCAGGCGAGAGAGATCCATCGATAGTGCTGTGGCATACACAGTTCCACGGATATTTCTCACCAGCGTCTCTTTATACACCCTATACACCCTCCGAAGTCACGCCGTAACCACTCGTGGCGTTGAGCGACGTGCTAGCACGCCATGCTCTACTCGCCACGGCCACAAAAGCGCTTTTCCTAGCGGAGACTTGGCTGCACGACCGAGCTTTCAGCTAGCTATTACCCCATATACGTGCCCGCCTCCAGAACATTCGGTCATGCCCCCGCAAGGTATAGCATCTCGCCTAAGTTCGCGAGTACGGAGGTGAATCGCTATTATGCGTGACCAATCGGGGGCGCACCGCGCAGCCGGTGGAACTCGGTCTTGGCCGCTTGCCAGTGGAAATGCGGGGTCGCTTGCCTTTTCCACCGATCGGCGATCTCCCTTACCCCTTACCTGCTGACCCTGCCCGCCTATGGCTTTTATTGGTTTCGGTTGGCCGAGACGGTGGATATACCACTTTGGCATGAAGAGCCACTTACCCCCGGAGAGCCTGCCGACTTTGGCGTTGTTCGATGGTTGGGAGAGTCTTCACGAACATCGGGTGTCTCCGGCTCTGCGGTCCCTCGCGCGCCAAGCCCGCGAGCACCTTGAGGCTCAAGCGATGCCGCAGTTTATGGTTGCCCAACGTTGGTTTGCCGCCAAGGGCGACAGCATAGCCCGCGTAGCGCTTATCGAGGACGGGCGATGGCAGCAGCAGGGGGGGCATTGGTTGCTGGCCCTGTTCGCCGTCACCACTAAGACCACAGCAAGCCAAGTCTACTTCACGCCGTTGTCCTTGGTGTGGGAGACTGAAGGGGAAGCGAGACTGCGGGATCTGCGCGCTGCCGTGATCGCGAAGGTGCGCCAGAAAGCCAAACAGGGCATCGTCTGTGATGCCATGGCCGACGGTTTGTTTGCCCGGGCCTTAGTCGAGGCCATCGGCGAGCAGAAGGTGATTCCGTGCAGCGGTGGTCAGATTCGGATGGTGGCCACCCACGCATTTCAAGAGCTGTTGGGAGAAGGTCTCGTCCAGGGCGACGGGCATGAGCCGATTGCTCAGGGAACGAACACGGCAGTGGCCGTAGATGCGCAGTTCTTCCTGAAAATCTATCGGCAGGTCCATGAGGGGATGCATCCGGAGCTGGAAATGGGCCGGTTTCTGACTGAGGTGGCGCGCTTTGCTCACACCGTGCCGGTGGCCGGTGCCATCGAGTATCACAGAGACGACGGCGTGCTGATGACTCTGGGGTTGCTGCAAGGCTATTTGGAGAACCAGGGTGATGGGTGGAGTTATACACTCGATTATCTCGAACGCTGTCTGATGGATCGCCAGACCGGTGTCACCGATCCGTCACTCACGCCCCAGGATGCTCATGCTGCCTACCTCGTTATGGCACGCCGCTTGGGTGGTCGTACCGGCGAGCTCCACCGAGCACTGTCGGTACGCACCGGAGATCCTGGGTTTGATCCCGAGCCGATCTCGGAACAGGATATCGCGCGATGGAAAAGCAAAATCCGCATCGACGCGGGTATTGCTGTCGAGGCGTTGAAGCGGGGCCTCAATACCTTGCCGGTGAAGGTGCAGCCTGTCGCCGGTACCGTGCTCGAAAGCTGGGAGGCCCTGCTGGCCCATACGCTGGCTTCGGTTCCCGACACAGTGGCGGGCGTGAAGACGCGCTATCATGGCGACCTGCATCTAGGCCAGGTGTTGGTGGTGCAAAACGACTTTGTCATCATCGATTTTGAGGGGGAACCGATGCGCAGCTTTGCGGAGCGGCGCGACAAGCACTCAGCGCTCCGTGATGTGGCCGGCATGCTGCGGTCGTACAACTACGTCGCCTTTGCTGCATTGTACCGAGTGACCGCCGAACAGCCGGATGACTTCGGGCGCTTGGAGCCCCATGCGCGGGCTTTTGGGGCATTGGCGGTGGAGGCCTTCATGGCCGGTTACCAGGACGCCATTCAGGACTGCCCGGTGATGCCCGCCGATGCGAGCGTCGCCCGACACTTGCTCACGCTGTTCATGCTGGAAAAGGCGTTCTATGAGCTGCGCTATGAGATTCAGCATCGACCGAGCTGGGTGGGGGTGCCGGTCAACGGTATTTTGGCTTTGACTGACAGACTGTAAGAAAGCCTGAGAGGCTGTGAAAAAACCGTCGCGAGCGACCCGAGAGCCAGGCGGACGGAGCGCAGCGACGAGACATATCAGATAGATAGGCGAGCAGCGAGCACCGTCCAACCGAGCTATCGGTCAGCGCAGCAGGGAGCCTCTCGGGCTGGCGTTGTCGGTGGACCCTTTGCAGGAGACAGAGACCATGAAACGCAGTCACCGGATGCCCTTCGGCGCAGAATTCTTGGATGACGGTCAAGTGCGTTTTCGCTTGTGGGCGCCGGCGGCGAGTCGAGTCGAGGTCTGCCTAGAGGATTCCGCTGGCGAACGCCTCCTGCCGATGGCGCGTACCTCCGATGGATGGTTCGAAGGTGTGACGGGTGAGGCGCACGGCGGGAGTCTCTATCAGTACTGCCTCGACGGGGGGCAGCGGGTGCCCGATCCGGCTTCGCGTTTTCAGCCGCGCGACGTCCACGGCCCGAGTGAAGTGATCGATCCTAAAGCTTGGGAATGGCGAGATGCAACCTGGCTAGGCCGACCTTGGGAGGAATCGGTGTTCTATGAGCTGCACGTTGGGGCGTTCTCGCCCCAGGGTAGCTTTGCCGCGGTCCAGGAACGGCTCGATTATCTGGTTGATCTGGGCGTGACGGCCGTGGAACTCATGCCGATCGCCGATTTCCCGGGCCGCCACAATTGGGGTTATGATGGGGTGTCGCTGTTTGCTCCGGAAAGTCGCTATGGCCGGCCCGAACACCTGAAAGCGTTAGTGCAGGCGGCCCACGATCGAGGGCTGATGGTGTTCCTCGATGTGGTATACAATCACTTTGGGCCGGAAGGTAATTATCTTCATCTCTACGCGCCCCAATTCTTCACCGAACGTTACCATACCCCTTGGGGTGCCGCCATCAACTTCGACGGCGAGGGTAGCCAGGTGGTGAGAGATTTCTTTATCCACAATGCCCTCTACTGGCTCGAGGAGTTTCATTTCGATGGGCTGCGGCTCGATGCGGTGCATGCCATTCTCGATGATCGACGCCCCAACATTTTGCAAGAGCTTGCTGGAACGGTCCGGCAACGATTCCCGGGAGAGCGGCGCATTCATCTGGTGCTGGAAAACGACCATAACGCTGCCCACTACCTGGCCCGAGATGCGCGCAGGCAACCGCGGTTTTACGTCGCGCAGTGGAACGATGATCTCCACCACGCCCTGCATGTGCTGACCACTGAGGAAAACCATGGCTATTATGTCGACTATGCCGATGCCCCCCTGCATCACCTAGGCCGCTGTCTCACCGAGGGGTTTGCCTACCAGGGCGAGCGCTCTGCTTTTCGCGATGGCGCGCTGCGGGGTGAGTCGAGCTGTACCCTGCCTCTGAGCGCCTTCGTTGCGTTTCTACAGAACCACGATCAGGTGGGTAACCGCGCCTTTGGTGAGCGTCTTACCCAGTTGGCATCGCCGGCGGCCCATCGTGCGGCGGCCGCCATTTTGCTGCTGGCCCCGTCACCGCCATTGTTGTTCATGGGACAAGAATACGCCGCGCCGGAGCCGTTTCCCTTCTTTTGCGATCTCGGTGCGGATCTCGCGCCGCTGGTGACCGACGGCCGCCGGCGAGAATTTGCCCAATTCCCAGAATTCAGTGATCCGGCTAGCCGCGAGAAGATACCCGATCCTTGTGATCCTGGGACCTTCAGCGCCGCTATCCTGGATTGGTCGCTGATATCGAAACAAGGGCATAAGGAATGGTTGCAGCTGTATCGGGAACTGCTCACCATCCGTCGCCGGGAGCTTGTCGAGCGGATTGGCTCCGTGCGAGGAGTCGATGCCGGCTTTCACACCTTGGACGAGCGAGGTCTACAGGCTGCCTGGGATCTCGGTGGCGGCGCTTCACTCACTTTGGTTGCTAATCTGGGCGAGACCTCGGTGCCTCTTGGTAGCTCCCCGCTCGGTCGTCTCCTGTATACCACACATACCGAGGATGCGGTCCTTCTCCAAGCGGGGAAAGACCTACCGTCGTGGTTTGTGGCCTGGTTTCTCGACGTCCCCAACAATTCAGCCTAGAGCCTAGGGATGGAACGAGAGGCTGTGAAGAAATCGTAGCGGGCGGCCCAAGGCCGCGCGACCTATCAGCTAGGCAGGCGAGGAGCGGACAGGGGTCAGCGAGCAGCGGGTAGGGGGTCAGTTCTCACATTCCAACAGTGCTGGAATGTGAGAACTGACCCCGTGCTTGCCCTCCGGTGTTCCGCTCCCTCCCTAAGGCGCGAGCGGCAGCGGGGGACGTGGGTGACGGCGGGCATGGGGATATAACCGTTCAGTTTCTTTGCGAATACGGTGGGCCGTGAATTCGTCCCACTGGCCGCTGATGTGAAGGCTGCGCAGGTCGAGCAGGGCTTGCATCCCTTCGAGGCTCCAGCGCATGCCGGCGCGCTCCATGCGGTCCTTAACGAGATGCCGACAAGCGCCCTCAATCACGCCGGTGGCGATGGGGTAGCCCTCAGCCCGGTACTCGTGATAGCGCATCCGGTCCGCGTTGGCCTCGAAGTCGCCGCAGATTTTGTCGAGTTTCTCACGTTTCTTCCCTCGGGATTCAGCCGCAGATAACCCCCCAACCTCGGCCAACACCTCGCCATACGCCATCTGGAGCGCAAGGACATCAGGCAGGCGCTGCGTTATGCGGCGTCGTGTCATAATGTAAGAACTGACC
>CAZUZO010000148.1:0-7421 GCA_964624765.1 uncultured Thiotrichales bacterium
TAGATGGGCTGTTGAAGGACAAGGAAGCACTCACTGCAGTGTTGACCTACCATGTTGTCGCCGGTAAGGTGCTGGCCGCTGACGTTGCCGGGTTGGATAGCGTTGCGACCGTGGAAGGCCGTTCCATCGCGATCAGCACGGCCGATGGAGTCAAGGTGAATGACGCGAATGTGGTCACCACCGATATCATGACGAGCAATGGCGTCATCCACGTCATCGACACGGTACTCATGCCAGAGTAGTGTTTGGCTAACGCCTGCATCACGCTCTGTTGACAAAACTGGCGGCCGAGCCGGGAGGGCTTGGTCGCCATCTTGGCGGTCGGACAGGAGCGGATACCGGAGTGTGCAACGGAGTATATGTTTCTTGAGGGGCAAGATCATGACTGTCACTCGGCAGTATCGTGTGACCGACATCTATCAGAGCTGAGAGCTTGTGAAAAAACCTCCTACACGACACGATAGCGGCGTTGGGCGGTACTCGCTCCTCGCCTATCTATTTGATATGTCTCGTCGCTGCGGCGCCGTCCGCCTGGCTCTCGTGCCGCTCGCGACGGTTTTTTCACAAGCTCTGAGTTACGACGATGACTCATGATCTGGACGATTCTCGAACAATGTTTCACATCGGAGCCGTCGCTCGCATGACCGGGCTGTCGCCGGATATCATCCGAGCATGGGAGCGACGATACGGGGTCATCGAACCTACTCGCACCTCAACCAGGCACCGGCTTTACAGCCGTGAAGATATTGGCCGGTTGGCTCTGATCAAGAACCTGGTGGATCTAGGTCATCGAATCGGTACCGTAGGGAGTTTGTCTATCGAAGAACTCCAGGCGCGATTAGACACCCACGAGAGACAAGCCGCTTGTCAGATGGGACCAAAGATGCGGTTGCTGCAACGCGTCGCCGTGTTAGGGGATGTGCTTCCGGCCCGCCTGGAGCGACTGCGAACGACGCTCGACGGTTTCGAGTGGGTATTGATGTTACGCCACCGGATGGACTTCGAGTGCCAGGTACAACGGGTGCGGCCGGACCTCCTCATTCTGGAGTACCCAACGGTGCACGAGGAAACGAGCCAGGATGTCCAAAGCCTACTGGAGCGATCCGGCGCGGCGAAAGCGCTCGTAATATACGGGTTCGGGTCGCAACGAGCTGTGCGGCGGCTTGATACGAAGCACATCACGCCATTGCGAGCGCCCGTCGATATTCCCGAGCTCAAACACTTAATTTTGGCGTTGAATGGTGACCAGGACTCCCATGTCATCGGACAATACAAGCCTATGAAAGAACGGGAAGAACCGTCCTACCTACCTGCCCGCCACTATAGCGACGAGGCGCTGGCGTCGATCGCTGTGCAAGCCACTTCTGTTCAGTGCGAGTGCCCTCACCACCTTGTGGATCTGATTCGATTCCTTAATGCTTTCGAGACCTATAGCGCTCAGTGTAAACACCGTGAACCTCGCGATGCATCGTTACACGCGTTTCTGAATGAGACTACGGCACAGGCAAGGCATCTGCTCGAGGTCGCCCTCACCCAAATCGTCGAAGTGGAAAACATCCCGTTGCCGTAGGCCACGGCCTGCGGCTCTCGGTCATGACACGAGGGTTCGCGGTTATCCGCTAAACCGTGACTATCAAGCACCCTGGCGCGCACTCCTGTTGCCGCTCCCCCCGTCATCTTTTCTTCGTGAGCTGCCCTCTCTGACTCTTTAAGACAAGCGTCCTGAACAAACGCGATCCCGTTTTACATACTACTACAGGGCGTGCATCGTCCATCGCTGCCTATTCATCTTCTTGGCTTGATGAGGTGACCTGCGATCAAATTTCTTTGCTTGAGGGCAGGACACCAGGACGTTCCAAATGATGCTGGCCCGAGTGTCAATAAAATAGTATAGACAACTATTAGACAATATCTCGGTCTAACCGATCGCATGCCGTTGAAGCTTCGGCAGTTACCCGTGACGCCAAGCATTCCAACTGGACTCAATTAACTTGCAATCGATTAGGTGACGCCATGCATACTCCCGGAGAGCCTTGCCGCTTGTTGCCGAGAATAGCCGATGATTGGGTGGACGAAGCCCCCTCGGGGAGTAGCGTAGGCGACAGCCGCCACTTCGAGCGCTGTTCGAGGAAGGAAACGGGCACCGTCAGCCGCAAGATTGGGTCACAAGACCCTACTCTTAAGAGGTCGCCGCTGGGTTCACCGCCCACCGAGGAATCAGAGACGGATGCCTTCACGCTGTATATTGCCGCCATCAGCGAGGTGCCACTGTTGACCCCAGAAGGTGAGCGAGACTTGGGGCGGGAGATGCAGCTCGCACGGGAGACCATGACACAGGCCTTGTCGCAGGTTCCCGCTGCGGTCGGTCAATTTCTCGAGGCCTATGAGGTAGCCAGAAAAAACCAATGGGAGCTCGGTCACGTCGTATTGCCGCCGCCCCGAGTTCCCGAAACGGCTTCCCAAAAAGCTTCCACTGGTGGACACCCCCAGCAGCCACCGCAGCCCTTACCGGACGTTGCCGGCGTGCGAAAAATCCTGGAGCAGCTAAAGGTGCATTATGGACACTGGCAGGCCTCCCGACTCCAAGCATCCGAGGTGTCCCAGAAGGCAACGCAAACCGTCCGTCACGCGATGCAGCGTACGTTCGCCGCGCTACCGGTGGCTCCAGAGATGCTGCGGCGCCTGTGCGCGACTTGTCGCGGCCTCGTCCAGCGAACGCGGATCGTCGAACAACGGGTCGGTGCTGTCGTGATTTTGACCGACGGAGACCGAGGCGGGTTATCCCTGACATCGGAATTCCTCGGTCAACGGTTATTGGAGCCGCGCTTTGCACCCTACCGTGAACTCATCCGGGCCGCACAAAGCGATTTGCATAAACTCGAATCGGCTGTCGGAACCGATCTGAGCCTGTTGCGCAAGGCGCACACCGAGGCTGAAACCGCCTGGTGTCGCTACGAACACGCCTGGCGCCGGTTGGTCGAGGCCAACCTGCGGCTGGTGATATCCATCGCTCGCCACTTTGTGCGCGATGGAATAGCCCTCGCCGATTTGGTTCAGGAGGGAAATTTAGGCTTATTTCGAGCATCGGAAAAGTTCGACTATCGCTTAGGCTATCGCTTTTCGACCTACGCGAGCTTCTGGATTCGACAAGCCGTGTCAAGAGCGCTTCCGAAACAGGGGCGCTTGATTACTGTGCCCCGCTACATGCATGACCACATTACACACCTTAGAGCGCTAACGGCCAGTCTGCAACAGAAACTGGTACGCAACCCTTCGCTCGAAGAGCTCACTGAGGCGGCTAGCCTGCCCCTTGACACCATACTGACAGCCCTGAGTGCCGATCAGAGGACGCTCTCCCTGGAAACTCCTACCAACGACGAAGAGGATCTGGCACTCTATGATCGGCTTATCGATCGGTCCGAACCTGATCCATCAGAGCATGTGAACGGTGTGCAAGTTGCTGAGAGGGTGGCCCGATTGCTCGATAGTTTGTCGGAGCGTGAAGCTCTAATCTTGCGTCTCCACTATGGGATCGGGGGTTCTCGGACCATGACCTTGGAACAGATCGCCACGATCCTGGGGGTGACCAGGGAGCGAGTACGGCAGCTGGAGGTCCAGGCCCTCGCCGCTTTACGCTCCGATCATGCCGTGGAGCTTCTTGAGTCGCTTGCCGATTGATTCAAGAAGACTTAACTTAAGCGGACCGATCAATGCGCACACAGGTCACCCGGGAATAACCACCGGATAAACCGGGATCGTTGCACAGCGACCGGATAATCTGAGAACTAATATATGTGGCAGCAATCCGAACCGACACGCGGCGATGGCACGACCGATGATGATCCGGCACTCATCCAGACACGCCTTCGCCAGCTATTCGCCGAGCAGCCTTACGCGGTGCTCTGTACGCAAGGCGGTGGTCAACCCTACGGTTCATTGGTGGCCTTCGTGGCCAGCGATGATCTACGGCACGTCGTGTTCGCCACTCCTTCCACGACCCGCAAGTTTCGTCTGCTCTGTGAGTGCAACCGTGTCGCGTTAGTCATCGATAGTCGCTCCCAGGGGAGCGCGGACATCATGGCGCTGGAAGCCGTTACCGCTACGGGGCAGGCGAACGAGATGAAGAGGGGGGCTGAATCTGCCCCTTGGGAAAGATTACTTGTGGAGCGCCATCCTTACCTCGAGCCCTTCATTTCGGCACCCTCCTCAGCACTCTTCGTGGTGGAGATCTCACGTTATCTCCATGTGGCGCGTTTTCAGGAGGTGCAAGAGTGGATTCCAGCGAATCGTTTCTGAACCGCTGCCGCGGGTGATAGATACTTTTGCTGGCTTTTACCGCTCCAACGGGCCATTCATCGGTTTTGTTGGCCGGGGCTGAACCGGTAACCGCCGCTCCTCACGGTCTCAATAAAACGATCGTAGCCGAAGGGGGCGAGCAGCTCACGCAATCGAAACACGCAGATCGCAGCGGCCCCCTCGCTGACGGCCTTCTCCCACACCTTATCCACCAGATGCGCGGCACTGAAGATGCGATTGGGATGGGTCATGAAGAAATGCAACAGGCGAAACTCCATGGGGCGAAGCTTGAGTGCCACGTCATCGGCCTTTACGCGATGGGTCTCGAGACTCAGGCATAGTCCCTCGACCGTAAGGACCTGACCATCGAACTCGGGAAACCTTCGGCGAAGTAAGGCTCGAATTCGGGCCAGCAATTCCCGCCTGGAAAACGGTTTCGCGACATAGTCATCCGCACCGCAGTCCAGGCCATAGACCCGGTCGTCCTCTTCGCCTCGTGCCGTCAGGAGGATAATGGGGATTCGCTGGTGAGCCGGATCGCTTCGCAGCTGGGTTAACAGCTCGATGCCGCTAGAGGTCGGGAGCATCCAATCCAGGAGAATCAGCGACGGGCACCGCTCGGCGAGACTCGCCATCGCTTCCTCGGTGTTGCCCGCTTCCCGGCTTGGCAATCCGGCCTGTTCTAGGAACATGCGCAGCATCTGGCGGGTTGCGCTATCGTCTTCAACGATCAGCACGTAGCCTTGAATCATTTCTCACTCTGTCTATCACCGTGCGACGTGGCTCGCCCCCGTCGTTCCAAGTTTGCCGAATACCAAGGGTCACGCTGGGTATCCGACACATCGGCTTTCCGGAGACTGAAGTTGGACCAACAACTTCAAGGGGAGACGAAGGTGTCCGGCACACTATACCATCACCTCCAAGACATTTATCGTTATGCGGCCGGCGTGCTGCCGCCACACCGGCAGTGGCACAAGCGGGGGCCAGAGTGCACGGTCGCGACGCGGCTGGAGCGCCGAGTCAGGCATGCCTGACTCAATATTGGTATCCCATTTTGCCCCCAATAATGCCAATCTTCTATACCTTATACACCCTGACCGTTGATCGATTTGGGCCGAAGACCTGGGCCAGAAGGTCCGTGCGCGCTTTCGCTGCCGCTATCGCAATGGCCGCTACGAAGTCCCCAGCCGCACCCGCTTCCGCGACGGGCTCATCAGCCTCGACCCGCCGGCACTCAACCTTGCCCTGCAAGGCTGGAATGCCCAGTATGCGGCCAACGACGAGGCCTTGGCTATCGATGGCAAAACCCGGTGTAACGCGATCGACGAGGACGGCCACCAGACCCCTATCCTCAGCACCGTCGGGCACCCAACGCGACCTGGCCCGCTACCGGGTCGAGGAGCGCGGCGCTCACGACCAGCTCACCGCCAAAGACAATCAACCCACCCTCCTGGCCGATATCCGTCTCCTGTTCGAGCAGCGCGCCGAGCCGGACTTGCGCGAGCCGTTTACCCCCGAGCACGGACGGCTCCAATCGTGCGCGATCCGGACCTCGACCCGCCTCAACGACTCTCTGGACTTTCCTCACGTTGGACAAGTCTTCCTCGTCGAGCGCCCGCGTCGTCGACTGTCTGCGACCGACGTCCCTCGTCGGTTCGGATGGCTATTTTCCAGTGCCAGGGCATCGTCGGCTTGGATCCAGAGGTCGCTTTCAGTGCCTTCGGAGCTTACGTCGCCCGAGGAGCTGTCACTCCTGGGAACGAGCTTTCGGACCGTGGCGCTTTCGGCCGGTGACCATAGCCCAGATCAGGTTTTCCTTGTCAACGTAACTTGAAAACAGCACCCCCGCGACATGGAATGCAATCAAAACCAAGGTGACGTTGGTGAAAATCTCATGAAGCTCTTCCCAGAATGCCTCGCGCGCGTCGCCCTCATGCTCCTTCCCGCCCTCTCGCTCGTCTCCATTCGCGTTGGCATTGGAGATCAGAGCGGGCAGTGCCGGAACGGAAGTATTCTCGGCAACCCAACCGGCAAGTGGTCCCGCGTCTTCCTCGATTGCGTACAGCACCAGTCCTGAAAACACGGTGCCGGCCAGACCGATCAGGAGGAGAACGATCATTGCCCCCCCAGCGGGATTGTGTCCGACATACGGTCTGGCCCGATTGGCCATGTGATCGCGGAGGTACCATATTACGGTTGCTGGTGAGCGCGCGAAGTCAGAAAACCGAGCATGTTGGGTGCCGACAAATCCCCAGAGGAGCCGTATGCAGACGACGATGCCGACCACATAGCCGGCCCAAACATGTTGGGTAAGGAACTCATCCTCGGTGAAGTAGGCGGTAAAGAACGCAATCACCAGCGTCCAATGGCCAATCCGCACAAGAGGGTCCCAGACTAGAACCGTGTTTTCAGCGGTTTTCATGTGGTGTCTCCACTGTTTGCAATTTACCCAAATGTGTGGGGCGATTCGCGCTGATAAAATCCGCCATCCGACATAAGCTTAGGTTTTATGCTGGGAGTAGTGTTCTATATGTCGGATGACAGACAAGAGCAATGGTCGGCGCGGGTGGCAGCGGCGCTTTTTGGCGTTATTGCGCTGTTCATCGTGTCCGATCTCATCGTCGACTATCATGCCGGAGCCAGTTGGCGGCATTTAGCTGTTGAGCTTGTCGTGCTGCTCGTCGCGGGGGGCGGTATTGCCTTTCTCTGGCGTCAGTTCGAGCAGGCTCGTTCGGATCTTGCCGAGGCGCGGATAGAGGCTGAAAGGTGGCGGAAGGAAAACCATGAACTGATCCAAGGCCTCGGGTTCGCGATCGCGCGGCAATTCACGTCTTGGCAACTCACCAAGGCCGAGGCCGAGGTTGCACTGCTTATACTGAAAGGCTTGAGTCACAAAGAGATCGCCGAGATCCGCCAGACCAGCGAACGCACCATTAGGGAGCAAGCGCGTGCGGTCTACCGAAAAGCCGGCCTTTCCGGTCGCTCCTCCTTATCGGCTTTCTTCTTGGAGGATCTGTTGCTGCCCCAGAGTCAGGCGGTCGAAGAATGACGCCTCAACCAAGGCCCACTGGCGGATCGATTTCAATCACTCAATCTAAGAGCTCCGGCCCAAATCCGCTGAGAGG
>CAZUZO010000149.1:0-7410 GCA_964624765.1 uncultured Thiotrichales bacterium
ATAACGCCATTCAATGGGGTGGCAACGGCTCGCGGTTGACCATCGTGCTTCGCCAGCCCACGGTACAGACGGTGGGTATCGAATTTATCGACGACGGACCGGGGATCGTACCGGAGCGGCAACGGCTCGTGCTGAAGCCCTTTTTCACCACCCGCGCGGGGGGTACAGGGCTGGGACTGGCGGTGGTGCACGCTATCATTTCGGCCCACCACGGCGAGGTCACCATTGAATCCAATCCGCCGGCGCCGGGCACGACCGTGCGCATCACACTCCCGGCGTTGCCGCCCGGGCAGGCGGGCCCTACGCCGCTCGCGGTGGGGCAGGCGTTGGCAGTCGGCGGTGCCTTGGGCAACCGAGTTGGGGAGTGACCATGAGTAGCGCCGTGCTGGTTGTGGAAGATGATGCCGGGCTACGGGAAGCGATCTGCGACACGCTTGCCCTCTCTGGCTTGACCGTGTTGGCCGCTGAGGATGGCGAGCAGGCGCTCGCGATCCTCGAGCGAGAGGTCGTGGGGCTGGTGGTCACCGACGTGCAAATGGATCGCCTCGATGGCCTCAATCTGCTACGTCGGATCAAGGCTCAGCGGCTGCAGATCCCGGTCCTTTTGATGACGGCCTTCGGCAGCATCGCTCAGGCGGTGGAGGCCATGCGCGATGGGGCCGTGGACTACCTGGTCAAGCCGTTTGAGGCGGAGGTATTGCTCGCCAAGGTGACCTATCACCTACCACAGGTGATGGCCTCGACCACGGCGGGAGTGGTGGCGGTCGATGCGGCCACCCGCCACGTGGTGACACTGGCCACGCGGGTGGCGCGCAGCGATGTTACGGTGATGATCACAGGTGAGAGCGGTACCGGTAAGGAAGCCTTCGCTCAGCTGGTGCATAACCAGTCGCCTCGTGGCGGGGCGGCCTTTGTGGCCATCAACTGCGCTGCCATTCCGGACAACATGTTGGAGGCCGTGCTATTCGGTTATGAGAAGGGTGCCTTTACCGGCGCCTATCGTGCGTGTCCGGGAAAATTTGAGCAAGCCCAAGGCGGGACCCTGTTTCTCGACGAGATCGCAGAGATGGAGCTCCGACTCCAGGCGAAACTGCTACGGGTGCTGCAAGAACGTGAGGTGGAGCGTCTGGGGGGTCACCATCCCATATCCCTCGACGTGCGGTTGCTGGCGGCGTCGAATCGGGACATGAAAGCGGAGGTGTCGGCGGGGCGGTTCCGCGAGGATCTCTATTACCGCCTCAATGTGTTCCCGCTGCACTTACCGGCACTGCGGGAACGACCGGCCGATATCATACCGCTGGCGGAATACTTGCTGGGGCGCGCCGCGATGGCCTACCGGCGACCTCCAGCACAGCTCTCGGAGCCGGCTAAACAGCGGTTGCTCGCCTATTGCTGGCCGGGAAACGTGCGCGAGCTCGATAACGTCCTGCAGCGAGCTTTGGTGTTGCAGGAGGCTCCAGTGATCGGCGCCGATGATCTGCACTTCGAGGACCTGGCGCTGGAAAGTCGTGGTGCCGTTGCGCCGGCACCGTTGGTTGCGCTTTCCGCCGGGCACGAATCACTGGAAACCGATCTGTGGGCGGCGGAACGCCGCCTCATTCTGAACGCTCTGGAGGCCGGTGGCGGCAATCGCACATTGGCTGCCAAGAAGCTCGGTATTAGCTCGCGGACGCTGCGCTATAAGCTCGCCCGATTGCGGGCCGATGGCTATGCCATTCCCTCAAGCGGCGCAGCCTAAGCCTTCGTGCAAGCCAAACCAGCGGGAGAAGCGAATGCCCGAACCCATTAGTCTCAGTGGACTGATCGCCCAAATGCAGGCGCTGGCGAGCCAGGCTCGGGCCGAACCGCGGCCAGTCCGCGGTTCCGAAGAGACGACCGATTTTTCCAGCTTGTTGGGCGCGGCCATCGAGAAGGTCAACTCACTTCAGCAACAGGCAGGCGAGCTCCGGGAGAGCTTCGAAAGGGGTGATCCGGACGTCAGCCTGGCCGAGGTCATGATCGCCTCGCAGAAGGCGAGCTTAACCTTTCAGACGCTTGCCCAGGTGCGAAATAAGCTGCTCCGAGCCTATCAGGACGTCATGAATATGCCCATTTGATGGGCGCAAGAAGACTGAACACGTGTCGGTTGACCGGACGCAATGAGGGATCGTTTAACCCGCGGAGGAACGATTGGACAACGCTAAGACCGAGGGAACGTTGATCGCGACCCTGAAGGGCCTCGGTCAACTGGAGGGTTGGCGCCAGCTTGGATTGTTGGTCGCCTTAGCCGCCAGCGTGGCCCTCGGGGTCCTGATCGCCCTTTGGTCGCAAACCCCAAACTACACCCTGCTCTACGGTAGCGTGGCGGGGAAAAGTGCGATCGAGGTGGTGGAGGCGCTCGAGCGAGCGGGTATCCCATTTCGCCTCGACGACGGCTCCGGGGCCATCCTGGTGCCATCAGCCAAAGTTCATGAAGCGCGCCTAAAACTTGCGGCCCAGGGCCTTCCCAAGACCACCGACCTCGGGTTTGATCTGCTGGATAAGAAGCAGGCCTTCGGTACCAGCGAGTTCATCGAGCGGGCACAGTATCAACGCGCACTCGAGGGTGAGTTGGCGCGCTCGGTGTCGACCCTCAACCCTGTCGAGAGCGCACGGGTGCACCTGGCTGTCCCGAGGCCTTCGGCCTTCCTGCGAGACCGCAAAAAGCCGAGCGCATCGGTTCTGGTTCGGCTTTATCCTGGGCGGCACCTCGAGCGCGGCCAGGTGGCGGCCATTGCCCACCTGGTCGCGGCTGCGATTCCCAACCTCGAATCTTCCGAGGTCAGGGTCATCGATGAAATGGGGCGTCTTCTCACGTCCCCTGATGGGTCCGACGAGATGACGCTGAGCCATAGGGAACTGGAGTATTCCCGAGCCGTAGAGAACGCCTACGTCAAAAAACTTGAAGAGATACTGCTTCCGGTTGTTGGAGCGCCCGCCCTGAGGGCCCAAGTGGTGGCGGATATGGATTTCACACAAACGGAGCAATCGCGCGAGAGCTTTGAACCGAATGCCCAGGCGTTGCGCAGTGAGCAGCTTTCCGAAGAGCGCAGCAACAGTCCTTTTGCCGGTGGCGTTCCGGGAGCACTGTCCAATCAGCCTCCTGGCGGGTCGGTGGTGCCGGAAGAGGTGAAACCTGGAACAGTGGAGAACCCAGCCGCAGACAACACGAAAACGGTTCGCCAGCAGAGCACCCGCAACTATGAGCTCGATCGCACGGTGAGCCATACGCGCTTGCCGGCCAGCCGAGTGCGTCGCTTGTCGGTGGCGGTGGTGCTCGACCATCACCGAAGTGTCGACGCCGATGGACAGGAGGTACAACGACCGCGTACCCCGGCGGAACTCGATGAGATCGCAGCCCTGGTCAAAGAAGCGATCGGATTCAGCGCTGAACGTGGGGATACCTTAAAGGTCACCAATGTGCCGTTTGCGACCGCGAGCGTGGAGCCGCAGCCTTTCCCGCAGCCCGCATTATGGGAGCGGCCTTGGGTGTGGAACTTGGCCAAACAGCTCGGTGGTGTGCTGCTTATCGGACTGCTGATTCTCGGCGTGCTGCGGCCTCTGGTTCGCAATCTCACGCTGCGCGAGGGGCGTGCGGGCAGCCTCGCCGGCCCCCAGTCGCCAGCCCGCTTGGCGGCCCCCGCAGGAGAGGAGCTGGATGCCGATCGGCTCAGCTTGTCCTCTGCGGAGCACGCTGGAGAAGGGAATCCCGCCGTGCTGAACGCCCCTGGCTACGCGAAAAACCTTGAATCGGTGAAGGCGCTGGTGATGTCGGATCCGAAACGGGCCGCCAGTGTGGTTCGCAACTGGCTCGGGGATAATGGCTGAGGAGGCTAAATCCCTGGACGGCGCCTCGCGGGCGGCTATTCTGTTGATGACCCTCGGAGAGCAAAGCGCTGCCCAGGTGCTCCAGCACATGGGGCCTAAAGAGGTGCAGCGCCTCGGCAATGCCATCGCGACGACGAGAAGCATATCCCAGGACCAGGTCAACGAAGTGCTCACGGAATTCCTGGAATTGGCTGGGCAGCACACGGCACTGGGGATCGACTCCCAATCCTATCTGCGTAGCGTGTTGGTACAAGCGCTCGGTGAGGACCGGGCCAAGAGCCTGATGGACAGAATTTTGCTCGGAGGTAGCAGCCATGGCTTCGATACGCTGAAATGGATGGAACCGCGGGCCGTTGCCGAGATCATTCGCAATGAACACCCTCAGGTGATGGCCATTGTCTTGTCCTACCTCGATTCCGACCATGCCGCGTCGGTCCTAGCCCAGCTACCGCAACGGATTCGGACCGATGTCGTCATGCGGATCGCGACCCTCGATGTGGTGCAGCCGGCGGCCCTGCAGACACTGAACGAGATGCTCGAAAAGCGCGTTTCCGGGACCTCCAGCGTGCACAGTTCGACGGTGGGTGGGGCCAAGATCGCCGCCGAGATCCTGAACTTTCTCGACAGCTCACTGGAGGGCGAGATCGTGGATCAGCTGAAGGAAGCCGACGAGCAGCTCGGGCAGCAGATTCAAGATCTGATGTTTGTGTTTGATAACCTCGTTGATCTGGACGATAAAGGGATACAGACGGTGTTGCGCGAGGTGTCTTCGGATAGCTTGCTGCTGGCCCTGAAAGGTGCCGATGTCTCGTTGCGAGAGAAGATCTTCAAGAACATGTCCAGACGGGCGGCGGAGATGCTGCGCGAAGACTTGGAGGCCAAAGGGCCGGTACGAGTCAGCGACGTAGAAGTCGCCCAGAAGGAAATATTGAGTATTGCCCGTCGCCTGGCCGATGAGGGACAACTCAGCCTGGGTGGCAAGGGTGGCGAAGCGTTCATTTGAGATGAACAAGCAACGCCAGCGCATCCTGACGGGAGGTTCGCAAGACAGCTATTCACGTTGGCAGATGCCGATCGTGGATGGTGATGTGCCGCAGGCGCCTACGGTCGAGGCGGAAAACCCGAAACCGCTGACGGCCGTCGAGCTCGAATCGTTGCAGCGAAAAGCCTATGAGGAAGGCTTCGCCGCCGGTCATCGGGACGGTTTTGCGCAGGGCGAGCGGGATGGCCTGCAGGCGGCCGCAGCGCAAGCCCGAGTGCAGGTGGAGGTGTTGCAAGGGATCTTGCGCTGTCTTACGGCTCCGCTCGAAGCACTCGATGAGGAGGTGGAACGTTCCCTCGTGGCCTTGGCGCTGGCGATCGCCCGCCAGGTGGTACGTGGTGATTTAGCCGCCCGCCCGGAGCAGATTCTCCTGTTAGTACGGGAGACCCTCGACATCTTGCCGGCCGCGGCTCGCAACGTCAGGCTCTACCTGCATCCGGACGATGTTTCGTTGGTGCGCGCGGCACTCACTGACGAGATCGAAAGCAGCCATTGGGTCATACGAGAAGATTCGACATTGAGTCGAGGAGGCTGTCGGGTTGAAAGCGACACCTCGCGCATCGATGCCAGTGTGCAGCACCGATTGGCTAGCGCGATCACGCAGGTGCTCGGCCGGGAGGGCGGTGATGTCTCGGCTGTCGATGAGGCCTGAAGGTCGCTCGGCGCTTGTTTGACAACCCTTGCCACCGCCCATCGATCCGATGAGCACCCAGGACGAGGATCCAACGCTGGGGCGCCATGCGGTATGGTTGCAGCGGCTTGCTCCCTACCATCGCCGTGCCCAGCAGAGGCGACCACTGGTGGTGGAGGGACGACTGACCCGAATGGTGGGTTTGACGCTCGAGGCCCAGGGCTGCCAGGCTGCCATAGGGGACCGCTGTCAGGTCATCCAATCGGGGCATGCACGGGTGGAGACCGAGGTGGTGGGTTTCGCCGGCGACCGCCTGTTCTTGATGCCGGTCGGTGAGGTGCGTGGCTTGGCGCCTCATGCCCGTGTCGTTCCGGCCGGCCGCAGTGCGCGGGTAGGAGTGGGCGAGGCGATCCTGGGGCGGGTGCTGGATGGTCGAGGCCAGCCGATAGATGGCCAGGGCGATCTGATCACCGTCGAACACATGCCGTTGGCGCCTGGGCCGATCAATCCGCTGCGGCGCCGACCCATCGCTACCCCCCTTGACGTCGGCATTCGGGCCATCAATGGATTCCTCACGGTGGGGCGAGGCCAGCGGCTCGGCTTGTTTGCCGGGAGCGGCGTCGGCAAGAGTGTGTTGCTGGGCATGATGACCCGTTACACCGACGCCGATATCACCGTCGTTGCCCTGATCGGCGAACGCGGCAGGGAGGTCAACGAGTTTATCTACAACACCCTAGGCGAACGAGGTTTGGCGCGCGCGGTGGTGGTGGTGGCGCCTGCGGACGATCCCCCCTTATTGCGCCTGCACGGCGCACTGGTGGCAACCAGCATCGCCGAGTACTTCCGCGATCGGGGGCGACAGGTGCTGCTGTTGATGGATTCGCTCACGCGCTTTGCGCAGGCTTGCCGAGAGATCGCACTGGCCATCGGGGAGCCTCCAGCCACCCGCGGCTATCCACCCTCTGTGTTTGCGCGTCTGCCGAAATTGGTTGAGCGGGCGGGCAATGGCGATGAGCGGGGGGGGAGCATAACGGCCCTCTATACGGTGCTTACGGAAGGGGACGATCCCAACGACCCCGTCGCTGACGCGGCTCGATCGATCCTCGACGGCCATATCGTGTTATCGCGCGAGCTAGCGGCTCAGGGGCATTATCCGGCTATCGACGTGGAGCATTCCATCAGCCGAGCGATGTCGGCGGTGACCAATGAAGTGCACCAGCGACAGGTGAGACGGCTGCGCGAGCTCTACTCGATCTATCGCCAACACGCCGATCTGGTCAACATGGGGGCCTATGTGAGGGGTAGTGATCCCAAACTGGATGCCGCCTTGGGTATCTATCCCAGTCTGATGGCATTTCTGCGTCAGGATGTGGGAAAGCCGGTATCGTTAGCAGAGAGCCTGACTGGTTTGGCTGCCCTAACTGAAACCGATCCGGTGGCGGCTGCGCCGGCTGGCAAGGGGACCGCTGACCCATGAAGAAATCGCAGCGGTTGGGCCCCTTGATAAAGGTTGCCCAACGACGGGAGATGGCCCTCGCCCATCGGATCAAGGAAAGCCTGTCGCGCTGCACGAGTCAAGAGAGACAGGTGGCGGAGCTCAACAGCTTTCGCGCCCAGTACCAAAGCGCTCGGCTGCCTGGACATGGTCAACTGACCGCGCGCCAGTTAAAGGACCTATGGCAGTTCACTGCAAAGCTCGACGAGGCGATCACCCAAGGCGGCGAGCGGGCCGCCCGATCCCGAGAGCAGCTGCAACGTGACCAGCAGAGTTTCCTGAGGGCCCGCATGCGCACCCAGATGTTGGAGAAGCTGGTGGCGCGCTACCGCCGACAGGAACAGCACACACAGGCGCGCCGAGAAAGCCAGGAGCACGATGAAAACGCGCAGCGTC
>CAZUZO010000150.1:0-7320 GCA_964624765.1 uncultured Thiotrichales bacterium
ACGATTTTGTCGCCGCTGTGCGCCTTGCTCTGCCGGCGCTCGTGACATTTTTAAATCAGCTTCTAAGATCTGGGATAGAGCCGGACGACAGCGCGGTAGTCCTTGCCAGCACCGGCGACTCGCCCGTGTGTTGTGCCGCCGGGCTGGCCGTTGCTGCGAATGGACCGAGCACTTCCGATCGTCCGGGTGCTGGCTCGCTAGACTCCGTTGCCGAGCATCATCAGCCTCGGCACGCTGCCGTTCGTTTTTTGCCCCGCTCTGCTACGTTATGCGGAGACGTAAAGATAGCCAGGTAACGTGAAATATTGATGATATTTTGGTTACAGATCGATGAAGGGGAGATGCCGCTCTGGCTCTAGTTCACCCATTGTGCGTCATCCGATGTACCAACAGGGTGTTGGCGATAAACAAGAGTATGAGCAGCAGACTGGGCCAGTCACCCCGGTTCCACCAGCGGCCGGGGGAACGGTAGTACAGCGCCACCAAGGCGGTGCCACACATCGTCAGGGCGGACAAGACCGAGATCAGATGGATGGGCGTGACGGCTGTCCACAGGGGACCCGGTGCATACAGCAGATCGGCCACGCCGAGGATGGCCAAGTTGAATAGGGTGCTGCCGAAGAGATTGCCCACGGCCAGATCGATGGCTCCGAGGCGCAGGGCTGACAAGGTCACCACCATCTCGGGCAGGGTGGTGGCAAAAGCCGCCAGCAGGGTTCCGGCGAACCCCTCGTGCCAACCGAGGTTGCGGGCTAGCCCGGCGGTGGCGTAGGGCAGCCAGATGCCGGAGACGACGATCAAGCAGGCAGCCGCCCCGTAGCGCAGACCCACCTGGCGCAGGCTGAGGTGAGGATAGGCGTCCGGCTGCTGGTCGGTGAAGGCGGTCACGTGGGATTTCTGGTACCGATAGCTGACGCGGATGGACGCGAAATACAAGACCCCCAGCAGGGGGGATATGAGGCTCACGACCGCGGTGGCGCTGGGTGCGTCGACTTGAGCCAGCGCCAGACCCATCCCTGCCGTGCCGAGCAAGATAATGCTCAAACCGGCGGACAGCACATGATCCGTCGCTGCCGAGCTGTAGAGCGGCTCCCCGTCCTTGAGAACGTCGACCACGGCGAGCATGAATAGGTTGAGCACGCAGGCTCCCAGCAGGTTGCCCACGGCGATCTCCGGCGTGCCGGCCAGGCGCACCGCACTCACCGCTGCCACCAGCTCCGGTAGGGAGGTGACGGTCGCTACCAGGACAAGCCCGATCCAACTCCCACCGAGCCCAGTCTTATCCGCGATGGCATCGCCGTAGCGTGTCAGGAAGACGCCTGCCACACCGATGGAGGCGGCACTTGCGAGAAATGCGAACCAGGCCATTGCACACCCTCCCCCGTGCAAGAACGGCTAAAGTCCTCGATTCGGCACCTGATCTTGTCATTGTTCCCGGACTTTTTTCATTTTCCCCAGGCTTCGGTGCCGCTCGACAGGCCACAGAACGGCCGTAACAAAGCGCCGTAACAAAGCGATGAGCAAGGCCGAACGGTATTTAACCGTAAACGATGGGAATCGGTGCGGCCCTCCGTCAAAAAAAAAGCCGTGGCCACAAAAGCCGGCCACGGCCCTCCATGCGCTTCGAGTCACGGGAAATAGGATAGCCAAACAATGTGACTTGACTGTGACTGTTTGCAGCCCGGGATCGGAGGTTGGCCTGGATGCTTGACCCGGCGGATCCGCAACCGATGGCGGCAAAGTCGGCCTCTTGATGGGGCTTAACCCGCCCAGCACGCACGGTGCAACCTGTTCACTCGAGGTCTATCGGCAACGGTTTGACCCGCCAAATGGTGTCGCAGTAGTCGCGCACGGCGCGATCGGAGGAAAACTTGCCGATGCGTGCCACGTTCAGGATCGACATGCGGTTCCATCGATCGGGATCGCGATAAGCCTGGTCGATTTGGTCCTGGCAGTCCACGTACGACCGGTAATCGGCCAACACGAGATAGGGATCGTGATGCAGCAGAGCATTGGTCAAGGGCCGAAACAGCTCGGTATCGCCATGGGAGAATAAGCCGGAGTCGATGAGATCGAGGGCGGCCTTGAGCTCTGGGTTCGCGTTGTAGATGTCCCAGGGCCGATAACCTTCCGATTTCTGTTGCTGCACTTGGTCTGCCGTGAGCCCGAAGAGGAAGAAGTTCTCCTCGCCGACTTCCTCTCGGATCTCGATGTTTGCGCCGTCCAAGGTGCCGATGGTGAGCGCACCGTTCATGGCGAATTTCATGTTGCCGGTGCCCGAGGCTTCCAGGCCAGCGGTAGCGATCTGCTCCGAAAGGTCGGCTGCGGGATAAATGCGTTGCCCACGCTTGACGCTGAAGTCGGGGATGAACACAACCCGCAGGTAGCCGTTGACCTGGGGGTCCCGATTGATGACCTCGCCGACGGCATTGATCAACTTGATGATGAGCTTGGCCATGTGGTAGGAAGGCGCTGCCTTGCCGCCGAAGATGAAGGTGCGTGGCGCGATGTCGAAGGACGGGCCCTGCTTGAACCGCTGGTACAAGGTGATGATGTGCAGCACGTTCAGGTGTTGGCGCTTGTACTCATGGATGCGCTTCACCTGCACGTCGAACAGGGATGTCGGATCCAAGCTGATGCCGAGACGCTTGTTGACCCAGTTGGCCAGATCGCTCTTGGTGGCGGTCTTGACCGCGCGCCAACGGGCGTGGAATTCCCCGTCGTCGGCATAGTGTTCCAACGCTTGCAAATGCCCAAGGTCTCGAATCCAGCGCTCGCCGATGGTATCTTTCAGAAGCGCACTCAGACGCGGGTTACTCAGCACCAGGAATCGGCGCGGTGAGACCCCATTGGTCTTGTTGCTGAATTTCTCCGGCCACAGGTCATAGAAATCCCGTAGCACCCTTGATTCTAAAAGCTCGGTATGCAAGGCCGAGACGCCATTGATGGCCCGGCTCCCCACGCACGCCAGATGGGCCATGCGTACCGAGCGTCCCCCAGCCTCGTCGATCAGTGACAGGCGGCGGAGGCGTTCATTGTCACCCAAGAAGCGCGTACGCACCTGGTCGAGAAAGCGGGCATTGATCTCGTAGATGATCTCAAGGTGACGTGGCAGCAGGTGTTGGAATAACTCGACGGGCCAGGTCTCCAAGGCCTCCGGCAATAGGGTGTGGTTGGTGAAGGCAAAGGTTTGGCGGGTGATATCCCAAGCCTGCTCCCAGGATAGGCCGTGTCGGTCGACGAAAAGGCGCATGAGTTCGGCGATGGCGATGGCCGGGTGAGTGTCATTGAGCTGAGCGGCAAATTTCTCATGAAAGCCATCGAGGTTGTCGGCGGCCTGCAGGTGTAACCGGATCATGTCTTGCAGGGAACACGACACGAAGAAATACTGCTGCTTGAGACGCAGTACCTTGCCCGCTTCAGGTTCGTCATTGGGATAGAGCACCTTGGAGATGTTTTCTGCCACCACTTTGGCATCCACTGCCCCATAATAGTCGCCCACGTTGAAGGCCTGGAAGTCGAAAGATTCCGGTGCCTCGGATTTCCACAACCGCAGCAGGTTGGCGTTGTTGACTCCATAGCCGAGTATCGGTGTGTCGTAAGCGACGCCGTTGATCTCTAACTCAGGAACCCATTTGACGTGATGCTGCCCGCCTTCATCTCGGTAATGTTCGGTGTGTCCCCCGAACTCCACCGGAAATCGCAGCTTGGGACGTGGTAGTTCCCAGGGGTTACCGTTGCGCAGCCAGACGTCGCTCAACTCTACCTGCCAGCCATCCCTTAGCTGCTGTTCGAAAATGCCGTACTCGTAGCGAATGCCATAACCGATGGCCGGTATCTGTAGGGTAGCCAAGGAATCCAGGTAACAGGCCGCGAGGCGTCCGAGGCCGCCGTTGCCCAGGCCGGGCTCTTCCTCCTGCTCGAGGATCGCTTCGAAGTCCAGGCCCAATTCCGCCAACGCCTGGCGGCCCTCATCCAGGATGCCAAGATTGACTAAGTTATTGCCGAGATGGGGGCCGAGCAAGAACTCCGCAGACAGATAGCAGACGGTGCGGCTTCGATCATGCTTATAGGTCTGCGCGGTCTTGATCCAGCGCGCCAAGATACGGTCGCGAACCGTATAGGCGACCGCCATATAGTCATCGTTGAGGGTCGCGACGTCGCGAAACCGCCCCTGCATGTAGAACAGATTATCGATGATCGCACGCTTCAAAGCCTCCACCGATAGGCCGGTGCGTGTCGGTTCGCGTTCCTCGTTGGTGGCCATACTGCGATGCTTCATGATGTCCTCCTGCCCCAGGAATGAGTGTGTTGCCCAGTGCACCCTCGGTTGCGCTGTGCCGGTTCGTCAGCGTCGGCCATTGGGTCGCTCGGCGCCCAAGCCTGGAGACATCGTGGGTTCCCCAATCGATCGTACCAACGGCATATGAACAGCAGATGACGCCAAACCTCGGATCGCGATGAGCGAGACCACCTACGGCCCGCGGCTATCCTCCATGACCCATGGCAATTGGACGCTCGTGGGGGCCTCGATTCCCATACCTCGAGGATCAGTACCAAATGGCACTCGGACGAGCCGATGCGCGATCTTTGGCTTCACGCGGACAAGGCACATGATGTTGGGGGACGCGCGGTCTCCAGGGGGAGTCCGGCGGTTATGGCCTGCGCACCGCATTGGTCAACTCGGCCCCTCGTTTACCTGCGTCGAACTCTCGCAGGTTTTCCAATGTGGTGTCGGCGATATTGGTGAGCGCTTCTCGCGTTAGGACCGTAGCGGTTGCGCAGGTAGGCGCGGTGGAGGTGGCGGTTCAGCATGAGCATCAGTCCCACCGTGTGTTCGGCGACCGCGTACGGGGAATAGGCCGGTACGCGGGCCACGCTGATACGCTGGGCTGCACAGGCATCCAGCGCCACGTTGTTGAAACCGGCACAGCGTAACGCCACCAGTTCGACCCCTTGGGCGGCCAGGATGTCGACCACCTCGGCGTCGCAAGTGTCGTTTACGAAGATGCAAACGACTTTGTCACCCGTGGCCGCCGCCGTCGAACGGTCGAGCGACGCCGCAACGTAATTCAGTGCGTACCGACCACGGTTAGACTGGTCGAAAGGTTGGATGTCGTAAGACTTGGCATCGAAGAAGGCGACCTTGAGGCGTCCTTGTGCATCGTAGCCGAACCGGCTTTGCCGGCGGTCGAGCGCCGTCGATATCCTGTCGAAGGTCTCCTCGTTGATTCCTGCTAACGCCTTCAACCTGGCGGCCAATGCTCCCAAGCGCTCTGCATCATTCATCGATCGTTTCTTCTTCGTCAGCGTTTAGCCCTCTTCCGGCCAAATGTTGTCACGGGTTGGCGAATAGCGCGAGCAGCCCCCGACGTCAGGTAACGCGCTGTTGCTTCGGTAACGTATTCTCATCAGGCGACGGGCGGACCGATGCGATGTGGCGGCCGGGCGGCACGGTCTCCTCATGCACAAGCTCCGAGGCGCAAGTCCGCAGTGAAAGGATAACTGTTGCGTATGACATCCTGTTTACGCTAGCGAGACGGGCGTTTTGTCACCGTCAATCAGACGGATGACATCATTAGGAAGGGTATCCGAGTGGACCTGGCGGTTGGTCGTCTCTTCCCCGTTCGCCTGGCTCTCGGGCTGCTCGCGACGGTTATTTCACAAGCTCTGAGTATCCTGCGCACGACTGTTCGGCGCTAACGGCCAGGGGATTTGATTTCGAAGAGAAAAGCTGGCGTTGGTCATTGTTTCGGCAGCCTGATGACCTTTACCCTTGGGGCCGTCGACCCGGTGCGGCAAGGGACGCCGTGAAGACGTCGCTGCCGGCTTGGGCCCGGCATGCGTGCCGCACACACCCTTGCCGCACGGGGTTCTGTTGCCGAAGGCTTGGGCGCTGACGGTGTGTTCTGGAGCCAGCCTGACGAAACGATGACCATGGCCTCAAAGAGAGTCGCAGCGTTTAACAGAAAGGGTTCAACTTTTTTCAGACCGCCATTATGGCCAGCGCATGCTTCTCCCTATCCGATCCATTCACCATCCGGCTTCCGGCAAGGGGAGCGCCCCAAGGTGGCGTCATGCAGAACGCAAACGTCGTCGTGCGTCCGCGACCATCCCGATTCCAGCCCGTCTCCTCATCCGCGCCGGGTGACACCCGCTCATGGGGCACCAGAACAAAACTGCAAGTTTCCGTTTGTGCGCTGTTAAGGCCAGTGGGCCCCGCAAACCAGGGGACATCTGGTGAAGCGCTTTGCCGGCTTGCACAACGCCGATCACACACCGAGGTCGTCAAGAGGGCTGGCAACGCCATGGCCGCCTTGCTGCAGGATGTGGGTGTAGATCAGGGTGGTGGCCAGATCGTTATGTCCCAACAGGGCTTGAATCGTGCGGATGTCAGTGCCGCGCTGGAGCAGGTGGGTGGCAAAGGAATGGCGAAACGTATGGGCGCTGATACGCTTGGTCAAACCCACGCGGCGCACAGCGGCCTTGATCGCCTTGTTGATCACGCTGGGGTCAACATGATGGCGGCGTATGGCTCCGCCGCGGGGGTCGGTTGAGAGATCACGCGCCGGGAACACATACTGCCAGCCCCATTCCGTACCGGCGTGCGGGTATTTTCGGGCAAGGGCGTGGGGAAGAAACACTTCGCCCGCACCCCGAGCCAGATCCTGCTGGTGCAAGGTTTTGGTTCGCGCCAGATGGGTTTGCAGCAGCGGCGTCACGCTGCCAGGAAAGGTTGTAATGCGATCTTTTCCGCCTTTCCCGGCGCGGACAGTGAGTTGCTTCATTTGGAAGTCGATATCCTGGACCCGAAGGCGGACGGCCTCCGTGATGCGCAGGCCGCTGCCGTATAAAAGCTTTACAACCAGGTGCGGAGTGCCGACCAAAAGGGAGATGATGGAGGCCACCTCTTCGCGCGTCATCACAACGGGGACATGGACTTTCTTGTCTGCGCGCACGGCGTCGATCGGTGCTTCCATAGCTTGACGCAGCACGCGCTTGTAGAGGAAAACAAGCGCGTTCATGGCTTGGTTTTGCGTGGCTGTGGCCACCTTGCCTTCCACGGCCAGATGCGTCAGGAACGATTCGATCTTGGGCTCGGCCGGTAAGAGGTCCTCGCGGGAGCGCATGCGGTGAAAACGGATGAAGCGAACGATCCAGTCCACATAGGACCGTTCGGTGTGAATTGAGTAGTGATGAAGACGAAGATACTGTCGGACTTCATCGAGTATTTTGGGTGGGTTTGAATCTTCACTCGAAAGGGAACCCGGCATGCTCCTTCCCCTCCAGGCTTTCAACGGTGACTGGCTAGTAACACAC
>CAZUZO010000151.1:0-7126 GCA_964624765.1 uncultured Thiotrichales bacterium
GATAGCGGCGTTGGGCGGTGCTCGCTCCTCGCCTATCTATCTGATATGTCTCGTTGCTTCGCTCCGTCCGCCTGGCTCTCGGGCCGCTCGCGACGGTTTTTTTCACAACCTCTCAGCCCGCTCGCGGCGGTCTCACAACCAACCTGTCAGTGATCGCCGGTACCTCTCTCCGAGGAGGGCCGTTGCTCTCCAAGCCGGCGCGCGGCACGCCGGCGCCGGATTTGCCATAAAGTCAGGATCGGGCCTGACAGGGCGTAGGCCGCGAACATGAGAAACAGAACGAGGGGCGGATGGCTGGAAACGAACACGAACACCAGCACAACCGCTAGCAGCGCGACGAACGGGACTCGACCGCGAAGGTCCAGCTCCTTAAAGCTGTGGTAGCGGATATTGCTCACCATCAGCAGCCCCGCCGCCAGAGTCACCGCCATCGTGAGCCCCACTGCCGTCTGTCCGCTGATTCCGTAGTCATCACCCAGCCACACCACAGCCGCTAACAAAGCGGCGCCAGATGGGCTCGGCAAACCCTGAAAATAACGCTTATCCGCACTGCCAACCTGGGCATTGTAGCGTGCCAACCGCAACGCCGCTCCCGCAGCATAGATGAAGGCCGCCAACCATCCCACTTTACCCAGCCAGGAAAGCGACCACGCATAAACCACGAGGGCCGGCGCCAGGCCGAACGAGACCATGTCGGCTAAACTATCGTATTCGGCACCGAAGGCGCTCTGGGTATGGGTCATGCGCGCGACGCGTCCATCGACGCCGTCTAGCACCATCGCCACGAAGATCGCCACCGCGGCAGCCGCGAAGCGTCCGTTCATCGCGGCCACGATGGCATAAAAGCCCGCGAACAGCGCAGCCGTGGTAAATAGGTTCGGTAGTAGGTAAATTTCCCGATGCGGTTTCTTACCCGATCTCGTGCTATCCATCGAACTGTGCAGGTATGACGCTCCCGATCACAAGATCAACCCTACCGTGGAGAAAAAACGGCGATCGCTAGCGAGGTCTCAAGGTGCCGATGACACCGCAGCCGGCCAAGGTACGTTGCCCTTGCACGACGTGGGGTCGTGTATTCGCTGGCAGCAACACATCGACCCGCGAACCGAAGTACACGAAACCGTTTCGGTGTCCTTGTCCGATCCGTTCACCGGGTGCCACATCCGATTTGAATCGAGATAATAGCCGGCTAGCCGACACCGCCATAACCATATCATCCCCCTCGTCGGTCCTGACCCAGAGGGCATAACAAGCGATGGGGGAACCCAGCTGATCATCAGTGGACGGCGCGCTCAGACAGGCCTCCGACTGGGTCCAAAATTCCATGACCTTGCCCTCCGTGGGGCTACGCAGCGGGGTGATGCCGGGGGCATCCATGCGGATGCCGACGCACAGTGCCTTCCGATCAAGCCAAGGATCCTGCACCTCGCTCACCGCCACAACATGACCGTCCACCGGGCTCACCACTGCCAGCGGCAGGGCCGGGACATCACGCCGCGGATATCGATAGACAAACACCAGGCAAGCACACACTACCCAGGCCGGCAACGACACCCATGCTCCGTAACGCAGCATCAACACCAGCGCCAGCAGGCCAACACCGGCGGTGGGCAGCCATCCCTCGCGGGCCATCATGCCAGGCTACCGCCCCAAAGCCGCGCCGTTCTCCTCACGGAAATGCTCAGGGCTAGTTCCTGTCCTGATCGACCAGTCGCTTAGCGCCGATCCATGGCATCATTTCTCGAAGACTTCGGCCTACATGCTCGATAGGATGCTCACGACTGATGCGTCGCATCGCCTTCAAGGTGGGAGCTCCGGCCTGATTCTCAAGGATGAATTCTCGAGCAAACAGCCCACCCTGAATTTCGGTCAGGATACGCTTCATCTCGGCTCTCGTGCCCTCGTCAATGATTCGAGGACCTCGAGTCAGGTCGCCGTATTCGGCCGTGTTGGAAATGGAGTAGCGCATGTTCGCAATGCCACCCTCGTACATCAGGTCAACGATGAGCTTGAGTTCATGTAGGCATTCGAAATAGGCCATCTCGGGGGCATAGCCAGCCTCAACAAGCGTTTCGAATCCCGCTTGCACCAGCGCGCTGAGCCCACCACACAGAACCACTTGTTCACCGAACAGATCGGTTTCCGTCTCCTCGCGAAAGGTCGTTTCGATGATTCCAGCACGGCCAGCACCGATCGCGGTGGCATAGGAGAGGGCCAACGCCTGCGCTCGCCCAGAGGCATCCTGGTGCACGGCGACCAGCGAAGGCACTCCACCCCCGTCCCGATAGGTGGAGCGCACCAAGTGCCCCGGTCCTTTGGGTGCCACCATGATCACGTCGAGGTCGGAACGCGGTTCGATTTGCCCAAAATGGATGTTGAAACCATGGGCAAATGCCAACGCCGCCCCCTGTTTGAGAGTGCCGGCGAGGGTTTGTCGATAGATCAACGCCTGGTGCTCGTCCGGGGCTAACAACATGACCAGACCCGCATCGCTGACTGCCTGCGCGACGTTGCTGACCACGTGGCCGGCGTTTAATGCCTTGGCTTCCGACGGCGAACCGGGACGTAACCCCACGACCACCTCGACTCCCGAGTCGCGAAGGTTATTGGCGTGGGCATGCCCCTGGGATCCATAGCCGATGATGGCCACCTTGGTGTCTTTGATCAGCGACAAATCGGTATCTTTCTCGTAATAAATGTTCATCCGATAATCCCACACTGGCAAGATAGAGAGCGGGCACCTTGCCCGCCACGGCCTCAAAAACGGTCAATAAACCGGCACCCCACGCAGAGCTGCAACGACCTTAAAGCTTCAGACCTCTATCACCGCGCATAGCCCCTAAGGCGCCTGAGCGCACGACTTCTATGATGGATTTGCGGTCGACAGCTTTGATAAACGCATCGAGCTTATCACCGGTCCCGGTGAGTTCCACTAGATAACTGGCATTGGCAACATCCAGTATCCGACCCCGAAAGATGTCCGCAAGCCGCATAATTTCCTCCCGTTCGTGCCCCACCGCCCGGACCTTGATGAGCATCATTTCCCGTTCGACGTGGATTCCCTCGGTCAGATCCTGAAGTTTGACGACATCGACCAGCTTATTCAGCTGCTTGGTAATTTGCTCGATGATCTCGTCGGAGCCGCGGGTCACCAGAGTCATACGCGACAAGGACGCATCTTCGGTGGGGGCCACGCTGAGGGATTCGATGTTGTAGCCGCGAGCGGAAAAAAGATTCGCCACCCGCGAGAGGGCACCGGGCTCGTTCTCGAGCAGGATAGAGATGATGTGGCGCATCGACTTAGGCCAGCTCCCGAGGACGACAAAGCTGCGGCAGCAGCATTTCGTTATGCGCCTGGCCCGCCACTATCATGGGATACACATTCTCGGTCGGATCGGTGATGAAATCCATGAACACCAGTCTATCCTTGAGCGCCATCGCCTCACGCAGCGCACCCTCCACATCTGCCGGCCGTTCGATATGCATGCCGACGTGACCGAAGCTCTCTGCTAACCTGACGAAATCTGGCAATGACTCCATGTAGGAGTGGGAATAGCGGTTGTCATAAAAAAACTCCTGCCACTGGCGAACCATTCCTAGATAACCATTATTCAGGTTGACGATCTTGATCGGCAGCCCGTACTGCTTGGCGGTCGACAGTTCCTGAATGCACATCAGAATGCTGCCTTCGCCAGTCACGCAAGCCACCGTGGCATCAGGATAGGCAAACTGTACGCCGATGGCGGCAGGCAGTCCGAAACCCATGGTTCCTAGACCACCTGAATTAATCCAGCGCCGGGGCTTGTCAAACTTGTAGAACTGCGCCGCCCACATCTGATGCTGTCCCACGTCGGACGTCACATACGCCTCACCACCGGTCGCCTCATACAGCTTTTGGACGACATACTGCGGTTTGATGACCGTATCCGATTGCTCGTACCGAAAGCAGTCTACGGAGCGCCATTCGTGAATCTGATCCCACCAGGCGGTCAGCGCCGCGGCATCGGGGCGGCGCTCGGTATCCTTTAGCAACCGCACCGCCTCCGTCAACACGTTGTTTACCGAACCCACGATGGGAACGTCGACGGCCACATTCTTGGCGATGGACGAGGGATCGATATCGATATGAATGATTTTCGCGTGCGGACAGAATTTGCTCAGCTCACCGGTCACCCGATCATCGAAACGGGCACCGATGGCGATCAGCACGTCGCTATCATGCATCGCCATATTGGCTTCATAGGTACCGTGCATACCCAGCATACCCAGGAATTGTGGATCGGTAGCGGGGTAAGCACCCAGCCCCATCAAGGTGTTGGTGATGGGAAAACCCAGCAGCCGTGTCAACTCGATGAGCACCTCGGAAGCGTTGTCCAGCACCACCCCGCCACCGCTATAGATCACCGGCCGGCGCGCCGACAACATCAATTCCACGGCCTTGCGAATCTGCCCGGGATGGCCTCGGGTCACAGGATTGTATGAGCGAAGCTTCGCCTCTCTGGGGTATTCGTATTCCGTTTTGTCTGCGGTAACATCTTTGGGGATGTCGACCACAACCGGCCCTGGCCGCCCAGAGGTGGCGACATAGAACGCCTTCTTGAGGGTGGTAGCGATGTCGTCAACGTTCTTCACCAGGAAGTTGTGTTTGACACAGGGTCGAGTAATCCCAACGCAGTCGACCTCCTGGAAGGCATCATTACCGATCAGATGGGTAGGCACCTGCCCAGAGATAACGACCAGAGGAATAGAGTCCATGAACGCGGTGGCGATGCCAGTCACGGCGTTGGTCACACCCGGGCCCGAAGTCACCAACGCCACGCCGGGCCTCGAGGTGGCTCGCGCATAGCCATCTGCCATGTGCACAGCACCCTGCTCGTGACGGACCAGGACGTGCTTGACGTCGTCTTGCTTATACAGTTCATCATAGATATGCAGTACCGCCCCCCCCGGATAGCCGAAGAGATGCTCCACCCCCTCATCCTTTAGGAATCGAACAACGATCTGGGCGCCTGTCAGTTTCACGTTTCTCTCCGAATGCACAAAAAAGGCGCCCGGCACAGCCGGGCGTCCCCTAGATACCTTTCTACGACCGTTAACGTGATTATATGCGATGATATGGGATGTCTGGCTATCGCCGAATGTCACACGTGCCGTCAGAGCCAGACGCGGCGGGACGAACAGCTATATAGTATACATGAGGAGCACATGACCATTCCGAATCCGCGCACAGCGTGGCCAACGCAGTGGCCTTCGCAGCCTAATCGCTAAGCTACTAAATCGCTAAGCTACTAAATAGTGTCGGCAGCGGTCAAGGCGGCTTTTCTGTCCCCAGCGACCAGCAGCACCCGACCCGACACCCCGCACCACCGTCCACGCCCCACCTCAAGAAGGCGATCAATCCATGCGCGCATCCCAGCTGTTATTAGCCACTCTGAAGGAAATCCCGGCCGATGCCGAAGTCATCAGCCACCAACTCATGTTAAGAGCGGGCATGATTCGCAAGCTTGCCTCTGGGCTCCACACCTGGCTACCACTTGGCTTACGTACGCTGCGCAAAGTAGAAGCGATCGTTCGCGAGGAAATGAACCGCGCCGGCGGCCAAGAAATGCTCATGCCGGCGGTACAGCCAGCCGAGCTTTGGATGGAGTCCGGACGCTGGCAGGCCTACGGGCCAGAGCTGTTGCGTCTGCAAGACCGCCACCAGCGCGAGTTTTGTTTCGGCCCCACCCATGAAGAGGTGATCACCGATCTGGTGCGCCGCGAGATTCGCAGCTATCGACAGCTACCGGCACTTTTCTATCAGGTACAGACCAAGTTTCGAGACGAAATTCGCCCCCGGTTCGGCGTCATGCGGGCTCGCGAGTTTCTCATGAAGGATGCCTATTCATTCCACTTAAGCGAGGCGTCGCTGCAGCAAACCTACCAGCAGATGTATGACACCTACGCCCGGATCTTTGCCCGCTTGGGGCTCAACTTCCGTGCCGTACAGGCTGACACCGGAACCATCGGCGGCCACCTGTCCCACGAATTCCATGTCATGGCGGAATCCGGTGAGGACACCATCGCCTATAGCTCTGAGGGAACGTTTGCCGCCAACGTGGAGATGGTCCCTGCGCCGGCACCGCTGACCGAACGCCCGCCGGCCACACGCCCCCTCGAGGTAGTCGACACACCGACCCAACGCACCATCGATGAGGTAGCCAACCACCTACGGATATCCCCAGCACAATGTCTTAAGACCCTCCTCGTGCAGGGGAAAGGGGACGGTCTGGTGGCCTTGGTGGTGCGCGGCGATCACGAGCTGAATCGACTCAAAGCCGAAGCACAACCGCAGGTGGCCACTCCTCTGACGCTCGCCGCAGAGGAACCCATCCGTCAATGGCTGGGCTGTGCACCGGGCTTCATCGGTCCGGTAGGGCTTACCCTGCCGGTGATCGTGGACCCGGCGGCGGCCGTCGTGGCGGATTTTGTCTGTGGCGCCAATCAAGAGGGCAAACATCTGCTCGGCGTGAACTGGGAACGGGATCTCGCCCTGCCGAGGGTAGCGGACCTTCGCAATGTGGTGGCCGGCGATCCGAGTCCCGATGGCCAAGGGACCCTGAGCATCGCCCGCGGCATCGAGGTCGGGCACATCTTTCAACTCGGCGATAAATACAGTCAAGCCCTGCACGCCGTCTGCCTGGATGAACGGGGCCAGGCGCAAACGCTCGTGATGGGCTGTTACGGAATCGGCGTGTCGCGGGTGGTCGCCGCGGCGATCGAACAAAACCACGATGCACGAGGAATCCGCTGGCCCACCGCCATCGCGCCGTTTCAGGTTGTGCTGCTACCGATGAACATGCACAAGTCCAGGCGCCTACGGGAGGCCGCCGAGCGACTCTACGGGGACTTGCTCGCTGCCGATCTCGAGGTGTTGTTCGACGATCGGCCCTTGCGTCCGGGGGTCATGTTCGCCGAGGCGGACCTCATCGGGATCCCGCACCGCCTGGTATTGGGGGAACGCGCATTGGACGCGGCCAGAGTAGAATATAAGGCTCGGCCACAAACGGAAAGCAGCGAGATGGCTCTCAGTGATGCCGTGGCCTATCTTCGCCAGCAGGTGGCAGCGGAACTCAGAGGTTGTGAA
>CAZUZO010000152.1:0-1966 GCA_964624765.1 uncultured Thiotrichales bacterium
CCCGTAGAACGAGCCATCGAGGCGGCGGCGTCCGGCCGAGAGGGAGGTCGGGGTGCAGCCACCCCGTGCATGCCGATGTGTGCGCGATGTCCGGCGGGTGTAGGAGCCAAGCGAGCACTTTGTGCAAGATGAAATCCCCGGTCCGTTCTGCTCCCTATGGTTGTCTTGACAGGCGCTCACTCGCCACGGCGAGCCTTGCAATCAAGGTTCTTTGAAAGGCCTTGGTAAAACGCACCTGGCACGGTAATGACGCCCACTCAGCGATAGGAGCTGCGATCTTGAGCACCAAAACGGCATTGGCTGCCGTCACGCATGCCGACCGCGGCTGCCCCGACAGATAGCCCATCTCGCCAAAGCAGACGCCTTTCTCGATAGCACCGATACGCCTTCCCCTTTTTGTCACGTCTCCCTGCCCCTCCACCATCACAAAGAATGAGTCTGACTCCTCACCTTCATCGATTATCGACTCCTCTGGAGAGTAGCTCTCCCAACTCACCGCCTCGACCACTTCGGCAACCTCGGCATCCGAGAAATCCCGAAAAAAATCGAGACTTCTCACGGCAGCGACCTTTTCCTCGATGCTCATTCCTTCGGCGCTCGCCCCTTTAGCGCTCTCGATCGCCTTCAAGGCCAGGGCAAGGTCTTCCACCATTTCGCTGCCGGTTCGATAACGGACGCTGAGATCCCGGCTTAGTGCACGGTGAACGACAGCCGCCAGCGACTCAGGGACCTCAGCCCGGACAGCTCGGATGGGGGGAGGATCGTCGGTCAGGATTTTATACATGAGAGCCGAAATGCCCTGCGCGTCGAAAGGAGGTCTTCCGGTCAACAACTCATAGAAAACCACCCCGAGACTATAGAGATCCGCCTGACCCGTCACCGGCTGGTCCGTCGCTTGCTCTGGTGCCATGTAGCGGGGAGAGCCGAAAGTACCCAGAATCTGAGTGCGGTCAACGTGGGTGCGTTGCGCCACCCCAAAATCCACGATCTTGACCACTCCCTCGGCGGTCAGCATGATGTTAGCCGGTTTGATATCGCGGTGCGTGACATGTCTGCGATGGGCATAATCGAGAGCCTGGGCACACTGCTTAATGATATTCACCACCGCATCCAAAGGCAGCAAATTGGCCTCCTCGCAGTACGGCCGCAGGGTCTTACCTCCTTCCACATACTCCATAACGATATACGGTTGATGATTATCTTCGCCGGCATCAAAGACTTTAAGAATGTTCGGATGGTCCAAGGAACCTGCCGACTGAGCTTCGTTGAAAAATAGCCGATAAGCCAACCGACTCGAGCCCTCATCTTGAGTACGATTAGAGCACACCTTAATGGCAACCCGCCGGTCTACGAAGGGATCGTGCCCGATATAAACAACTCCCATGCTACCCCGCCCGGCGGTGCCTAGAATACGATATTTACCAATCTTTTCAGGTGTAGGCTGCATAGATATCTTGTAACGACACTGTGGCTGGTGAACCGCAGCTCATACCGGCACGGCCCAATGTTCCGATGTCGGTGGCGCGATCGGCTCATTTAGCAATGTGACAATGGCCTCGTCGATTGGGTTGGCGTCTTTTATCATCCATGGACCTTGGGCGTAATCCACGCCAATTTCGCACAGGCGCTGCAACACCTCTTCGGTTTCTACTGTTTTAGCAACGGTTTTCTTGCCTAAAAAATGACCGATCTCATTAATTGATTTAACCACCGCAAAATCGCTTGGGCTGACTAGGATATCTTTTACAAAACCGCCATCGATCTTGATATAACTAAACGGTAATTCCTTTAGGCAGCTGTACGAAGCTTCGGCTCCACCAAAATCATCCAAGGCAAACCGACAGCCAAATTCCCCAATGGTTCGAATGAGGCTCGAGGCGCTCGTTAGGCTGGACACCATGGATTGCTCAGCTATTTCGAAACATACCTTACCAGGCGGTACTTTACTTTCGGTAAATTGCTGCAC
>CAZUZO010000152.1:2066-7124 GCA_964624765.1 uncultured Thiotrichales bacterium
CTATTCGCTGGCACATGAAACGAAGTCGACCTTGTGTCAATGCACGGTCGATATCGACCGCTTCGGGCATGGCGTGTTGCCGGCAAACCGGCTGTCTGCTTTGAGCCTCGTGAGTGGATTCGTCCAGTACTGCAGCATCTGGATACGCGCCCGAAGCAGCGTGTGCGAGCCAACCCGCAACACGACGGTAACCCTCAACGATCGGAACAACGCTGACGTCGCCCTGAGCCACTAGGTCTTGGCCACGCCAAGTTATCCGATACTGCTCGACCAGCCCTCGGAGCTCCTCGGCAATGGAGCCACCGCCGTTTTCGTCACGAACTTCGGTCAAAGCCCCCAACACATCCTCCCCGGCGCGAGCCAAGACGGCTCGGGTGCCGAGCCTTTTTCGAAGCATATCCGCTAAGCCGCGCAGCAATGCCTGTTGCGCGAAAGCTGCTTCATCGCCAGCTAGGGATCGTGGAACCGGCAGTCGCAGCCAACAGAGAACGGGGGGGCGGTTGCCGTCGCCGCCCTGGTCCAAGGCATGGGACAAATGTCGCCGAAACGTTTTAGGGTTGAGCAGACCGGTTGTGGGGTCGTGAGTAGCGTGGTACTCGATGCGCCCATGGAGCTTGCGTAGACTCGCATAGACGGCCCTGTCAACTATCGGCACGGGGGCGCCCACAGCCACGTTGAGGGTTCCGCGATGCAGTTGCATGGCCAGCTCCTGGAGGCTCAAGGTCGCCAGTTTGTTGCCTAGCTCATCTACGAACACGCACGGATTATGGTCTTCGCCGATCCAAGCCAAAGTCCCACGCCGAGGGTTACGAGAACCCGCGTCCAGCGTTACCACATCACCCACGTTCAGGCGCTTAGCACGACTCAACCAGGCCTGCCACTCATCAGGGATCGCTCTGGCGCGGGTACGTGGAGCGGGGATGGTCTCCTTGCCTGCCGTCTGGCGGGCTTTCACAAACGCCTGCTGCTCTTCTCGTGCCTGAACCACTTGGCAGACGTTGGTAGCGTACCGTTCATTTTGCTTTGCCAAGAGGGCAGCGAGCTGAGCTTGAGCCCCGGCAAAAATGCGTGCATCGGGTGCCTGCTCCCGCTCTATCTGTTCGATAATGCGGTTCACCTCCGCCACGACCTCATGCTCCTGTTGGCCATCCTGAGTCAACAGTGCCGGTCTTAACTGTGCGATTTGGTCAAGAACTTGGCTCGCGGGATGTGATTCACAGGACCAGAACTCCTTGTCCCGAACAGCGGTCTTACCTAACGGGATCGCCAGGCGCTGAATCCAGTTCTTCGCATCCTCGCAAACAAACGGATCCTCCTCGATCGAACCCAACACCTGGTCCAGGAACGCGACGTCCTCAAGGCAGGCCTCAGGCACCTCGGCATGCAAGACGTCCTCTCCGCCGGCTCGTAAGGTGGCCACGTGGCTCGCGCTCGAAGCCGCAAACGGAGCCTGTAGCGGTTCGGGGTGGGCAACCTCCTGGAGGCGGGTGGGCGCGCCTCCGCTATCCCCATTCCCAGCGCCATCGGCTCGCAGCGTGTAGGCAGACTGTGCTGCCGGCTCCAGCCGTGACGCAGGGTTCACTGGACGGTCCGACATCGGACCCATCAATCCGCGCACCAGCTGCAGCAGTTTCCGTCCAGCCCCATAGGAAGCAGAGCGCCTAGGGGTCCCTGACCCACGCGCCTCGGCAGGATAAGACCTCGACTCCGGTACCTGCCGCCGTGTTGGCCAAACCACGCCGCCGGAATAACGCTGGCCACGGGAGGCCAACGCAGCCGGTGCAGGGTTCCCCAGAACTCCCGGCTCCCACGGCGTATCACCGCCGTCTATAGCATCCCGCGCGGGTGAAGATGGCCCACTTGCCGCGGCTGGTTGTTGCCGAGCACCCCACGCAGAGGAGCTCGCTCCCCCGGCGAGACGTTGTGAAGGGCTTTCATCCGTTGCAACCCCATCGGGGGATGCCGGCATGTCATCCGAGCGCATTTCAGCATCCGGCTGTGCGAGTTCGAGGGGAACCCCATTGGCGGCGAGCACCCCATTCAGTTCCTCATACACGTGACCGAATTTCCCCAGCACAGCATCGTCGAAAACCTTATAGATGATCTGCATCACCCTGATCGGGAGGTTCGACGTGCGCAGAGCGCTGCGGAAAGCGTGGCAGATGGCCGCCGGTCCCACCGGATTGCTGGCCTTATCCAAGCACACCCTAGCGCTATAGGCGAGTCGCTGTTCTATTTCTGTCAATAGCTCTTGGTAGCGAGGCTCTGCCTTCGCCACGATTTCTCCGATCGCCAGCAAATCCTCGAGATCGTCCTTGTCCAACAGGGATAACTCGGCTGGACAGACATCTTCGACGGGTGGCGCGCAATTCCCCTGCCCAGCGCCCATATGTTCAATACCTTCCAGTAGGCTATCGGAAAACCCACGTTCGATCGCAGCCCTGAGTTTCTGAAGCTCGGTGATGGCGTCAAAGTAAGCAGACTGTTCCACATTGCTGGTCGCACCGCGGGCGGCTAGAACAAGGCGCTCATTGATATTCTCGAAGAAGGCTTGGACGAGTCCGGGAAGCCGTTTCGCCAACACCTGCTGGCATAAAGCCACTGTAGCCTGACTGCCGGCGGCGTCCTTTTGGAAACGAGAAGCACTCGCTAGCCGAGCGAGTCCTTCAAGCGCCCCGAGGGCAGCGGCATCGGGATTGGAGAACGCAACTCCGAGGCCTCCCTCGAAAGTTCGCACCACCACAGCGTGCAGCTCGAAGGGTTTTGTGTGCAGCCCAGTGGGAGCAGAAAATTCGATGGTGACAGCATCACCCGTGGAAACCGAGCCTGGGATTGCCAGCGGCAATTGCGCACTGTGCTCCAGCGGTGTCAAAAACATACCGCCGGCGCAAAAGTCTCGAATCTTACCGGCCCGCGGACCGAAGCCGCCAACCGTTATGGTGGCATCCAGGTGCAGCGGATGGCGGGGATAAACGCGTCGTTCCACGACCGAGGCTTGCTAGGGGTCTCTAGAAATGTCGGGAGAGTTGACCCCCTCTTATCGGCAACCGATCCTGACGGCTTTAGCAATGTTCAGTCCCTGGCTTACCGATAACGGTCACGCTCCCTCCGCCTGGGACCTGGACCGCCACGCTATCCAGGCTAGCGGGCGCTACGAACCACCTCTAGAATCTCCTGGGCATGCTTGCCGGGCGACACCCCATAGCGGGCATAACGTATAATGCCTCCCCGATCGACAACAAACGTGGAGCGAACGATCCCCAGCACGCGAGTGCCGTGCTTTTCTTTCTCCTGTAACACGCCGTAGCTTAAGCAGGCTTCCCCTTCCACGTCGGCCAGCAAATGAATCTTCAGTCCCAATTTGTCACGAAACGCCTGATGGCTGAAACAATCATCCCGACTGATTCCAACGACTCGGGCCCCAGCCTCCTCGAAGGCATCGACAAGCTCGGAGAACTCTGTCGCCTGCAGCGTACAACCCGGCGTATCATCCTTGGGATAGAAATACAGCACCAGCGTCTTATCGGAGAAATCCGTCAGTGCCTTCATCTCCATGTCTGCATTTGGCAGCCAAAAGTCAGGAGCGCGGTCCCCGGCCTCCAACATCGCTTCCCCCTCCGCGTCATAGGTGAGGTAACCCCAATGGCACGTCGGCTCGAAGCACAGTTGGGGCACGCCAGTATTCAGCTTAGCCCACGAATGACTCCCAGCCGTCCCCTATCCCGAATGGACATAAGGAGCATCAGGACAACGCCATCTCGGGAGACGAATCCTAGTGAATGGCGTCTTGGGATGCAAAGCTTTCTTGCAGTCAAGCGCTTGCAGCATCCAGGCAGGCCTAGAGAGGATCGCGCAACCCCAACCCGCGATCCGGAAGCCAAGCGCCCGACCGGTAACCTGATCGTCGGGAACCATTTTGTGTCGAGCTGCACGCCGCCTGGGAGCCAACCGTGCTGGATGTTGAAATAACTTCCGAGCATCGCCTTCACCTAGGCTCATAAGACATAATGATCGACTTGTCTAAGGAGTTCAGTGCTATGAGCGCACAAAACACCGTTTGCGTCTACATCGGGGAGGACCTCAAGCGTTATGGGTTTGGAGCAGGTCACCCGTTCGGTCCGGATCGCATGGACGCCTTCTGGACTCATGCACTGAAGGAGGGACTTGAAAAAGCCGTCTGTGTGCTGGAGCCGCAGCAAGCCACCCTTGACGATATTCAGCGCTTCCATACTCGAAGTTATGTGGAGCGCGTGATCGCCCAGTCCAAGACGGGCGCCGGGCTGCTCGACTACGGCGATACGCCCGCCTTTCCCGGCATTTTTGAAGCCGCCTCCTTCGTCGTCGGCACCACCCTCGATGCCTGCGAGCGACTGATGCGAGGCTCCTGCCGAAGGGCATTCACGCCGATCGGGGGTCTGCATCACGCACGCCGCGACTCAGCTGGAGGATTTTGCGTGTTCAATGATCCCGGAGTCGCCGTGGAAACACTCCGGGCGCGTTTCGGACTGCGCCGTTTGGCTTATGTGGACATCGACGCCCACCACGGTGACGGGATGTATTACGCGTTTGCAGCGGATCCTGAGGTGTTCATTGCCGACATTCACGAAGATGGGCGATTTCTTTATCCGGGCACAGGCCATGCGAACGAAACCGGTATTGGTGCTGCGAGTGGCACGAAGCTCAATCTTCCCCTGCCTCCTGAGGCCGATGATTCGTCTTTCCTGGAAGCTTGGGCGAAGGTCGAAGACTTCATCGATGGCGCACAACCGGAATTTATCTTCTTGCAGTGTGGCGCAGATGGTCTCGCGGGTGACCCAATAACCCACCTACGTTATACGTCTGCCGCTCACGCCCATGCTGCCCGAAGACTGTGCGCGCTAGCCGACCAGCACTGTCAGGGTCGGCTGCTAGCAATGGGTGGAGGAGGCTATAATCGACAAAACCTTGCCGTCGCTTGGACTGCCGTAGTACGGAGTCTAGTGGCCAGTAGCAGGTGAGTTCACCTGAGAAGCTGTTTTAAAAATGTCACGAGCGCCGGCGGAGCAAGGCGCACGGTGG
>CAZUZO010000153.1:0-7064 GCA_964624765.1 uncultured Thiotrichales bacterium
TGAGAGGTTGTGAAAAAACCGTCGCGAGCGGCCCGAGAGCCAGGCGGACGGAGCGCAGCGACGAGACATATCAGATGGATAGGCGAGGAGCGAGCACCGCCCAACGCTGCTATCGGGTTGTGTAGCAGGTTTTTTCACAACCTCTGAGATGAGGTTGCCATCGGATTGCGAGGCATGGACCGAGCAAGGTCTGCGGCGGTGAGTAGCCGGCACGCATGAGGGAGTCCCTTAGCATACCGTCCCATCCTTTGGCTGACCCTTGCGGAACTCGCTGGGCGCTTTGCAAAATGCTGGCTGGCCATTTTGCTGGTATGACAGCCCAACCGGTTTTCAGCAGTCCTTAAGGGGGAGGCCTGTAGGCACATCGTAACGCTCTCCCGACGTCGAGTGAGCGAGGAGGATTCATGACGGACGTAGTCGCAACGAACCAAACGATCCTAGTGGTCGGTGGCGGGATCAGCGGGATGACTGCTGCGCTGGAGGCCGCCGAGTGCGGGAAGGATGTGGTGCTGGTTGAGAAAAAGGCTGCCATCGGCGGACGTGTCTCCCAGCTTTATCGTTACTTCCCAAAACTGTGCCATCCAACCTGCGGTCTGGAGATCAATTTGCGTCGTCTCAAGGCACAACGACGCGTGCATCTTCTCACCCTTGCTGAAGTCGTGAACGTAAGCGGGGCTTCCGGCGACTATACGGCAACGGTGCGCGTGCGGCCGCGCTATGTCAACGAGCACTGCACGGCTTGTGGCGATTGCGCTCAGGCGGTTGAAGCTGAGTTCCCGAACGAGTTCAATTACGGTCTCGGTCAGCGCAAAGGTGCCTATCTGCCCTTCAATATGGCCTACCCGCAACGTTATGTGCTCGACCCGGCCATTATTGGAACTCAGGATGCAGAGCGCGCCAAAGCAGCGTGCCGTTACGACGCGATCGACTTGGACATGCAGGAAGAGACGATAGCGGTAAAAGCCGGGGCCATCATTTGGGCAACAGGGTGGAGCCCCTATGATGCCGCCAAGATCCAACCCTACGGCTATGACCGCTATGCGAATGTTATTACCAGCGTGGAATTTGAGCGCCTGATGGATCCCTTTGGGCCCACGGGGGGAAGATTGCTGCGGCCCTCCGATGGGAAAGAAGCGCGAGACGTTGCGTTTATCCAGTGTGCGGGTTCTCGGGACCGAAACCATCTCGCTCACTGTTCGCGGATCTGCTGTATGGCTTCCCTAAAGCAAAGCACCTACGTGCGAGAGCAGTTTGCGGATCAAGGCCGTGCCACGGTTTACTACATTGACATTCGCGCCATCGATCGATTTGAAGATTTCTATGCCAAAGTGAGAGCAGACAACACGGTTGGTTTCGTGAAATCGAAGGTGGCAAGCATCACGGAGGACAAAGCCACTGGCGATCCGATTCTGCACGGCGTCGATACCGAGGGTTATCACAGATATAGCAACCGGCATGATCTGGTGGTGTTGGCCATTGGTATGGAACCGAGCGTACCGAAAGCGGCCTTACCGGTGGAGGTGGTGGTGAACCGAAACGGCTTTATCGAGATGGATGAGGCAAATGGTGGCATATTCGCAGCGGGCTGCGCTTCCGATGCCCTGGATGTCAACCGCTCGGTGCAAAATGCCACGGCAAGTGCATTGAGAGCCATTCAGATTATCAATCGTACGGCAGCTGCCGTGCCCGTTAGCACCGATATCAAGGCGCAAAGTGCCGTGGCGGCCCAGGGGTAACATCGTGTCAGAAATCAAGATCGGAGCCTACATCTGTAGGGGTTGTGGGATCGGCGAACGTCTCGATACCGACCAGCTGCAACAGATCGCCACCCGTGAAGGGAAGGCCAGTATCGTTCGCCAACATGATTTCCTGTGTAGCACCAGCGGTGTGCAGGGTATCCAGAGCGACATCGAGACGGGGGTGGTTAATCGCGTTGTGATCGCGGCCTGCTCTCGGCGGGCGAAGACGGAAGCCTTTCGTTTTGAAGAGGTGGCGCTTACTCGAGCAAATCTCCGCGAGGGTGTCATTTGGGTTCGCCCGGACACGGATGAGGCTCGCGAGACGACCCAGGAAATGGCTTCGGATTACATTCGCATGGGTTGTGCGGAAGTGAAGCATATGACCTCTCCCTCGCCCCATGAGGAATCCAGCACCACCCGTGAGGTGTTGGTAGTTGGCGGTGGGCTGACGGGCTTAACAGCAGCCCTGGAAGCCTCCAAGGCCGGTTATCGTGCCACCATCGTGGAAAAGACCGGCCAGCTGGGTGGGTGGGCTGCAAAGCTCCATCGGCGTACCCCGCAGCGATCCCCGTACGCCGATCCCCAAGAGGCGGGGGTCGCGGAATTGATAGCGGCTGTCGAGAGTGATGCCAACATCAGCATTCAGCTGAATGCCACCATCACCCGAACGAGTGGATCGCCGGGGCGTTTCTTTTCCGACATCGCGACGGAGAGTGGCGCCACACGCACCGATCGATTCGGTGCCATCATTCAGGCAACCGGCTTCACACCCTTTGATGCCACCAAGTTGCCGGAGCTCGGTTTCGGTAAGAGTCCAGACGTGGTGGATCAGCTCGGCCTAGAGGCTTTGGCACGGGAGGCCAACGGGGGACCCATCAAGCGTCCTTCCGACGGTAAGGAAGTGCAAAACGTGGTGTTCGTCCAATGTGCCGGTCAGCGCAGCCAGGTCGAAGGGCATCTGCCGTATTGCTCGGGCCACTGCTGCAACACCAGCATCAAGCAGGCGATGTACTTTAAGGACGCCAACCCCGACATCGACACGACGATTCTCTACACGGATCTGCGCACCCCGGGAAACGGTGAAGATTTTTATCGAAGCGGGCAGAAAAAGGGGGTGATCTTTACTAAGGGCGTGGTGAAGGAAGTGGCGCCCGAAAACGGCGTGCTGGATGTCCGATTCAAAGACCTTATCCTTGACGAAGACGTTGCCATGCGCGCCGATCTTGTGGTTCTGGCCACGGGCATGGTGGCCAACTCGGGGATCAATATCGAGGCAGCCGCTGGAGAAGAGGCCGAACAAAGTGAGTCGAAGGTGGAAATTCCGGTGGCCTCCATCTTGAACCTGGATTATCGCCAAGGTCCAGACATGCCTCAGCTGATGCACGGTTTTGCCGATTCCCATTTTATCTGCTTCCCTTACGAGACACAGCGCACCGGTATTTATGCTGCGGGCCCGGTACGTCGCCCTATGGATATGGTGCAGGTGGTGGACGATGCTGCCGGTGCCACCCTGAAAGCGATTCAGGCTTTGGAGAACGCCGGCCTTGGTCGCGCCGCCCATCCTCGCTCCGGAGACTTGAGCTTTCCGTCTTTTCGTCGTGAAGGTTGCACCCAGTGCAAGCGTTGCACGGTGGAATGTCCCTTTGGAGCCATCGACGAGGATGAGAAACGTTACCCGATTTTCAATGAGTCTCGCTGCCGGCGCTGCGGCACCTGTATGGGCGCTTGCCCGGTACGGGTCATTTCGTTCGAAAACTACTCCGTGGATACCGTTGGACAGCAAATCAAGGCCGTTGATATGCCCGACGAGTTTTCGGAGAAGCCCCGGATTCTGGTGCTGGCCTGTGAAAACGACGCGTATCCGGCGTTGGATATGGCAGCCATGAATCGCCTTGAGTACAGTGCTTTTGTGCGGGTTATTCCGGTGCGTTGTCTAGGATCGGTGAATACGATTTGGGTGACGGACTCTCTAAATGGTGGTTATGACGGTGTGGTGTTGATGGGGTGCCAGAAAGGTGAGAACTACCAGTGCCATTTTGTTAAAGGTTCGGAAATGGCCCATTACCGTATGAGTAAGATCGACGATACGCTGCAACAGCTGCAATTGGAGACGGAGCGAGTACGTACCTTTGAGGTGGCCATTACCGACATTCACAGGGCTCCCCAGTTGATTAACGACATGGCGGCGACTATCGACCGGATCGGCCTCAGTCCCTTCAAGTTTTAGGAGAGCGCAAATGGACGATCTCAACCTCGCCATGATTGAACGGTATCGGAATAACTTCTTGAAGGAGGTCGAAGCCAACGTCGAGGAAGGCGAGTGGGCAAAAATGTGTATGCAGTGTGGCGTCTGTTCTGGATCCTGTCCGTTCGGTCCACACTGGGAGCATCCGCCGCAGGAAATATTTATGATGATCCGCGCCAATAAGCGCGAAGAAGTCCTGCGCTCGACATCAATGTGGTTGTGCACGTCCTGTTATAACTGTATCGTGCGCTGCCCACGAGAAATACCGATCACCCACATCATGCACGGTCTGGCGAGCTATGCTCAGCGACTCGGTTTGGCGCCCAAAGAGCAGCCCACCAGGAAGTTTGGCCTGATGTTTTGGGACAACATCGAGAAAAATGGACGGGTCAATGAAGCTATCCTGGGTATCAAGCTCTACTTCATGAACGGCTTCAAGGAAGGCGTGAAGACAGCCTACAAGATGGCCCCAGTGGGTTGGGGCATGCTCAGAACCAAGCGTTTCAATCCGTTTGCACTGGTCCCGTTTCTACACAAGCGCTGTAAGAAGCGCAGCGACATTCAGGCGATCCTGAAAAAAGCTCAACAGATCGAAAATGCGCGCACGGTACGCTTCGGTACAGCGGGAGGATGACATGGCAAAGAAAGAGTACATGTTTTATCCGGGATGTACGGCCGAGAGCTTGGCCTCGGGTTCTAACTACATGACTTCGGTCGAGGCGATGTGCGAGGTCCTCGATATACAGCTCAACGAGATCCCGGACTGGAATTGCTGTGGTGCCTCGGTGGGTTATGTCGGAGGTTCCGAGCTGCCGCGCTTGGCGCTCAATGCCCGCAATCTGGCGATCGCCGAGCAGGTTCATCCGGAGCAAGATGTGGTTGCAACCTGTGCGGCTTGCTGGCTCGGAGCCCGGGAAACCAGGGATCGCCTCGAAGAAGATAATGATTTGATGCGGGAGACCAATGAGGCCTTGGCGGAGGCGGGTCTCAAGTATGAGGCCAAGCAAAAGGTCCGTCATATGGTTGAGGTGCTCATCGAAGACTTCGGCTATGAGGAGCTGGGACGACACGTCAAGAAGCCTCTCGAGGGGCTAAAGATTGCCGGCTATGTCGGATGTCAAACGAACCGGCCTTTCGGTATAGAGGGCGAATCTTTCGAAAATCCCAAATATCTGGACAAATTCGTGGAAACGATGGGAGCAGAGCCGGTCGAGAAATACGACAAAAAGGTATCTTGCTGCGGTGGTGGCCTCGCGTTCTCGGAGCCTGAAAAGAGCCAAGCCCTGATCAAGGATATTATCGAGGCGGCTTATGATGGGGGGGCCGATATGATCGTGACTCCGTGCCCCGTTTGCCAGATGAACGTCGAGATTTATCAAGACCAGATCAATCAGAAGTATCAGACGAAGTTCAAGATGCCGGTCGTCTACTACAGCACCCTCATGGCGGTCGCCTATGGCAAGAATGCGAAGCAAGCCGCGTTGGGTACGCATATCATTCGGGCCAAACAGCTCGAGGACATCGCCGGGCGCGCGTGATAGCGGCAAGCGATACGGTATCTTGTGGGAGAGGCCTCTCCGTACGAGAGGCCTTTCTTGTTGGTCGGGCTGGCCGGCGCTCGCGACGTTTCGCAAACAGCTTCTTAATCGGGTGCCGTCGGGGTTGATGTAAATAACGGCGTTGGTCGTCGTTTCGCCATAGATGCTTTGGAGCACACCGTAGGTGCCCAAGCCTTCGGCAGCCGCACCCCTTGCGGCAAGGGTGTGTGCGGCAGGGATGCTGGACCCAAGCCGACAGGGACGTCTTCACGGCGTCCCTTGCGGCCTGGGTCGGCTACCTTAGGGCCATGGTCATCAAACTGGCGAAACGATGACCATGGCCCGAATAACCCTACCCGGGATTTCAGATATCGGGAACCTGACCATGTATGAGGAGGTCAAGCGAAACATTCGTCGAGCCGATATATGGGCCCGCGGTTTTTATATGGTGCTGTTCGCCGTCATTTACGGCCTTGCAGACATCGTGTTGGCGGCGGTGGCGATCTTGCAGTTCGGCTTCGTGTTGCTCACCACTCAGCGGAACCTGCTACTGCTGAATTTCGGCGCTAGCCTGAGCGCCTTTCTCTATGAGGTGTTGTTGTTTCTCACCTTCAACACTGAGCACAAGCCATTCCCCTTCGCAGATTGGCCGACGCCCAACAAATGGCGAACCGATCATCGTCTATTGAGTAGCGAGGATGGCTTCGGCACAAACCGCGAGGGGGATCGATAGGGTCGACCCTGAGGGCTTGTGCCAAGGCCTGCTGCATGACCCGGTAGACAGATCGGAACGCGCGGTCTTGTGGACCCCAGGAGGCCGAGGGTTTGCTGCCTTAGGAGTTGTGAAAAAACCGTCGCGAGCGAGCCGCGAGCTAGGCGAACGGCGCTAAGCCGAGAGACCTATCGGATCGATAGGCGAGGAGCGAGCACCGCCCAACGTGGCTCCCGGGTTGTGTAGCAGGTTTTTTCACAACCTCTGTGCCCGATCGTAGCCGTTAGCCGCCCAAAAGCCTCCCAATCGGGTGGCAAGGCACATCAGCGAGCGTACGCCGTGGCGAGGTCTGATTCGATGTCCAACGCGGTGTGCTCGTAGGGTACGATGTCCGCGAAGTCCTGCAGCTGCCAGGACTCTGGCTCAGAGAAACTCTCGGCGTCGAGGCATGAGTCGATATCGGGCTCCGAGGATCTGTCAAAGAGCTGCGGATCGATTTGCGAAATTTCCATGGTTGGCTCCTACTGTCGTGGTGGGGGGTGGGGGATGGCCTCGGGTTCACACGCCAGTGCAACGCGATGCTCGGCTGGGATGATGCTGCGGTGTAAGCCCAGCGCGACAGATTTCCCATTTTGGTAATAACTTTAGCGAGTTTCATGCCAATCAAGGGCGTCCGCTCCTCGATGCACCAGGGGATTGACCGTGAGGCGTTTCTCGCCGCCCTCGCCGGTCACTGCGGAATCAGGTTAAATGTTTTTTTTCATATAGTTACTCTGTTCCCCCGAGCGCCTTCTCGTCGCCGGATAGGGATGGTGGGCTAAGGAGGAGCG
>CAZUZO010000154.1:0-6992 GCA_964624765.1 uncultured Thiotrichales bacterium
ACAACCTCTCAGGCGGCCATGGCGCTGAAATACCGTGGGGGCGATGCCCGCCAAGGGAAACGAGTGTTCGGTTGGGGCCCCGATACGGCGCAACTGGGGTTACATGAACACCGTACCGGCGTGATCTGCTTGGGGGCACAAGTGGCCTTCTGTGGAAGTCGGCTCTGGGGAGGCCAATACCCCCAGCTGGCCAATCCCTGTAGGCGTTGGCGGAAATCCATGGGCAACATTGGCAGTTGTTGACAGGGCCCCGTTGGCTCCTCATTATTCGATGATGCGCATGCCAGACTGAGACTTCCCATGACGGCGATACGAACCTCACCTCTGGTCAAGACGTACACTCTCGAGGAGTTCTGGAGACTCGACGAGCCCGGTGTCAGCCGATGCCCATAAATCTGCGATGGCCAGCGTCACGGCATCGAACGGCGGCAAGGTGACCTCGTCGTTCTCGGCATGGCAGGCAATCTTTCGCCAAGCCCGGCCTTCAAGGGCGTACGCCTCCAGCGTCCGGGCCAAGGGATCGACAAGCCAGGCGTAGGCAACGCCGTACCTCGCGTAGATCGGCATCTTGATGTCGCGGTCCTTGCTAGCGCTCGATTTGGAGAGGATTTCGCAAACCCAGTCGGGAGCCACCTCAAAACGATGGCCCTCGGGAATAACCGGCATGCGCTCCCGGCGCCAGCCGGCGAGATCCGGGACCGCGACTTCCAGATCCCGTCTGAAGTGGATCTCGGGTTCGATAAAGATCCACCAGCCCCCAGGGCCACCTCGCCCGCGATCGTAAGGGCCAAAGAGCGCGTCTTCGAGTATCGAGCTCGCGCGCCCGTGCCGACCACTCGGGCGCGGTTGCGTGTGCAACTGCCCGTCCAGGATTTCTCCAGTCAATCCCTCCGGCAGCGCTTCAAGTTGTTGGTAAACTGTCGGTCGGTCTTGTGCGTGCATGCTAGAAAACAATGACAGCACCCCCTGACAATCGCCCCACGGTGCATGTTAAAGTACTCCAGCGCATCACGGGTCGCAACGCCCCATTCCACCTGATGCTGCCTCAGTACCCAACACCAAGGCAGAGAGGCTCAAACAAATTCGGTCTATCACGGCCTGGCTATCGGTGCATTCACACTCCACCGACGAGGCACTGGCAGAGAATTGGAACCGGCCGGAGACGCACGCGGCGTCATCCCCTCTGCAGCCGGCGCGGTAGTCCTTATCTCGTTTCCCCTCTCTGACTCGTCGTTTCGCTCAAAGCGGCGCCCCGCCGTGGTGTTGGCTGGTGCTGTCCGCGGTGACTGGATTCTGTGCCACATGACGAGCACGCCCTACGCCGATGCGCTGTGTCGGTATTGGGCTCAAGTTGAACGTTAATTGTGCTACAATATTAATTTTTGTGGCACACCGAGGTGAAACGTGAATGCGAGAGCTCAATATTCGTGAGATGAGGGAAAAGCTGGGCAGTCTTGACCAGTTGGTCAAGAGCGAAGGAGAAATCATTGTGACCCGCCGCGGCGTTCCAATCGCTCGCTTATTACCTATCTCCGGCTTACAAACCAGACCGAGCCATTCCGAGTTACGGGCCAAGACGCAGCGGCTTTCCATGCCAAGCCAAATCCTTGTGCGTAACGATCGAGATGCGCGCTAGTGACGGCTTACATCGATACTTCCGCACTGGCGAAATGGTATCTTAACGAAGCACGGTCCGAAGAGTTCGCCGCGTGGATGCAGGCTGAACCTGAAACCCACATTAGCACGCTCACTGTGGTTGAAATGCGCTGTCTGCTTGCGAGGCGAAGACGCAACCAGGAAATTTCGTGCGAAATCGAGCAGGAGATTTTTGCCACTCTCCAGGATGACATGAGTCAGGGGTTCTTGATTCGGCACCCGATTGATGAGGAAAGTGTTCTAGGCGCGCTTGCCTTGTTGACCCTTGGTTCCGCATATCTTCTGAGGACATTAGATGCTCTACACCTAAGCATCGCCCAGCGTTTAGGTGTGGGACGTTTAGTGACAGCAGATCGGATCATGATCGGCGCGGGAAACGCCATCGGATTCGATGTGGTCTCATTCGACTAATTGACGTCCGGTGTCTAGAGCCGTCAGCAACGTGTCGTTCAGGCAGTCTAAATCTGGCCTGGGCCATTCGGAGAGCCGGGGGCCACATCTCATACAACCTGAGAATGGCATACGCTTCAGAAGCTGTTTCAAAAACTACTGCGCTTGCCTGAGCTGCCTTGCACGGTGGCTCGCAATCCTCGTGTCCTCCCTTGTACACTCCGGTTGTGACTCGCCCCTTCGAAGCAAGCTTTCAGCCGTTCAAGATCGTTCACGACCATTGCGTCACCGCCGTGTGCCTTGCTCCGCCGGCGCTCGCGACATTTTTGAAACAGCGTCTCACTGGATGCCCCCCTAGAAAGCTGTCCTGCCAATCGACCCTGTTAACCTTCTACAGGGATCCGGCGTTCATCAGGCTCCCACGGTGGAAACAGGCGGGTAAGAACCCACAGCACGACGAAAGGACACGCGAACAAGAGCGTTGCGGTCAAGATGCTCTCCCGCCCCAAGAATGGCGCATCAAAGTACAGCAAACCTCTCATGGTCTTGGAAAGCTCTTGCCCCCCGATGACCACGTTCCAACGCATGGCCAACACCCCGATGAGGATGAGCAATGCGGACACGACGACACCGGTCAAGAAGGGCTTACCGCTGACCTTGAAGCCGATCAATGCGGTCAGGATCAGGAATGGAATGAGCGAACCGATGCTGACCTGTAGGATGAGTAAGCTAAATCCCAATGGCCCCCCTACTAACTCCCAAATGGTCTCGATGCCTGCGTGATCCTTATAGATCTTGTTCACGAATTCCAACGCTTCCAGGGTCAATGCCAAAATCAAAAACCCCCACATGGCACGGGCCAGCCCACTCAAACAGTTCTCATCGATTTCGATACGTCGCACCCGCCAAACGATCACGTAGAGGAGGATCAACATGGCCACCCCGGACACCATAGCCGACAACAAGAAAATAACCGGCATGAGGTCCGAAGACCACCAGTCGCGTGCCTTGAGGGAGCCAAAGACGAAACCGACATAGCCATGGAGGATCACCGCCGATGGAATGCCGATGATCGCCAATCCGCGCCCCCATTTATGGTCATAAGCCAGGGCTCGCTCTGAGACGTCATAGGAACCGAGGGTCAGGACGCGGTAAAAGATCCCGAGAAAACCCTTTGTGCTCTTGGCCTTGGCCACGATATCGGCTCGAAACGAAAACCAGATCTCCAATGACAGCACGACCAAATAAAAGCCCGCCACATAGCCGAAGGCCGCCATGGCGGACGTGAGATGGGGTGTCCAAACGGCGTTGAAGGCGCGCTCCGGGCTACCAAGATGAAACAATAAGGGCAACGGTGTGAACAGCAAAAACCCGAGCGCCACCAGCAACGCAAAGCGCGCCACGGGTCGGAACTGCTGCATGCCAAACACATGGTAAAAGCTCGAGACGATAAAGGCACCGGCCACCAGGCCAGTCAGGTAGGGATAGATGACGATGAGAGTGCCCCAGAGCACGTCGGTTTCATTGGGAAAAACATACCCCGTGAAGCGGGTTGCAGGGAGCCAGCTGTCCATCACACCACCTCTTGGTTAAGCCCCGCATAGAAAACCGTCGGCATATTGCCCGTTTCAGGGTGCAACACCTCGACACGGTGGGTTTCGATGAACCTGCGAATAGGGCTGCCCGGATCGTTGAGATCCCCAAAAATACGCGCATTCACCGGACACACTTCCACGCAAGCCGGCTGCATGCCTTTCGTGATGCGGTGGTAGCACCAGGTACACTTGTCGGAAACGCCCTTATTGTGGTCGAAATAGCGGGCACCATAGGGGCACGCTTGAACGCAGTAACCGCAACCGATGCAATACTCATGATCGATCAACACGACGCCATCAGGTGCCTTGTACGTTGCCCCGACCGGACACACCTTAACGCAGGAAGGTTTCGCGCACTGATTACAGATCTTCGGTAGAAAGAAGGCCTTGACCACTTTCTTGCCTTGGTACCGATTGTCGAAACGATAATCGGTGGGGGCCACGGCGGCGGCAACGTTGCGCGGATCACTATGGCTGTCGATTCGCGGGAGCGCCTCACCCTCCAAATAGACATAACGCTCCACCCAGGTCCGAAAATGGCTGTGGGTCCACGGGACATCATTTTCGTACTTGCAGGCCTGGACGCATCGCAGACATCCGATGCAACGATTGGCATCGACGCCGTAACCCCACCGGTGGGCATTCCAGTCATAGTCTGGCACCGGGGACGCTGGCCGCTCCGCCATGGCGGCCAGGGCGCCCTTAGCCCCCCCCGCTACCGCCCCGGTGTAGGCAACCGCCCGGCCCAGAGTCCGCAAGAACTCGCGTCGATCCGACCTCGCCTGTTCAGCTGGTGGGCTTCCCTGCACGCTCTCCTTCGAGAGACTGTCTTGTTGTGCTTTCATTTTCAGGCCTCTGCCTTTCGGTGGCGATACGGGGGGAATGAGGGTCGTGGCAGGCAATACACTGGGCTGGCCCCATTGCCCCCCCCAAATGCTCGGTTAAAACGATCTGCGGATGGGAAGCCGGCCGCGCAGGCATCGCCTCGTGGCACACATCACACAGGCTCAGGGAATACTCAGGAAGCGGCAGTTTCCCCGCAGCCGGATGATCTCTGGCCGGACCGTGGCATACCTCACATGTCACCATCTGATGCCGACCGCCAGACCATTCTTCATGGCGCTTGACGTGGCACAGTCGGCAATAGGAAGGATCCTTAGCATATTGCGGGGTGAACGCGGCGACCTCGGCAACGGAGTCGGCACGGTAATGACCAAAGAGTCCGAAGGACGGATCGATGAACACAGCCCGAAGGCCAAAGAAGGCAAGGCCAGCTCCGACGAGGACGAGGAGGAGTCGAACGATGTGCTTCGGCATAACGCTTCCCACCACTTGCATTTCCTAATGCGTGAGATGCGCATCCGTGCCCATGTTATTGTTGCGAGACCCGGGCTAGGGTCTACGGGATTTCCCGCACCAGCATACGGGGAACTACGGATGTACATTATCCCAGTTGTGAATAAAATGCAACCCCTTGAAAAGTTTACTAACTTACAAGGTTATCCCCTCAGCTCCGACCCTTAGAGGCTGTTTTATTAAAGTGTCGCGAGCGCCGGCAGAGCAAGGCGCACGGCGGCGACACAATCGTCGGGAACGATTTTGAACAGCTGGAAGCGGGCCCCGAAGGGGCGAGCCCCAAGGAGTGGGTAAGTCACAACCGGAGTGCACAAGGGAGCACATAGGGTGGCGAGCCGCCGCGCAACCAAGCGCAGTGGTTGTTACAACAGCTTCTTAGAGGCTGTCTTCGAATGCTGTGGGTGACGGCAAAACAAGGCGCTCGCGGTAATGTTAAATACAGCTTCTCAGGGCCGCTGGTAGAGTCTTTCGACCTGACGGCAAGGCTCGCCCACCCTGCTTATCGCGCCCGCGACGAGCCGCCTCGCGAGCTATCGGCGCGGGGCGACGACTCCAGCACCCGGTACTCGCCTTCGATCACCACCGGATGCGTCCTGTCCAATCCTCTCAAACGTCGCCGCCACCACCAAACCCGCGCCGCCAAGACGAGCGCCGCGACGGCCAATATGCCAAAGATCAAGACCCCAAAGGCCAGCGCGACGAGCAGCACGAGCACCCCTAGGAGCGCACCCATGATCCGCTCCGGCCATCCGATGCGGGGCAAGCCACCTTGTTGAAAACGCCGCACATGTTCATGCATAGTGATAACCTCCTCTGGATTATTGCTGGCCTCCCGGGTCCAGCAAGGGTGCTTCTGCCCTTGACGAAAACCAGCGGCTCGCAATGAAACTGCCAAAACCATGGCCCAAGCCATCGGCATCAAGGCCGAGGCTGGCGGCCTACCTAGTGTTTGGCAGGCGCGGGCACAATGAGTTCACTGCATCAACTGTCCCCTCCCACCATGGTTTTCAAACAAGCTGTTCAAAATTGTTGCAAACGATTTCGTCAACGCCGTGCGCATTGCTCGGCCGGTGCTTGCGACATGTGTAAAATAGCTTCTTAGGTCAGCTGCTTGAAGCGTGCCATACAGCGTTGCAGGCCGTCTCGCCAGTGCGGGATTTCCAAGCCAAATGTATTTTTTACCTTCTTCTTGTTCATGACACTGTAGAAAGGTCGTGCCGCCGCCATCGGGTATTCGCTGCCTTCGATCGGTTTCACCTTACAAGAGTTTAAACCCGCTAGCTTATGGATTTCGATTGCAAAATCGTACCAGCTGCATACCCCCTCGTTGGAATAATTATAAATGCCTGGTACAAATTTTCCCGATTGCACAATATCCAAAATGGCCTGAGCCAAATCGGCGGCATAGGTGGGCGTGCCGATCTGATCGAATATGACGTCCACGGCCTCCCGCTCCGCCCCCAACCGTATCATGGTCTTAACGAAATTACTGCCATAGGTTGAGTAAAGCCAAGAAGTTCGGAAGATAAGCGATGCCGGGGCTACTGCCATCAACGCCTGTTCACCCTGTAGTTTCGTCATGCCATACACCGATGTAGGCGCCACCGTATCGGATTCCACATACGGTCGGTAATGGGTGCCGCTGTACACATAGTCCGTCGAAACATGAATGACTCGAGCTTTATTCTGAGTGGCCGCTCTGCCCAAATTGCCAACCGCATCTCGGTTGATACGTTCGCACAATGCCACCTCTGACTCGGCTTTGTCGACTGCGGTATAGGCCGCACAATTAACGATGATACCGACGCCGTTTGTGGCGATGAATCGTTCCACGGCCACTACATTGAGAATGTCCAGGTCGTGGATGTCGGTAAAAATAAAATCCAAGTCGAGATACTGTGCAGCAAGCGCCCGGATCTCGCTTCCTAATTGCCCGTTAGCGCCAGTAATCATAATACGGTTCTTAGTCATGGTCTGATCGATAAGCGGCTAAGA